>CAYWYB010000039.1:0-23866 GCA_964462145.1 uncultured Rhodospirillaceae bacterium
ATTCGATTTCTCCACCGTGGATATCGCGCTGTTTTCCGCCGGCGGCGATATCAGCCGCAAGTGGGGACCGATCGCGGCCCAAGCCGGCTGCGTGGTGATCGACAATTCCTCCGCCTTCCGCATGGACCCGGACGTTCCCCTTGTGGTGCCGGAGGTCAACGCCCATGATCTGGCCGGCTATGACAAGCGCAATATCATCGCCAATCCCAATTGTTCCACCGCGCAATTGGTGGTGGCGCTGAAGCCGCTGCATGACCGGGCCAAAATCAAGCGCGTCGTGGTCGCCACCTATCAAAGCACCTCCGGCGCCGGGCGGGAGCCCATGGACGAGCTGTTTATTCAGACCAAGGGCATCTACGTCAATGATCAGCCCAGCCCAAGGGAATTCCCCAAGCAGATCGCCTTCAACGTGATCCCGCACATCGATGTCTTCATGGACGACGGCGATACCAAGGAAGAATGGAAGATGGCGGCCGAGACCAAGAAGATCATGGACCCGGCCATCAAGTTGACGGCAACCTGTGTGCGGGTACCGACCTTTGTCGGCCATGCCGAGGCGGTGAATATAGAGTTCGAGCGCCCAATCGATGATGACGAGGCGCGCGAGATTCTACGCGAGGCGCCGGGCTGCATGGTGGTCGATAAGCGGGAGCCGGGCGGTTATATCACGCCTGTGGAATGCGTCGGTGAATACGCCACGTTCATTTCGCGCATCCGCGTTGACCCGACCATTGAAAACGGCCTGAACATCTGGGTGGTATCGGACAATCTGCGCAAGGGCGCGGCCTTGAACACGGTTCAGATCGCCGAGACCCTGGTCGCCCGGTATTTGAAAAAAGCCGCTTAGGGCCTGTGGACAATTATCGCGCCGCCGTGGTCCGAGCCAAATTGGCCCATGGCAAGGAGCGAGGAGGAAGGACATGCCGAGCATATTCAACGACGAGCGACGCGGCCATGGGCCAATTGGGCCGGATCCCTTCGGGACGGGACGCTTTTTCGCCCACGCGGCGTCGCGACCGGCTTATGTGGGCCTGCCACATGGCGCCAGCCGCTCCTACCGTGGGCGAAAAATCGCTCCCGCCACGGCGGCGAGCTAATTGTCCACAGGCCCTAGTGCATCCGTTGAAATTTGGGGGATAAAAGCCGTGCCGAAAATAACTTCCGGTCCCGCCAGCCATATCTATTTTTCGCAACGCCTGCGTCTACATTATGTGGATTGGGGCAACGAGGGCGCGCCGCCCATGCTGTTGGTGCATGGCGGTCGGGACCATTGCCGCAACTGGGATTGGGTGGCGGAAGCTTTCCGTGATGAATACCACATCATCGCGCCCGATCTGCGCGGCCACGGCGATAGCCAATGGAGCATTGGCGGCAGCTATACCATGCCCGAATATGTTTATGATATTGCCCACCTTGTGGAGCAAAAAAACATGGCGCCGGTGACCATCCTCAGCCATTCCCTGGGCGGCATGATCAGTCTGCAATTTGCCGGCCTGTATCCCGATAGCGTCAAGAGCATCACCGCCATCGAAGGCCTGGGTTCCTCCCCCGCCATGCTGGCCAAGAATGCCGGCAAGACCATCGATACCCGCCTGAACGAGTGGGCCGATGAATTGAAGAAACTGTCGGGCCGCACGCCCCGGCGCTATGCCAGCCTGGAAGACGCCTTCCGACGGATGCAGGAGGAGAACCCGCATCTGACCGAGGAACAAGCCCGGCATCTGACCGTGCATGGCGCCAACCAGAACGAAGACGGCACCTATAGCTGGAAGTTCGACAATTATGTGCGGATCTTCCGCCCATATGGTTTGACCACGGACGATGTGCGCCATTTATGGTCGCGCATCACCTGCCCGACGCTGCTGGTTCGCGGTACGGAAAGCTGGGCCACGGACCCGGAGCAGGACGGCCGCCTGGAAAGCTTCCAGAATGCCACCGTTGCCGCTATCGAAGGGGCCGGCCATTGGGCCCACCATGACAAGCTGGACGTCTTCCTGGACCACGTTCGAAAGCATTTGGCGCAATAACGGCGGCAACAACCTCCCTCGGGTCTAATCCGTCTCCGGCTTCGCTATCGCGGAGGATAGGTGGTCTGATGTGCTGCGGGTAATTTCAGATAGTTGGGCGCTGTTTTTGGGCCTTGGCCTGATCATGCTGGGCAATGGCCTGCAGGGTTCGTTGCTGGGGCTGCGGGCCTCGATGGAGGGCTTCAATATCACCACCACCGGGCTGGTGATGTCCGGCTATTTCATCGGTCTGCTGGCCGGCGCCGTTATCGTGCCGAAAATCGTTACCAGGGTCGGTCATATTCGCAGTTTCGGCGCCATGGCATCCCTGGCGTCCACCTCGATCCTGCTGCACGCGGTGATCATCGATCCATGGGTCTGGTGGGCCATGCGCTTCGTTACCGGCATTGCCTATGCGGGCCTGTATATCGTGGCGGAAAGCTGGCTTAACGATGCCTCGGAAAACGAAACCCGTGGGCAGCTACTCAGTTTTTATATGCTGATCAGCCTGGGCGGCATGGCCGGCGGACAGTTCTTGTTGAATGCCGCCTCGCCATCATCCTACGAACTGTTCGTGCTGATTTCGGTCTTGGTCAGTATTGCCGTTATTCCCATTCTGCTCTCGGTTAGCCGGGCACCGGAATTCAACACCTCGGAAACCGTGAGCGTGGTCCAACTCTTCAGGGTTTCACCCCTGGGCGTATTCGGCATGGGGGTGAACGGCGTCATGATGGGGGCTATCTTCGGCATGGCCGCCGTCTATGCCACCGAGATTGGCCTTTCGGTACGGGAAATTTCCCTGTTCATGGGCGCCATCGTGCTGGGCGGGGCATTTCTGCAATATCCCATCGGCAAGGCGTCCGACGTCATCGGGCGCCGTCAGGTCATTATCGCCACCTCTGCCGCCGGTGTCGCCGTTGCCCTCATCGCGCCGGGATTCGCCGGCAAATTTATCGGCAATGGTTGGTCAACATATTTGATGGTCGCCTTGATTGGCGGACTGTCAACGCCGCTGTATGCATTGTGTACCGCCCATACCAATGACTATCTCAATCCCAGCCAGATGGTGGCGGCCAGCGGTGCCCTGGTGCTGACGGCGGCGGTGGGATCATCCCTCGGCGCGCCGATCGCGGCCCTGGCCATGGATCTGGTGGGGCCGGATGGGTTTTTTCATACCATCGCGGGCGCCATGGCGCTGCTGTGCCTGTTCGCCATCTGGCGCAGCCTGCGCCGGGATGCGGTCGCGACGGATGAAATGGGCGATTTCGTCCCCCTGGCACCCACGCCCATGAGCGTGGTCATGAACCCGGACATCGAACTGGAAGAAATCGTCACGGCCTCGGATACGGATGCCGAGGCGGTGCAGGAAAGCTTCGCCGAACTGGTCGACGACATCGAAAGTCAGGAATAGAAGCTGGGTAGGTTGGGCCCGAGAACGGCCCCGCACCGCAAATCGATTATGCCGGCCCCGTGGCGCCGTGCTTGCTTGCCGGTGCTTCCGCGATAACGATCTGACGCAATTCAGCGATGGCGTCGGCGCATAGGACCAGGAATTTCGGTATCAGGTCCAGTGCGGTATCGCCGAAGTCGGCCTTGCACAATGTCTCGAGGACATGCGCTGTTTCCTGAACCTTGGTCGCGCCAAACTGGCTTAGAACGCCGTTCAGAGCCTGGATTTGCTGACGCAGCACCTCGAATTCACCCATCTCAGCGGCCCGTGTGATGATTTTGCGATGCTCGGAAAAATCTTTCTCCAAGGTCGCAAGCAGTTGCGTGACCGTATCCCAGCCCACCATGCCGGCGAATTTCACCACAACCTTGGGGTCCACTGCCGGGTCGGTGAGCGAGGCAGGGAATGCGCCAACACCGGGCCCAGTTCCAGTCCCAGGCCCGAAATCACGCTTCAATTCGGCACTGACCGATCGCCCGCCGCGGCCCTGATCGGATGCCTTGGCCTGTGCCAGGCACCGCGCCATGGCTTGCAACAGTTCCGGCAGAACGATGGGTTTGGTCAAATATTCGTTCATTCCCGAAGCAAGGCATTGTTCTTGCTGCGCCCTGGAGGCATCGGCGGTCAGGGCGATAATGGGAATATCGCCTTCTGGCCGAGGCAGTGATCGGATGCGGCGGGCGGCGGTGTTACCGTCCATTTTCGGCATGTGGACGTCCATCAGGATCATGTCATAGCGGAACCGCAGCACCGCCGAGACGGCTTCCAATCCATCCTCGGCGATATCGATCCGGTGCCCCATATGAGCCAGCATGGCGGAGATGACCTCCTGGTTCAGCTGGTAATCCTCCACCACCAGGATATTCATGACAGGCAGGCCGATTTGCTCGACCGCGTCCTTTGCCGCCTCGATACTGCCTTTTTCAGTCGGTTCAGAACTGTCCGTCATTTACATTCCCCTCCACCGCCGCGCATCACGCGTGGATCACCGGCGCCGGGATGCGCATCAACAATTGGCGCAAGCCACCCCGGTGACGTTATCGATGGTATCTGGGTAAAGTAAAAGGATTGCTAATTTTGGCCAAAAATTGTGATTTCGTCGAACGTCTTGGGCATAGATGCCTATCGTGCGTTGACGCTGACCGCAATACCTCGAAAGGCAGCGAAACGCACCAAATTGCGTTAAGCCGCCGTACCCATCCTGGCTGGTGCGGCCCGTGTGCCGGAGCCGCGTTGTGGGACTTTCGACAAATTGAAACCCTGTTGATGGCTGGCTTTGGTAATCACCGTGACTTTCCACATGATACCGCCGACCACGGCGCCCAAGCCGGCCAGGGTGCTGACCAGAGGCTGGGTCGGCCATAGGCCGAGGAAGGCGGCGAAGCCCAGCAACGGCAGGGCATGGCCGATCAGGCGCAGGGGCAGGTTGATGGCGCCCAGGGCCTTGCGGGCCAGGGGGCCGATGCCGTTGCTGGCGGCGTTGGTAATGTAGTTGCGCCACAGGATGGCGTTGATCACCGCCAGGGCGCCGCCCATGCCCGCCGCCAGCGGTGCGCCTGAATGCATCGCTGGATGCAAGGTGGCGGAGATGGCCAGCAGGCCCGTGCCTTCCAGCAAACCGGTGGCGATCAGCATCCAGGGCATCAAGGGCGCGCGCCAGGCGGGGATGCCCTTGCCCGCCGGCAGAATGCGGGCCTGGCAATAGAGAAACGCCGCCGCCTCGATGACCAGCAACAGATGCAGGAAACCGCTGGGCCAGAGTAGATCCAGCAGCAGGGTGGGATAGAACAGGGCCACCACATAAGTCTCCCGCGTCATCCAGGATGTTTGCGGACGCAGCAGCACGTTGAGGAAACGCAGCTTGCGGGCGATTTCCAAAAACACGAAGAACAGTCCCGCCGCCATGCCCACGCCGGCCACCACGTTGACGCCGACCAGGGCGCCCTCGGATATGCCGCCCATGAGGTAAGATAGCCAGGCCGTGATGATCAGGCCGGTACTCATGCCGCCCAGGATAAAGTTCATGGCCGCGCGCATGTCCCAGAATTTCTGGACCTTGCCAACCATGGGATTGGCCGGGTCCTGCAACGCCAATTCGTCCACGTCGTCCGCCGTGCGTTCACGTCCTGGCATGCTGTTTGTCAGGCCATAGAGATATTTAACCTGCGGATCATTGCCCAGTTCGGCGTGCATCTGAACGCTGTTGTCTTCGTTGCTCAGCCGGGAAACATTACTGTCGGGATCATTGAAATCGCCAAAATGGATCGCCGTGGCGATGCAGGCGTTGGCGCAGGCGGGTGTTGCGTCCGGGTCCACGCCCGGCGTCAGGCCAGCGGCCAGGCCGCTGTCCACCTTGTCGATACAGAAGGTGCATTTATTGGCGACGCCGATGCGGTCGTCATGGGCCACCTGGGTTTCCTGGGCCGTCGGTTGGCCATAGTACCAGTTCTGCTCATGCGCGATGGTGCGGGCCTGATAAGGGCAGGCCACGGCGCAATAGCCGCAGCCGATGCACAGATCGTAATCCATGGTAACCAGGCCGTCGGCCCGCTGTTTGGTGGCGCCCGTGGGGCAAACCGGCACGCAGGACGGCTCGGCGCAATGCTGACAGCCGGTGACCATGAACAGGCGTTCCACGTTGGGGAAGGTTCCCAGTTCCACATCAATGACACGGCGCCATTGCACGCCGGGCGGGGTATCGTTGGCGTGCTTGCAGGCGATGGTGCAGGTCTGACAGCCGACGCAGCTGTTCAGATCAATCACCATGCCAAATCTTTTGTCCCTACGCTTACTGGATAATTCGTTCACGAGCCGGTTCTCCGCAACCTGAGATCCTTGCTGATTTTCACCCGCACGATGTCCGAGCCGCTGCCCGTGCCGTCGGTCAACGATAGGGCGATATCGGTCACGGAATTCAGGCTGGGCAAGTTCAGGTCCTTGGCGAAGGGCGTTGCCCAATGATCAAATTGCCCGATCATCAAAACCGTGTCCGGGCGGATGCCGTGGCGCAGCACGGCGTTGCCATGGGTGATGCCGGTGGCGGATTCGATCACCACCGGATCGCCCTGGTTGATGCCCATTTTCTGAGCCGACTGCATGTTCATGACAATGCCCGAATGGCCGGCGACATTCTCCGCCACCTCGTAAATCAGCGGAATGCCCACGTTGGCGCCCCAGGCGTATTGCATGCTGCGCGCGGTCAGGGCCCAGAAGGGATAATCGTCGGGCTCCTTGCCCATTTCGCGGACATAGTCGGTCCAGATATCGGGGAAGGATTCGTATTTCGGCAGAGGATCATAATCCTCCAACTGGCCGTCCCACCATTCCACGCCCACCTCGTGCAAACGGTTGGCCAGCTGCACGCCATGGCGTTTGATGCGTTCCTGATAGGGCAATTCGAAACGGATGCCCCGTTCTTTCATATAGGGGTAGAGGTACCATTCGCGCTGGGCGAAATCGCGCAGCATGTAGCCGTTTTCCTTGAACCAGGCCAGATCATGGATTTCCTCGCCGTTGCTCAAATCATGGCTGGCAGCTTTCGCCACTCGATCCCAGATCTCCTCCACCCCATAGGCCACGTCGCCATCCAGGCTGTAGTCGAACTGGTTGTTGACCAGCTTCATGCCCGCCGCGCCCTTGTTGATGGCCATGTTGTATTCGCCCAGGATGCCGACCCGCTTGCAGATCTCGGTGGCGATGTCGGTCATGTCCATGGCGTCCACCACGGGCTCCACCGCCGGTTGGCGGATCATCCAGCCCTGATGCTTCCAGAACTGCTCGCCCGAGCCCGTGCCGCCAATGCGGCTCAGTTGCAGGCTTTCCAGATCCGTCGCCTCCGGCAGCACGATGTCCGCCATATGGTTGGTTTCATCCCGGGTGTAGGCGAATGACAGGGTGAACGGAAACTCAGCGATGCGCTCGGCAACTTCCGGGGCATTCCACGACGATATGGCCGGGTTGGTGCGGTAACAGATCCACATATCCGGCAGCGTCGGACGCGGCCAATTGTCCGGCGCCTTTTTCTGGAACAGCCAGGGCAGATGCGCCGGGCCCAACGCGGGGGCCCAGGGCGAGCTGGAAGACAGCGGCACCAGGGAGTTATAGCCGTTGCGGATGCGCGGCTGGGATGACCAGCCCTCTTTCGAGGTGTCGTTGAAGGGGAAGTCCATGATGCCGTCACGGCTGGATACGGCGCTTAGATGTTTGTTGTTGGCGGGCCGGTTCAGACGGACTTTTGTTCCCAGGTTCGATCCGGGCACTTCGATGGCGCCGACCAGGACGCTCAACAAGGTCCGGGCCCAGACCGCGTGATAGCCGCCCGGTCCATTGTTGACACTTTTACCTAAGGATACGCCAACGGGACGCAGGGGCAGCATCTCACCCTCGATCTCGATCATCTCGCCGACACGGGCATGGGCCACGAACTCGTCACCGACACGGCGTATGGTCTCCGCCGGCACATCGCATTCGGCTTCGGCCCAGTCCGGGGTGTATTCCTCCATATGATCCAGCAGCACCTGAAAGGCGGGTTTGACCTCCACGCCGTCATGGCGCCAGGCTTCCTCGTCGGCGCCCAGTTCCAGGCCCGTAACCGTGAAACTGCCGTCCAGGGCCGGGTCCGTGATATTGGCGTCAAACGGCTTCGCCTGGCCGCCGGCCCGATCCCAGATCAAGGGCTTTTCCGTGCTGGGTTCGCGCATGTAATAGCCGTTTGGGCCCACCAGATAGGGCGACGTCGTGTCCTCTTTCAGGAACCTAACGTCGCAGACCTCGGCCCAATCCCGCTCCTTGATGATGCGGTGTATGACGGCGAATAGAAACGCGGCGTCGGTCTTGGCCTTGATCGGCACCCACTCGGCTGACATGGCGCCCGTGACGGACAGATGCGGTTCCACCATGACCCGCTTCAGGCCACGCCGACGTGCTTCCGCCCCGCGCCTTACCCCAGTGGCGCCGCCCGATGCATCGACATTCTTGCCGCAGTTGATGACGTATTCGCAATAGGGGCTGTCCACCTCCAGGGTAAAGGCCCGCTGCCACAATTCCCCATACAGATGTTCGGAGTGATAGCACTTCACGCCCTGGCCGGCGCCAAAACCCAGATCCGCCGGGCCCCAGGCCGCCAGCACGGCCGGAAAACTGCCCATGAAGCGGGTTGGCGTGCCGCCGCCGCCGAAGCTGACCGCCAGGCGCGGATAGCCGGAATTGTCCTTCAGCCCCTTGGCGCGGATTTCCTTCATCTTGTCCGCCACCGTATTCAACGCCTCATCCCAGCTGATGGGCACGAAGCCTGGATCTTCGTCCTTGCCCTTCTTGGGATTGGTCCGCTTCATGGGCTGTTGCACCCGGTTCGGATTATAGGTTTTTTGCACCAGACCATAGGCCTTGACGCACGGCGTGCCCTGGCCCGGATGCTGGCCGCAGATATTCAGGTTTGGCTCGATGCGCACGGCGACGCCGTCCTCGACCTCGACCTTGATCAGGTCTGGTCCCGATACGCATTGAAAGCAGTAGGTCGGGACTTTTTTGGTCTCAGATGTCGATTTTGTCATTTGCCGCATCCTCTTATGGGGTCTTGCGGGCAATACGCTATCACGGGCTATTCATGGAACGCAAAGCGCGGCTACAATCACGGCAACAGCGAAAGAAGAAATATCCTGGAGGAGCGGACCTTGTCAGACGAGAATATGGTCATTGCCGGCTATTCGGAAACGGCGGTGGAATTCAGAAGCGGGCGCAGCGCCTATGACTTCGCCGGGGAGGCGTTTGCCGCCTTGCTGGAATCGACCGGCGTGAACATAGCCCAGGTCGATGGCCTGTCGGTCACCGTGCCGCTAAGCGAATGCGCCAATCCGTTTTTTGCCGTCTACATGACCGAGGCCCTGGGCCTGTCGCCGACCTGGTTAAATTATGGCGGCATGGGCGGTTGTTCGGCCACCGGCGGGGTGGCCCGCGCCATGGCCGCGATCCGCGAGGGCCAGTGCGAGGTCGCGGTGGTGCTGTCGGCCGATGCGCCCAGCACCAACTGGGGGGCCAATTACGGCGCCTGGCGCGGCGAATTCCAGGATCCGGTGGGCGTTCTGGGTCCGCCCTCGGCCTTTGGTCTGTTGATGAGCCGTTATGAATATCAATACGGCTTGAACTACGAAGCCCTGGCCAAGATCGCCATTGCCCAGCGCGAGGGCGGCCTTATGAACGACAATGCCTTTGAAAAGCTGAAAAAGCCGATCACGGTTGAAGACTATATGAACTCCCGCATGATCGCCGATCCGCTGCGTCTACTGGATTGCGTCATGTTCTGTGACGGTGGCAATGCATTTCTCGTCACGACCGAGGCCAAGGCAACGGAACTGGGCATCGAGAAAATGGTCCGTCCCACGGCCTATGCCGAAGTCACCAATTTCAAGGGCGCCGACCCGGTGGCGGATATTACCGAGACCGGCTTTTCCGTACTGGCGCCCAAGGTGTTCGGCAAATCCGGCCTGAAGCCCGGCGATATCGGCAGCTTCCAGCCGTACGATGATTTCACCATCGCCGTGATGATGCAGATGGAAGACTTCGGTTTCTGCGAAAAGGGCAAGGGCAGCGACTATGTGATGGCGACGGATCTGTCCTGTAAGGGCGACCTGCCGCTTAACACGGGCGGCGGGCAGCTTTCCGCCGGACAGCCCGGTCTGGCAAGCGGCGGTCTGAACCTGGCCGAGGCGGTAAGGCAGATGTTTGGCGAGGCCGGCGCGCGGCAAGTCGCCAATACTCAGAATGCCCTGGTCACCGGTATCGGCGTTATTCCCTATGCCCGCAACTGGGGCACATCCACCGCGATGATTTTGGAGGCCTAGGATGTCTGAAGAACAAATCAAAACCCGCCCCACGCCCAAGGCCAACAAGTTCGTCAATACCGACGCATTCTGGCAGGGTACAAAAGACGGTGAGTTAAGGCTGCAATACTGCCCCGATACCGGGCGGTTCCAGCATTACCCCCGCCCCATCAGCCTCTACACGGGCAAGCGTAATCTGGAATGGCGCAAGGTCGCGGGCACGGGCACCGTCTATGCCTGCACCATCGTACGGGTGCCGGGGCCGGGCCTGGAGGGTCGTTTGCCCCTGTCCGTGGTGACGGTGGAGCTGGACGAGGGCGTGCGCATTCTGGGTAATGTCCTGAATGTGGAACCGGATAAGGTCGCCATCGGCCAGCGGGTCGAACTGGCCTGGGATGTGGTCAATGACGAGACGGCCTATCCCGCCTTCAACGTGGTCGAGGCATAGCCCCCATGACAGCCGACAAAGCCCCCGCGCCATCAGCCAACCATTGCAGCCGGGACCTGCGTGAGTGGCTGACCCATCTGGCCGCCACGGACCGCCTGGCGGTGGCCAAACCCGGCATGGGCCTGGTGCACGAATTGGCCGCCGTGGCCGATCAGCTGGAACTGGACAAGGCGGTATTGTTTCCCAATCCCGACGGCCATGACATTCCGGTGGCCGCCAATCTGTTGGCCAGCCGCAAATGGATCGGCGATTGCCTTGGTGTTTCCGAGGACGATCTGATCGCCCGTTATCAGGACGCGGTGCGTAATCCCCTGCCCTGGGTCGAGGTCGATGACGGCCCAGTGCAGGCGGTGGTGCATACAGAGGTGGACATCAACGGCCAGCTGCCCGTGCCCACGCACAATGAACTGGACAGCGGGCCCTATATCGCCGCCGGCCTGATGATTTCGCGCAATCCCACCAACGGCATTCAAAACGTTTCCATCCACCGTTGCCAGATCAGCGGCAAGAACCGCATCGGCGTCCTGCTGCTGCCGCGCCATACCTGGACCTACAGCCGCATGGCCGAGGAAGCCGGCCAGGCGCTCGAGGTTGCCATCGTGATCGGCGTTGATCCGGCTTCGTTATTGGCCAGTCAGGCCATCGTGCCCATGGATTTTGACGAGATGGAAATCGTTGGCGCCCTGCACGGCGCGCCGGTGGAAATGGTCAAATGTAAAACCAACAACGTCCGTGTGCCGGCCAATGCGGAAATCGTTCTGGAAGGCCGGGTGCTGCCCGGCGTGGCCGAGCCCGAGGGGCCGTTTGGCGAGTTTCCGCAATATTACGGCCGCCGCGCCAACCGCCATGTCATCCAGGTCGATACTATCACCCATCGAGAGGGCGCGATCTTTCATACCATCGTCGGCGGCGGCATGGAGCATCTGCTGCTGGGCGGCCTGCCGCGTGAGGCGACCATCCTGGAATCCCTGCAGCGCCATGACCCGGACGTGCTGGACGTGCACCTCTCGCGCGGCGGCATCTGCCGCTATCACTTGGTGGTCAAGATCCATAAGAAGCAGGAAGGCCAGGCCAAGAACGTCATGATGGGCGCCTTCGCGGCCCACTACGATATCAAACAGGTCGTCGTGGTGGACAAGGACGTCAACATTCACGACGGCGAGGCCGTGGAATGGGCCATCGCCACGCGTTTTCAGGCGGATCAGGATTTGCTGGTGGTCAACAATACGCAAGGCTCCAAGTTGGACCCGACCACCACCGAGGAAGGCGTCGGTGCCAAGATGGGCCTGGATGCGACCATACCTTTGGCGGCGGATGAATTCACCTTCACGGTGATCAAGGTGCCGGGCGCGGGCGATGTGGATCTGGATGCGGTGCTGGATGATCCAAGTGCCGCCACTGCGATAATTGCGGGAGAGTAAACCGATGAGCGATCAAACGAACGTTGGCCATGCGGTGTTGGCGCGCTTGCAGGCAGCGGGTATCGAATATTTTCTGGCCAACGCCGGCACGGATTTCCCGCCGATTATCGAGGCCATAGCGCAGGCTGGAGACCGCAGTGACGGTCCTCAGGCTCTGGTCGTGCCCCATGAAAACGTCGCCATCGCCATGGCGCACGGTTATGCGATGATCAAGGGCAAGCCCCTGGCCGTGATGCTGCATGTCAATGTCGGCACCTCTAATGCCATTTGCGGTTTGACCAACGCCTACCGCACCAATGTGCCGCTGTTGCTGCTGGCCGGGCGCACGCCCTGGACGGAACATGCACCCCTGTCCGAAGGTACGCGCAGCCGGCATATCCACTGGGCCCAGGAAATGTTCGATCAGGCCGGCATGTTGCGGGAGCTGGTCAAATGGGACTACGAAATGCGCGCGCCGGGTGAGGTCGATGTGGTGCTTGATCGCGCCATTACCATCGCCGAATCCGATATTCCGGGGCCGGTTTATCTTTCCATTCCCCGCGAGGTCATGGCCGCGCCGGCCACGCCGTCCCTGGCGCCGCGCCGGGCCGCGCCCACCGGCGTCGCCCACCCCGACCCGGACCAGATTACCCTGGCGGCGGAAATCCTGATGGCAGCGGAAAACCCCTTGATCATCACGGCGGATGTGGGCAAGTCCACCAAGGCCGCCGGGCATCTGGCGGAACTGGCGGAGCGTTACGCCATTCCCGTGATTACCCTTGTGCCCCGCTATCTGTGCCTGGGCAACGATCATCCCATGCATCTGGATTACGAGGCCTCGCCGCATCTGGCAAAGGCAGACGCGGTGCTGGTGCTGGACTGCGACGTGCCCTGGATCCCCGCCACCGATCCGGTGCATCCGGACGCGAAAGTTATCCATCTGGCGCCTGATCCGCTGTTCAGCCGCTATCCCATCCGTGGTTATCCATCCGCCTTGTCCATAGCGGCGGATGCCAAGGCCGCTCTGCCCCTGCTGGCGGAAGCCATGGCGGGAACCGATGCGGCCAGGATCGATACCCGGCGGGAGGCAGTGGCCACCGCGCGCCAGGCCGTGCGCGATAAATGGCAGGGCATCCGCGACAACGCCCGCACGGCTGAACCCATTCATCCCGCCTGGCTGGCCCAATGCGTGGGCGAGCATCTGGGTGATGACACCATCCTGGTCAACGAAATGGGCGTGGTGGCGCAACATACGGGCATCAACCGGCCCGGCAGATATTTCGGACCCAGCCCGGCGGGCGGCCTGGGTTGGGGCCTGGGCGCGGCCCTTGGCGCCAAGATGGCGGTGCCCGATGATATGATCATCGCCACCATCGGCGATGGGTCCTATTTCTTCGGCAACCCCATGGCGGCCCATTATTGCGGCCGGGCCTATGACCTGCCGGTGCTGTACATTGTCGTAAACAACCACGGCTGGGGTGCTGTACGCCGGGCCACCAAGGCGATGTATCCCGACGGACAGGCCTTGGGCGGTAACGATATCCCGCTGTCGCGCCTGGAGCCCGCGCCCGATTACGAGCAGATCATCGCGGCCTGTGGTGGTTACGGCGAGCGCGTTACCGATCCCGATAAGCTACAGGACGCCTTGGCCCGGGCCGTGAAAATGGTCCGCGAGGAACGCCGCCAGGTGTTGTTGAACGTGGTCGTCTCAGAGATCGTTTAAGGGAGTTGATACAATGAGCGAAGCAAACACAGTTCTACCGTCCATGCGGGTTGACGGCCAGGTGGCTCTGGTAACCGGTGCGGGCAGGGGCATTGGCCGCGGCTGCGCCCTGGCCCTGGCCGAGGCCGGCGCCGAGGTTATCGCCATGGCCCGCACCGGTGAGGAGGTCGAGGCCGTGGTGGCTGAAATCGAGGCCAAGGGCGGCAAGGGCCGGGCCGTGGCCTGCGATGTTGGGAACCAGGCGGCTTTGGCCCAGGCCATGGCCGGACTGGACCGCCTGGATATCCTGGTCAACAACGCCGGCACCAACGTGCCCGTCGGTTTCCTTGAGGCCGATACGGATACCCTGGATCTGATGCTGAACCTGAATATCCGGGCCGCGTTTCTGGTGGCCCAGGCCGCCGCGCGGATCATGGACGGCCAGGGCGGCGGCGTGATCATCCACCTGTCATCCACCTTCGGCAAAGTGGGCCGGCAGGGCGCCTCGATCTATTCCGGGACCAAGCATTTCATCGAGGGGTTGACCAAATCCACTGCAGTCGAGCTGGCGCCAAAGAACATCCGCGTCGTCGCGGTCGGCCCCACGGCCATCGCCACGCCCATGCTGGAAGAACGCCTGAAGGACCCAGCGGTCGTGGCCGATCTGCAATCGCACATCCCCATGGGCCGTATTGGCAAGATCGAGGATGTGCTGGGCGCGGTGGTCTTTCTGGCCTCGCCGGCGGCGGCGCTGATCACCGGCACCACCATCATGGTGGACGGCGGCTGGACGGCGCCCTGACCGGCATGAATAACCGGGTACTGATCGCCGGCGCCGGGCCGGTGGGTTTGAGCGCGGCGGCCTATCTGACCCGGGCCGGCATTCCCGTGACCCTGTTCGAGGCCGAGGACGCCTTGCCCGAGAACCTGCGGGCATCGACCTTTCATCCGCCGACCCTGGATATGCTGGCGCCGTACGGGGCCACGCAAAGCCTGATAGAGCAGGGCCTGGTGGCGCCGAAATTCCAATTCCGCGACCGCGCCGACGGCTGCCTGGCAGAGTTCGATTTTTCGATCCTTGCCGATGACACCGATCATCCGTTCCGGGTGCAGTGCGAACAGTTCAAGCTGAACTTTCTGTTGCATGACTGGATACAGGCCCAGGGCGCTGCCGATATCCGCTTTGGCCACGCCATTACCGGCGTACGCCAGAACGACGATGGCGTCACGGCGCTGGTCAAGACGCCCGATGGCGAGGAAGCCGTCAGCGGGCGCTGGCTGATTGGGGCGGAAGGCGCCAACAGCGTGGTGCGCCAGACGCTGGAGATCCCTTTCGAGGGGTTCACCTGGGACGAACGCTTTCTTGTGGTCTCAACGCCCTATCCGTTCGAAGAAGCCATGCCGGATCTGACCCTGGTGAACTATTTCGCGGATCCGGAACAATGGTTCTTTCTGCTCAAGGTGCCGGGCTTGTGGCGGGCCATGTTCCCGACCAGACCAGAGGAAACCGAGGACGAGATTTTCGACCCTGAGCGGATCGAGGCCCGCATGCAATGGGCGCATTCGATGCCGGAAACCTATGAATGCAGCCACACCACGCTGTACCGGGTGCACCAAAGGGTGGCCGAGCAGTACCGCGTGGGCCGCGTTTTCATCGCCGGCGATGCGGCACATATTAACAATCCTCTGGGCGGCATGGGCATGAACGGCGGTATTCATGATGCCTTTAATCTGGCCGGTAAAATGGCCAAGATCTGGCATGGCGAAGCCGGTGATGGATTGTTGGATCTCTACGAGAAGCAGCGCCGGCCCATCGCCCTCGACTACGTCAACAGCCAGACCATCCGCAACAAGCAGAACCTGGAGGCCAATACGCCGGAGGCACAGCAGGCTTTCCGCGATTTCCTGGCCCAGGTCTCGGATGACCCGCAAAAGACTCACGATTACTTGCTGCGTACATCCATGATTGCCTCCCTGCGGGCGGCCGAGAAGATTACCGATTAGGGGAAGAATGCCATGCCCGTTGCCGGCCTGATTGAACGATTCCTGAATGACGAGGAGCCAGTCGTATCGGCAGCGGACGAGGCAGCCTGGTACAAGGCCTGGCATGATCGGGGCCTGGACACCCTGCCGCCCGTGCTTCAGGCCCTGCGGGGCGGCATGTGCGCCGACCGTCTGCCGTGGGTGTTCGTCGCCGGCTATCAGGCGGCGATCCGCCATGTTTATACGGACATGCCGGCGCAAGGCTGGGCCGCCTATGCCGCGACCGAGGATAAATCGGACCCCGTCGCCTATCCGGGCACGCGGCTCACCGCCAACGGGGCCGGGTTTGTCCTGGATGGCTGCAAGTCCTGGGTAGCGCAATCACGGCATCTGGATCATTTGCTGGTGACGATCAATGAGACTGAGCAATGCGTCCTGCTGTCAGCGCGACAGCCAGGCGTTAATCTCAGCCACCGGGAGGCCCCAGGCTTTCTTGGCGCCATGAGCCAAGGTTTCGCCCGATTTGATGCAGCCGAGATTGCACCCGGCAAGGATTACGACAACCAGATGATGCGCGAGTTCGGCCGGCGGGAGCCGCGCTTTGTCATGCTTGCCGGCGCCGGCTACCTGCTGGCGCACCTAAAGGACGCCGACAAGGCGTTGCAGGCGGAACTGATCGGCTTGATCACTGGTTTGGCGGAAATCTGTCTCTCAACAGAGATCGTGCCGAAGACCCTGGCCGCGCTTGATCGCGCCCTGCAAGACGCCGTTTCCCGTTTTACCAATGCCGTGGACCCTGCCGCGCTGCCTGCCTGGGAGCAGGACCATCGCCTGTTGTCCATGTATTCCGCCCGCATCCAGAAGCGGGCGCTGCGCGATTAGGGCTGCATCTCCAGGGCTTCCAGGCAGCCGGTCTGCCGCAATATGGCGCGGGTCCGCTCTTCGGCCTCACCGCTCAGGGTAGAGAGGCGGTAGCGCAGTTCGCTCAGGCATTTCAGCTGATAGCGGAAGGTGTCCTGGCTGTAAGGGCCCTTGTCGTAGGTCAGGGAGAATGTTTCCTCGCCCGCCTCCACGGCGGCGGCATTGGCAAGGAGGAACGGCATATAGTATTCCCCTGTCAATTCCAAAAGGCCCATTGTGGCTGCGGGCAGGTCGTCATTCGGGTCCAGCCATTCACCGTCGATGCCCGAGGCATCATCCAGTTGCCGCACCCAGCTTTCGGTTTTCATAGCTTCCGCCCGCATGATCGCCAAGGGAGTCGGGTCCGTCGACAATGGCTTCAGCTGGCCGAAAATGCCGAAATCACCCAGGCTGGGGCGCGTGCCGAAGAGGAAATCATAGGCGCTGACCCGGCTTTCCAGCAGAGCCAGGACCCGGTGGTAAGTATCCTCGATGACCGGCTTGTTTTCGGGCGTGCAGCCGACGATGGGCATGCGGCCAACCTGGCGGTCGGCGAACATTTTGGCGGCGGCATCGCGTTCGGCGCCGCGTGTTTCGGGAAAAGCGTCATCGGCGATCCAGTGCGAGGCATAATCGATGTCGGCGTCATAATGCCAACGGTAATGGAACATCGCCTTGGTCAGCCATTCGTCCGCCATGTCCTCCAACAAATGGGAGAGAAAGGCATGGCCCGGGTCATCGGGAATGATCGAACGCTGTCCAGGGTGGCGCGCCTCCAGATCATAGGCCAAGGGTGTTGAGTCCACACGGTAATCGCTTTCGCCGGGATAACTCAGCATGGGTACCAGGTTCGGCTTTACGTGGGCGGTTTCATCCCGGTTCGCCGTCGTGCGCAGGACCCAATCGTGGGGCAGATGGCGATAGCGCATGATCGCCCGCAATTTCATGGAATAGGGAGAGCCGCCGGAGCCGATCATACGGTAGCGGTCATTACTGGTATCGGAACTGGTATCGGACATGGGCGGGTTCCTCGAATGGCTTGCGGTGGGCGCTCAAACTAGGGCGCTAATCCGGGCCGCGCAAGGCGCCTTGATTGAAATCAATCACCTGGCCGAAATGCGGCGCTACCATCAAGCTGGACCCGTCAGCCCGCAGAGGAAGGCAACGATGATAGATTTCGCGCTACCGGTCGAATTGGACGAGACCGAGCGGGCGGTACAGGAAACCGCACGCCGCTTCGCCACGGATGTGTTGCGGCCCATGGGCGCGGAACTGGACAAAATGCCTGCGGACGAGGTCATCCGGGATGGCTCGCCCCTCTACGATGCGCACAAACAGTTCCGCGATCTGGGCTTTGCCGGCATGCGCATGGGCGAGGATATGTCCCGGGCGCAAAAGGCCAGGCTGGTTTGCCTGGTTGGCTATGAATTGGGCCGGGGCGATACGGGTCTGGCCCTGGGCCTGGGCGGTGGCAGCTTTCCGGCCATGGTTGCCAATGCCTCCCATAATCCGGAGCTGAGGGACCAGTTCAACTAGGACCAGATCGGCTGTTGGGCCATAACCGAGCCGGACCATGGCAGCGACGAACTGGACGTCACCGCCGCCGCCTCAGCCACCGGCCATGACCGTGGCCGGGCCAATTGCATTGCGCGTCCAGACGGTAATTCCATTGTCATCAACGGGCAGAAATCCGCCTGGGTCTCGAACGGCACCATCGCCGAGACCGCGGCGCTGTTCTGCGCCTATGACGATGGCGGCGATGAGCCCAAGCACGGCGTCTTTCTGGTCGATCTGAAAGACAAGGGCGTCACCAGAGGCAAGCCGACTGATAAGATCGGCCAGCGCAGCTTGAACCAGGGCGAGATTTTCTTTGATGATGTGCGCATCCCCACCGCCAACATGGTGGCCCCGCCGGAACGCTACGGCGACTTCACCACGATGATCCTGACGCGGGCCAATTCCTCCATGGGGATCAGCTTTTCCGGCCTGGCCCAGGCGGCTTTCGATGAAGCCCTGGCCTATGCCAAGGAACGCAAACAGGGCGGCGTGCCGATTATTCAGCATCAAAACGTCAAGGGCCGTTTGTTCGAGATGTTCCGCAGGGTGTTGGCGGCCCGGGCCCTGAATTGGCAGGTCTGCATGCAAAATTTCACCACCGCCGATGCGCGCCTGGAATATGCCATTGCTACTAAGGTGACCTCGACCCAGACCGCCTTTGATGTGGCGAGCGAGGCCATGACCATTTTCGGCGGTGCCGGCATCATTCGTGACCATCCCGTCGAGCGTATGCTGCGCGATGCTCGCATCGGCATGATCGAGGACGGCAGCAACGATCTGCTCGGCCTGATGGCGGCGGACCGGTTTTAGATTTAAGGAGATTCCCAGATGGAATTACGTGAAGCGATTGGCCGGCGGCGTTCGATCCGGTTTTTGAAACCCTACAAGCCGGTGGAGCCGGAAAAAATCCAGCGCATGTTCGAGGCGGCCCGCATCGCCTCCCATTGGGGTAATGTGCAAAGCCTGCGCGGAGTCGCTATTTTTCGCGAAAGCGCACCGCAGCATGTGATCGATAGCCTGTTCGCCGCTGTCGTCGGCTGGCAGCTCAAGGTCGCGCCGGTGATTATCGTCTGGTACCTGCAGCCCGACGCCGTGGATGAACAATCGGACCGCCTGCGCGGCTTGGTGGAGGCGGGCGCGCTGGGTTACGGCGACAAGGAAAAACGCCACGATGCCCTGGAAAACAAACTGATCCCATTTTTCAGCAAGTTCAAGGAGCACCTGAAGGATCCGGGTATCAGCGAGTTGGACTGCGGCCAGGGTATCGCGCAAGCGACCTTGATGGCTTTTGAACAGGGTTTGGGCACCTGCTGTCTGGGCAGTCCCAAGGGCCGCGAAATCTTGCAGGCCTGCAATGTGCCCGACAGCGCGCGGTTCCTGCTGCTGCAAACCGTGGGCTATCCTCTGGAGCATTGGGAGGCCGGCGGCCAACGGCCCCGTCAGCCGTTCGAGGATCTATTCCACATGAACAGTTATCAAACGCCATTCCCCCGTGATGAAAATGTGGTGTCGGAGCTGACCGGGGACGGTATGTTTACCCGACCTGCGCCCCTGCCGGAGCGGGAGGAAGAGCTGGAGTTTTTGAAAAATGCGCTCGGCCTCAAGGGCGCGGGCTTGATTTAGTCCGCACTATTTGGAAGAAGGAAAACCACCATGCGTATGAACGCCATAGTCGCCGGTGTCGGCATGACCAAATTCGGTAAACACATGGACCGGGGTATGAAATCCATCGGTGCCGAGGCGGTGGTTGCCGCGCTCAAGGATGCCGGCCTGGAAAATGCCGACCTTGAAGCGGCCTATGTAGGCAACGCAGCCGCCGGTCTGGTGACTGGCCAGGAATGTATCCGCGGCCAGGTGGTGCTGCGTGATGCGGGCATTGGGCGCATTCCGGTAATCAATGTGGAAAACGCCTGCGCCTCCGCCTCCACCGCCTTCAACCAGGCCTCGGCCATGGTCTCGTCGGGCTGTTATGACGTGGTTTTGGCCCTGGGCGTGGAGAAGCTGTACCACGAGGACAAGCGGAAAAGCTTCGCCGCCTTTTCGGGCGCCGTTGACGTGGAAGCCCTGGTCGAGATCAAGGCCAAGCTGGCAGCGCAAGCGGCGGCCAAGGGCGCGGACAAGGCGGCCTCGGGCGCGGGCGAGAAACGTTCCATGTTCATGGATATCTATGCCGCCTCCGCCCGCGCCTATATGGAGAAATACGGCGCCACGGCGGAAGATCTGGCCGGCGTTTCGGCCAAGAATTCCTTCCATGGCAGCATGAACCCACGGGCGCAGTTCATGGACGTGATGACGGTGGAGGAAGTTCTGGCAGCACCCGTGATCGCCGAGCCATTGACCCGGCCCATGTGTTCCCCCATCGGTGACGGTGCTGCGGCGGTGGTCATGGTCAGCGAAAAGAAAGCCCGCGAATTGGGCATTCAGGACCCGGTACGCGTCCGTTCATCGGTATTGCGGTCTGGTTGGGACCGTGAAAAGGGCGAGGAAACCGTGGCCCAGGTCTGTGCCCGTGAGGTCTATGAAGAGGCCGGTTTGGGCGCGGAAGATCTCAGTGTCGTCGAATTGCATGATGCCTCGGCGCCGGCGGAGATTACCACCTACGAAAGCATCGGCCTCTGCGGCAAGGGCCAGGGGCCGGATCTGATCCGCGATGGTTCGACCAGGCTGGGCGGCAGGCTGCCGGTCAACACCTCCGGCGGATTGCTGCGCAAGGGCCATCCGGTGGGCGCCACGGGCATTGCCCAAATTGTCGAGTTGACCGAGCAGCTGCAGGGCCGCTCGGGTCCCCGCCAGGTCGAGGGCGCCAAGGCCGCCCTGGCCCACAACGGCGGCGGCAGCATCGGCACTGATGCCGCCGCCATGTGCCTGACGATTTTGAGTAAGTAGGAGCGTAAATTTGCCCGATCGTATGCCTGAGCGTGATACCCGGATCCTCGCTGATCTGATCGCCGTAAAGGCGGAGGAGCAACCGGACCTGGACGTGGTCACGTTCGAGGGCGGCGGCAGGTTCGAGGATGAAATCCGCACCTATGCCGAATTGTGGCAAAACGGCAACCGGGTCGCCGCCGAGTTGATCGAGCGGGGCATGGCGCCGGGCGACCGCTTTGCCACGATGATGCGCAACCACGCGGAATTCGTCGATATCATGGTGGGCGCGTCCATTTCGGCCTGCGTCTACGTACCTATCGATCCGCGCACTCGGGGCGCCAAGCTGGCCTATACCCTGAATAATTCCGAGTGCAAGGGCATCATCTGTGCCGACTATAGCCTTGATCAGGTGGTGGAAATCCAGGCGCAGTTGCCAGATCTTGAATGGATCTTGGTCATGAACAGCGAGGAAGGTCTGGGCCGGACGGCGATCGTCGACGTCACGGGTGCCGCTGACCTGGCCGGCGTTTATGCCCGCCCTGAAGCCAGCGTAAACAGCCGCCTGAAGGGACCATCGGACCCATTGCAAATCCTCTATACCTCCGGTACCACGGGTGATCCCAAGGGCGTGGTCTTCCGAAATGGCCGTTTTGGAGGCTTGGGGTCGATCTTTCCATTCGAGGCGGGCGACCGGCCCTATACGGGCCTGTCCCTGACCCACGGCAACGCGCAGATGCTGACCCTGGGCAGCAGCCTGGCCATGGGCATGCGCTGCATCATTTCCCGCCGCTTCACCAAATCGCGGCTTTGGGATATCACGCGGCAATATGGCGCCACGGTGTTCAATCTGTTGGGCGGCATGACGGCGGCGGTCTATGCCGAGCCGGAACAACCGAATGACGGCGACAATCCCGTGCGTTTTGTCATCTCGGCAGGTATGCCCGCGACCATTTGGGAAAAGTTCGAACAGCGCTTCAACGTGGATATTTTTGAATTCTACGGCGCCATAGAGGGCGGCCTGGCTTTCAAGCCCATTGGCGTCGGCCCCATCGGCAGCTTCGGCAAGGCGCCAAAGGGCCTGGAAATGCAGATCGTCGACGAGGACGGCCAAGAATGCGCACCAGGCGTCATGGGCGAGATTATCTCGCGGCCCGTCAAGGGCCCGGCGCCGGCGGTGGAATATTTCAAGAATACGGAAGCCTCGACGAAGAAGACCGAGGGCGGCTGGCTGCGCAGCGGCGACATCGGCCACGCGGATGCGGACGGCTGGCTGTTTTTCGACTACCGCAAGGGCGGCGGCCTGCGTCATAACGGTGACTTCATCAATCCCGGCTTTGTCGAACAGGCCATCGCGGAACACCCGGATATTGGCGATGTCTTCGTCTACGGCGTACCCGCGGCCTCCGGTGCACCGGGCGAAAAAGATGTCGTGGCGGCAATCGTCGCCGTGGCAGGCGCCAGCCTGGAGCCGCAATCGGTATTCGCCATCTGCCGGCGAGAGCTGGAAGCCAACTTCGTGCCGAGCTATCTGCAAGTGCTGACGGAAATTCCCAAGACTGCATCGGAAAAGCCTCAGGAGCGCTTCCTGCTGGAAGCTTTCGCCGTCGATGCCCCGAATGTGCATTCCGAACAGCGGGGATAATCTCTGCCCGCTCTGCCATGGTGATGGTTTGGTGGCCTACCATTCGGACAAGGCACGGGAATATCTGCACTGCCCTGCCTGTGATCTGGTCTCCGTACCACGCGCCCAGCACCTTTCGGACGGCGAGGCAAAGGCCTACTACGACCTGCACGAAAACCTACCAGACGACCCTGGTTACCAGCGCTTCCTTGGGCGTCTTTTTACGCCGCTCAACCGGCGCCTGCCCGCCGCCGCCAAGGGCCTGGATTTTGGCTGTGGACCGGGACCGACCCTGTCGCGGATGTTTGCCGAGGCCGGCCACGAAATGGCCCTGTTTGATCCCCTTTACGCGCCGGATCCGTCCGTCCTGGACGCGCGGTACGATTTCATCACCTTAAGCGAGGTGGCCGAGCATTTGGCGGAGCCGGGCCGGGAACTGGACCGACTATGGCATAGCCTGACGCCGGGCGGCTGGCTGGGCATCATGACCAAGCGGGTCCGTGACCCAGGCGCGTTCAAAACCTGGCACTACATCACCGATCCAACCCACGTCAGCTATTTTTCCGAGGCAAGCTTCCAATGGCTGGCCGCACACTGGTCAGGCATGGGGCCGGCAGCGACACTTACCATCGCCGGCAATGACGTGGTTTTGATCAACAAGGCTTGAGCAGAGTGTTTATCCCGCCAGGCCAAGCCGGTTGGCGATATTGTTCTTCTGCATATTGGAGGAACCGCCGACGATGGGCATGCCGATCAAGTCCGTGACCGTCTGCATCATGTCGAACTCTTCCGACATGCCGTAGGCACCCAGGACCCGCTGGCAGGCCAGGCCGATCTCGACTCCCACATCGGCGATGAACAGTTTTGCCATGCTGGTTTCCACCGATGCCGGACGGGCCTGAGAGACCAGCCAGGCCGCGTGATAGAGCATATGGCGGCAGGCTTCCAGCTTGGTTTTCGCCTCCACCAGTTCATGACGCACCGCCTGATGGCCGCTGATCACGGTGCCGAACTGCTTGCGCTGCTGGGCATATTCCCAGGCTTCGTCCACCGCCGTCTGGGCCAGGCCGAAGGTCATTGCCGCCACCTCGACCTTTTCCACGTCCAACGATC
>CAYWYB010000040.1:0-23766 GCA_964462145.1 uncultured Rhodospirillaceae bacterium
CATCCCGGCCGCCCACATGGTACAATTATTGGGCGGCCGGGATGGGGGAGCGGGCGGCCTGGCGAATCGATGAATATCAAAGGATTATTCGTCGCCATTGCCGGCTTCGAGGTAGCCGCGCTCTTTTAGGAAAGCGATGATCTCGTCAGCCGCCTGCTCCGCCGACAGGGCAACAGTGTCGATCGTAAGGTCAGCTTGCTCCGGCTCTTCATAGGGCGAATCGTAGCCAGTGAAATTCTTGATCTCGCCGGCGCGGGCCTTTTCGTAAAGCCCCTTGGGATCACGCTGCTCGCAAACCTCGAGCGGTGTATCGACAAAAATTTCCAGGAATTCGCCGTCCCCCAGCAATTCGCGCACCATGCGGCGTTCCGCCCGGAACGGCGAGATGAAGGCCGTCTGCACCATCAGGCCGGCATCGACCATCAGTTTGGCGACTTCGCCGACGCGGCGGATGTTCTCCACCCGATCGGCATCGGTAAAACCAAGATCCCGGTTCAGGCCGTGGCGCACATTGTCGCCGTCCAGCAAATATGTATGCCGGTTCATGGCATGCAGTTTCTGTTCGACAATATTGGCAATGGTGGATTTGCCGGAGCCCGACAACCCAGTGAACCATAATACGCCGGGGCGCTGATGTTTCTGTTGCGCCCGGGCCTGCTTGTCCACGGCCACCGATTGCCAGTGAATATTTGTGGCGCGGCGCAGGCCGAAATCGATCATGCCAGCGGCGACCGTGTGATTGCTCATGCGGTCGATCAGAATGAAACTGCCCAGGGTGCGGTCCGTGCCATAGGGTTCGAAGGCGATCGGTGAAGCCATCGTAATGTTGCAGATACCGATTTCGTTCAGCTCCAGCACCTTGGCCGCTTCATGTTCCTGGTTGTTGACGTTGATCTTGTATTTCAATTCCGAAACCGAAGCAGGCACGATCTGATTGGCGGTCTTTAGAAGATAGGACCGGCCCGGCAGCAGATGGTCCTCGTGCATCCAGATAAGGCTTACCTGAAACTGGTCGGAAGTTTCCGGGCGTCCGTCGGCGGAGGCGATCACGTCGCCGCGCGAAACGTCAACTTCGTCGGTCAGGGTCAGCGTCACGGCATCGCCCGCCACCGCTGCCGCCAAGTCGCCGCCGTGGGTGACAATGCGTTCAATGCGCGAGGTCTTGGCCCCCGGCAGCACGACGATCTCGTCACCGGGGCTCAACCGGCCGGCGGCCAGAGTACCGCTATAGCCACGAAAACTCAGATCGGGGCGGTTGACCCATTGCACGGGAAAGCGCGCCGGCCCGTTGATGCGGTCGGCGCCAGTATCGGCATTCTCCAACGCGGCCATCAGCGTCTCGCCCTTGTACCAAGGCATTGCATCAGAAGGATTCAGGACATTTTCGCCCTGCAGGGCCGAAAGCGGAATGGCGGTAATATTATCCAGGCCAACCGTGTCGGCGAAGGCCATATAGTCCACGACAATGGCATCGAACACGTCTTCGGCGTAGTCACAAAGATCCATCTTGTTGACCGCCAGGATCACCTGTTTGATACCGAGCATGGCAACGATATGGCTGTGGCGCCGGGTTTGCGTGACCACGCCATGGCGCGCATCAACCAGGATCACGGCCAGATCCGCGGTGGAGGCACCCGTCGCCATATTGCGTGTGTATTGTTCGTGGCCCGGCGTGTCGGCGACGATGAATTTGCGCTTGTCGGTGGCAAAGAAACGATAAGCGACATCAATGGTGATGCCCTGTTCCCGCTCCGCCGCCAAACCATCGACGAGGAGGGCCAGGTCCATGTTCTGGCCCTGGGTGCCAAAGCGTTTGCTGTCGCTTTCTAGCGAGGATAGCTGATCCTCGAAAATCTGTTTGGCATCGAACAGCAAGCGGCCGATCAGCGTGCTCTTGCCGTCATCGACGCTGCCGCAGGTCAGAAAGCGCAACAGGCCCTTTTGGCCCTGTTCCGCCAGATAGGCCTCAACTTCCGTCTGGGCATTTTCCTTGGCCGGAGTATGGGACATCAGAAATACCCCTCCTGCTTTTTACGCTCCATGGAGGCGTCGGCGTCCTGATCGATGACCCGGCCCTGGCGCTCGGAGGTGGTCGCCAACAGCATTTCCTGGATAATTTCCGGCAGCGTCGCGGCTTCGGAGCGGACGGCGCCGGTCAGGGGATAGCAGCCAAGAGTACGGAAACGCACCATTTCGAGTTTCGGCGTTTCGCCGGCTTCAAGCGGCATGCGGTCGTCATCAACCATGATCAAGGTGCCATTGCGCTCCACCACCGGTCGTTCGGCGGCAAAATACAGCGGCACCATGGGGATCTGTTCCTGATAGATATATTGCCAAATATCCAATTCCGTCCAATTGCTCAGCGGGAAAACCCGTATACTCTCACCGGCATTAATGCGCGTGTTGTAGATATTCCACAGCTCCGGACGCTGGTTCTTGGGGTCCCAACGATGCAGATCGGAGCGGAAGGAGAAAACCCGCTCCTTGGCTCGGCTTTTTTCCTCGTCCCGCCGCGCGCCGCCGAAGGCCGCGTCGAAGCCGTATTTGTCCAGGGCCTGCTTCAGGGCCTGGGTTTTCATGATATCGGTATGTACCGCGCTGCCGTGGGAAAACGGCCCGACACCCTGATCGACACCGTCCTGATTGATATGAACAATCAAATCCATGCCGAGATCCGCCGCCAGCTTGTCGCGGAATTCAATCATTTCCCGGAATTTCCAGGTTGTGTCCACGTGCATGATCGGAAACGGCGGGATTGAAGGATAGAACGCCTTCATCGCCAAGTGTAGCAGCACGGACGAATCCTTGCCGATGGAATACAGCATCACCGGCTTGCGGCATTCGGCGGCCACTTCGCGAAATATATGAATGGCTTCGGCCTCAAGGGCATGAAGATGCGGCGATGATGTCATGAAAAACCCACGGTTTGGATTGCGCCGATTCGTTACGGATTGAATAATGGCAAAATTGCGCTTTCCTATCAGGGGCTGGCGGCGCAGACAATCTAAATAGCAGGGGATTCTGAATTTCTTCTTTTACACCCAAGCGTGGCCAGAGAGCGAAATGCGGGTTAGATTGCGCCTTGAATTGTACCGGAAACCTTGCGAATTCGAGAAGCGAACGAAATGCGCCTAAATCTGGGTTGCGGCTTTGACAAGAAAGCCGATTGGATCAACGTCGATAAAAGCCCGCTGTCGGAACCCGATCAACTGGTGGATCTGGAGGCGACGCCGTGGCCCTGGCAGGACAATAGCGCCCAGGAAATACAAATGCGCCATGTATTGGAGCACCTGGGCGCCACCACTGACGGTTATCTGTCTATTATCAAGGAGTTATGGCGGATTTGCCGACCAGGCGCCGAGATTCGTATCGTCGTGCCCCATCCCCGCCACGATCATTATCTGAACGATCCGACCCATGTTCGGCCGATTACCGTACAGGGCCTGGAGATGTTTTCGCAAAAGCGAAACCGGGAATGGCAGAAAAAGGGCATTCCCAATACGCCCCTGGGGCTTTTTCTGGGCGTCGATTTTGAGATCGTTTCATTTGATGTCCTACCGGACGAACCCTGGCGCAGCCGCCTGCAAAGGGGCAAGATAAAGCCGGCGGAATTACAAGAGGCCATGCGGCTCTATAATAATGTGATCATGGAAACCACCATCGTGATGCGGGCGGTCAAGGCTGATACCTAGCCGCCAACGCCGCGGCCCTTCGCCAAGCAATTGCGCCGAACCGGCCTAAAACTCTTCATTTCATTAACAAATGGTTAATAAATTTTTCACGACCCGCCAAGAGGGCTGGAAAACCGGGATTCAGACTTCGTTGCAACTTTGCCACAGTGAACGATTTTCGACACACTTTCATGGATGATGACTTGACCCGAGGCCATGAAAAAGTGCTGTATGCTGCTTGGTTACTAATTGTCTATAGGCCTGTGCCCTGTTTCTTGCGTTGGCCGCTAATTGAGAGGAAGAGATAGACAGCGATGAAAAATATTCTTTACGGGACAACGGCGCTGATCGCCGTCAGCCTGGTAGCTGGTTCCGCCGGCGCCGCTGAAAAGATCAAACTTGGCCTGGGCGGCTACTGGCGCGCGGCTATTCAATTTGGTGATGGCGACAACGATGCGCCTTCAGGCGCGGCGGCTGCCACCGACAACCGCAGCCATGGTTTCGGCCGTGAGTCTGAAATTTATTTCAGCGGCAAAACCACGCTTGATAACGGCATCAAGTTCGGCGTGATGGTCCAGCTCGAGGGTGAAACCTCCGGTGACCAGATGGATAACTCCTACATCTGGATGGATGGTTCCTTTGGCCGCGTCGAATATGGCGAGACCTGGGGCCCGGCACTGCTGATGTCCTATGGCCGCGTTGGCGAGATGATCGACGGCTTCGGCAACTTTGGTTCCCACTTCCCGATCGGCACCGGTACGCCGAACGGCCTGGGCATCAACGACTACGGCGGGATGGCCGGTATGCAGTCCACGCCAGAGACGAAGATGAACTACTTCACGCCGCGTATGTCCGGCTTCCAGCTCGGTGTCGGCTACATGCCTGAGAACGGCGCGACGAACTCCCGTGGTTCCGGCCTCGACAGCAAGCTCGGCGGCACCCTCGCCAACGAAGTCGTTGACGTCGGCGCCAACTACACCGGCAAATTCGGTAACGCCAGTGTCAAGGGCTTCGTCAACTGGTTCACCTCCGACACCGAATCTTCGGCTGTTGGCGTGGCTTCCGGTAAGGACGCCGACGGTTATGGCGGCGGCCTGCAAGTTGGCTTCAGCGGCTTCCAGATCGGTGGCAAGTACACCAAGATCAACGACATTGCCACGGGCAATGGCGTGGTTGCGGCTGGCTCGCCCGGCACCGATCGTGAAACCTTCACTGTTGGCATGCAGTACAACACCGGCCCCTGGGGCGTTGGCGTTCAGTACGTTCGTGCCCAGCAGGAAATTCTCGTCGGTGGCGTGAAATCCACGCGTGATGACCAGACCGAGTATGTATCCGTTGGTGGTACCTACAATCTTGGGCCTGGGATCAAGCTCTTTGGTGGCATTCAGTTCTGGGATTTCGAGGATTCCGCCAATATTGCTAATGCCTCTCCCGCGACCGAGGGCGAGAACACCATTGGTATCATTGGAACGAAGTTCTCGTTCTAATCGAACCAAACATACACGTTGTATGGGAACGTGGGGCCTTTTGGCCCCACGTTCTTTTTTTGCCTACACGATTAGGTTTTTGACTGGTTTCTGTCCGCTTAAGACGGAGAATTTCTACGTCAACCGGGCCATTAAATCCGCCCGCACCGACTCGGCAATGGCCTCCGCCTGCGCGGCCAGGGCGGCAACGCAGGGTATGGGCGATTGCAGTAACAGCCGCCGCACCAGATCCTGGTCGGGACTGCCGATTATGCCGGGTAAGTCATCGCGTGCCATACCGAGAGAGCCCATACAGCCCGCACGGCCATCTGCGGCTTGGCGTACTTTCGCCAGACCACAGGGCGCGGTACAATAGTCGCTGCTGTATTGTGCCTGCAGGGCCAGCAAATTGCGGTGCCGGCCAAGCAACAGATCGGACGGCGCCGAGGTGAAGATGGCGGCACCGGGCCGTTGCGCCAGCTTTGTCAAATGCGCCGGCCCGGAATCGGCATAAACGGCATAGTCGAATTGCCCGATCAGCGCCAGCAAGTCCGCCACCGATTTAGTATCCTCGATATAACGCAGATCGGCCGCCGCGGCATCCAGGGCCGTGCGTAAAAACCGTGACTGATTTTGCTGTGGGTTCAGGACAATTTCCACCTGCGCGCCGTCGCCACTCAGGCCTTTGGCAAGGCCCAGAACAAGATCCGGCGGCAGGGTCCGCATGGGCGACGATGCCAGGGGCAGAATACCTATGCGCAAGGGGCTACCGCCGCGCGGCACCGGCGCCACCGCGGTGGTCTCCGGTCTTGGCAGCTTGAAAAGGTCATGCAGGGCAGCTTCCATATCGACCGGCCAGAATTCAATCTCCCGCCGGGCGGGTACATCATTCAGGTCGATAATCACATTAAAACGGCGCAACTCGTCATGGGCCATCCAGGCCGGATGGACGGCAACGTCGGGCATGCCGGCATACACGTCCGAGGCCGCATCGCCGCCCAGCAGAGCAATTTCGCTTGGTTGGGCCTGAGCCATGAAAGCCTGCAAAAACAAGCGGATGGCAACATGTTCGCCGATCGCTGGAGGCGGCAGCAGAAACAACACCGAGCGTTTGCGGTAGGGGTAGCGGCCCCATCGCTTGACCGGCAGGTTTTTCACCTTGGCGTTGCCCAGTTCCTGCATCATGCCGCTTTGGCCGCGCACCACCTGACGGTGGAAAATGCCCGACGCGGTAACATAAGTGAGTCCGGCCCGGCCCTGTTGCGGGGGCAAGGCGTTACTGTTGGGAGTTGGAATTCTGAAATCCGCCCGGCTTCTGAATATTGGTAGCGATTTCGGCAAGGCCTTTTGTTCTCCCACTGAAAGTGTTTTCAGCCATGTGCTGCGGCGGGGACGGAGCCTGATTGCCGCACCGCTTTATATCAAGTTGCGCCGCGCTTTTTGCCCTTTTTTCCATGACTGGATCGAATTGCCAGCAGAATTTGCCCAGGATACCGCGGGCTCGCTGTTAAGCTATTGAAAACATTGGTTTTGTAATTGGCCTGGTTTTTGCATGCCTCTTCGGTATGACAACGACAGCACCAGTGCAGAATATTCTCCGCGCCGTGCCCGACTATTACATGCCGGGCCGCGAGGAGGTCGAGTCGGGGACCAATGCCCTGGTCGGTGGCGCCAAGACGGCAACGGCCGCGGCGGCGGCGGGGCAACAACCTGCGGCCGTGGCGGAGAATAACTTTTTCGGTCCGGATGGCCTGACTTTTGGCGATCTGCTGGATGTTCTTAATCCATTACAGCATCTTCCGGTGATCGGTGATTTATACCGCTCCGTGAGCGGTGACGAGATTTCCGCCGGCGCCCGCATTTCGGGCGGTACATTATATGGCGGCCCCTTGGGTTTTCTGGGCGCCTTGGCCAATACGGTGATCGAAGAGGCCACGGGTAAGGATATCAGCAGCAATTTGCTGGCCCAGTTTACCGGTGCGGACGAAACCGGCGGTTCCGTGCCGGCGGCGGCGGACGCCAAACTCGCGGATGCCGCTCCAGCCAAAGACAGCATATTGCCAGCTGTTTCCGGCATGCCATTACTGGCCGCCAGCCAACATGCCACTACGCTTCCCGCCTATCCCTCGCTAGTCGCCGCTGGCGCGGCAAGCCGGCAATCGCCAGCCGCTTCAACGGCCGGGAATATTCCCGAGTTGAGTTCAGCGGCCTTTCAGACACTGTTGGGTAGCGTGAACGGCACTGCTCCCGCGCCGGCCCGCCAAGGCTTCACTGCCGGTGGCGAACTGCCGCCGGTCCAGAAGGGCAGTATTAGGGAGGCCGGCATGGAAATTAACCGCCTGCTGCGCGCCCACGCCCAGGGTGGTAATCCAGGCCGTGGTGCCGTGTCCGATCAAGGTTTCACCCAGTAATAAATTTGCACTGCCAGCCGAATTTACCCGAGTTCTTATTCCGCCAAGGCCTGGGACGGTGTATACAGTGGGCAAGATTTATTGTCTGCGGAGTGGGTTGGCATGGCATTGACGGGAAATTTCATGCGGGTTTTGTGTTGTCTCGGGGCTGGCTTGCTGCTGGCCGCCTGCGGCCTGGCCGATGCTGAACAGAATTATCCAGAGCGGGAAAGCCGGAGCGCAAATCCCAATCCGACCGGCGATCGGGAGACGGTATTCGGGCCGGGGGGCTTGTCCATATTCGGCGGTAACAAGTCCGATAAGGGCGGCGGCGGCGGCGGTAGTGGCATCGGGGTCAATAGTTTTCTCTGGCGCGCTTCCTTGGATACACTGTCGTTCATGCCGCTCAATTCCGCGGATCCATTTGGCGGCGTGATCATCACCGATTGGTACAGCGCACCGAATAGCCCGGACGAACGGTTCAAGATGACCATTTATATTCTTGATCGGCGGTTGCGCGCGGACGGTATCAAGGTCGCGGTTTTCAAGCAAACCAAGGACGCCGCCAAGCAATGGTTGAGCGCCGAGGTCACGGGTGATACATCGACGCAACTGGAAAATGCGATTTTGGTCAGGGCCCGGCAGTTACGGCTGGATACCTTGCAATAATCTCAATTGAATAGCCGCCGCGGTTACTCTCTTTTGGTGGAGCGCGGCGTGTTTTAACGCAATCATTGGGCCCTCCCCTATTGGAGCGGCCGAAAGAGGATAGGTCCCATGGCGCGCTACAACGCCAAAACAACAGAAGCAAAATGGCAGGCCGCCTGGGCCGCGGCCAAAACCTTCGAGGCGGTGGAAGACCGGCAAAAAGAAAAATACTACGTGTTGGAGATGTTCCCCTATCCGTCGGGACGCATCCATATGGGGCATGTGCGCAACTACGCCATGGGCGATGTGGTGGCGCGCTATAAGCGGGCGCAAGGCTTCAACGTGCTGCATCCCATGGGTTGGGACGCCTTTGGACTGCCGGCGGAGAATGCGGCTTTGGAAAAGCAGGTCCATCCCGCCAAGTGGACCTACGAAAATATCGCCAATATGCGCGCGCAGTTGCAATCCATGGGCCTGTCCCTGGATTGGAGCCGTGAATTCGCCACCTGTGATGTGGAATACTACCGCCAGCAGCAAAAATTATTTCTTGATCTGCTAAACAACGACCTGGCCTACCGGCGGGAATCCTGGGTCAACTGGGACCCGGTTGAACACACGGTGCTGGCCAACGAACAGGTCATCGACGGTTGCGGCTGGCGGTCCGGCGCACCGGTGGAGCGGCGGCAGTTGTCGCAGTGGTTTTTTCGTATCACTGCCTTTCAAGACGAATTGCTGGATGCGTTAGGCGATCTTGAACGCTGGCCGGAAAAAGTGCGTCTGATGCAGGCCAATTGGATTGGCCGCTCCGAGGGTGCGCGCCTGCGCTTCGCGGTTCGGCACCCGCTCGGGCTGGATGAGGCAGAGAGCTTCCAGCAGGATCAGACGGAGATCGAGGTTTTCACCACCCGGCCCGATACTATTTTCGGTGCTTCATTTTTGGCCCTGTCGCCGGATCATCCGTTGACGGCGGAATTGGCCGGTAAGAACCCGGAGGTGGCCGCATTCGTGGCCGAATGCCGGCGTCAGGGAACCTCGGAAGAGGCTATCGAAAAGGCGGACAAACTGGGCCTCGATACCGGCCTCAGGGCGCAACATCCGTTCTTGCCGGACGTGGAATTGCCCATTTATGTGGCTAATTTCGTGCTGATCGAGTACGGCACCGGCGCGATCTTTGGTTGCCCGGCCCATGATCAGCGGGATTTGGATTTTGCCCGCAAGTACAATTTGTCGGTATTACCCGTCGTGGTGCCCCATGGAACGGAAAGCGCCGATTTCGCAGTCGGGGACGAGGCCTATGTAGGGCCCGGCCGGTTGGCGAATTCCCAGTTCTTGGACGGCTTAAGTATCGACGATGCCAAGTCGGAGATCGCCGGCCGGGCCGAGGCTGGAGATTTCGGTAGCCGTGAGATTATGTATCGTCTGCGGGACTGGGGCGTCTCGCGGCAGAGATATTGGGGTTGTCCCATTCCGGTTGTTCATTGCGGCGACTGCGGCGTGGTTCCGGTGGATGAAGCCGATCTGCCCATTACCCTGCCCGACGACGTGACCTTTGATCAGGCCGGCAATCCCCTTGACCGCCACGAAACCTGGGGGGCTGTTGCTTGTCCGGCCTGCGGCAAACCGGCACAACGGGAGACCGATACGTTCGATACTTTTGTCGATTCATCGTGGTATTTCGCCCGTTTTTGCTCGCCCCGCGCTGAACAGCCCCTTGCTGCCTCGGCGGTGGATTACTGGATGCCCGTGGATCAGTATATTGGTGGTGTGGAACACGCCATTCTGCATCTGCTCTATGCCCGCTTTTTCACCCGGGCCATGCAGAAATGCGGCCATCTGGATGTCGCCGAGCCTTTTGCCGGACTATTTACCCAAGGCATGGTCTGTCATGAAACTTATCGCGCCGACGACGGTACCTGGCTGGAACCCACCGAGGTTGAGCGCAATGATAGCGGGGATATTAGCCGGTTAGACAACCTGGGCGGGGTAACGGTTGGCCGTTCGGAAAAAATGTCCAAGTCGCGCAAGAATGTCATTGACCCCGAGGACATTATCGAACGCTATGGCGCCGATACGGCGCGCTGGTTCATGCTCTCCGACAGCCCGCCTGACCGTGACTTGGAGTGGACCGACGGTGGCATCGAAGGCGCTTGGCGCTTTACCGGTAGAATTTGGCGGATTATCGAGGAGTCCATGGCCAGTCTGCCGGCGGCGGGCAGCCCCGCTCCGACCCAGTTCGGCGAGAAGGCCATGGCCTTACGGCGCTTGACCCATCAGGCTATAGGTGCCGTTACCGATGGTATCGAGAGATTCCAATTTAATGTTTCCGTTGCTCGCCTGTATGAATTGGCCAATGCTCTTGCATCGGAGAAGATCAGTGATGGCGATGCCGCCGGCGGCGAACAGTGGGCGCAGCGGGAGGCTATCGAAACCCTGGTGCTGATGATCGGCCCCATGATGCCGCATCTGGCGGAAGAAGCCTGGCAGGCGTTGGGTATGGACGGATTGTTGGCGGATGCGCCCTGGCCCAAGGCGGATCCGGCCCTGTTGGTGGAGGCAAGCATTACCATTGCCGTGCAATTGAACGGAAAAATGCGCGCAACATTAGAAATAGAGCCTGATCAGCCCGAAGACACGGTGCGCGAGGCCGCCTTGGCGCTGGACAAGGTGAAATCGGCGATCGGCGACAAAGACGTGCGCCGGGTTATCGTGGTCCCCAACCGTATCGTCAATATCGTTGCCTAGATGCCAGTGTCCGGGCCGCAATCTGGACTGCGAATAGGGGCCGCATTGCTCTGTGCGTTAACGATTGGAGCGATCGCCGGCTGCGGTTTTCAACCGCTGCATGGCCAGAGCGATAAAACCAGGGCGAGCACCGCCGCGGGCAGCATACTCAGCGACATGGCCTACGTCAAGGTTGCACCAATCGCCGACCGTGTGGGACAGTTGGTACATAATCATCTGCGTGAGAGAATGCAACCGAAGGGCGCGGCCGCGCGCCCGGTATTTCGATTGACAACGACCCTGAGTGAAAACCGGGAGGGCCTGGCTTTTCAGCAGGATGATAGCGCAACCCGCTATAATCTGCGGCTTTCGGCTCATTTTATATTGACTGACAACCGTGATGGGGCAGAATTATTACAGGGTTCTTTTCGCGCTATTGCCGCCTATAACGTGGTACGTTCCGATTATGCCAATCTGGTCAGCCTCCGGGACGCACGCCGACGCGCGGCCTATAGCGTGGCCGAGGGGATAGAGAGCCGTATCGCCGTCTATTTTTCCCGCCGCCGCGAGTAGAACGCCATAGTCAGGGTAATGCCATGGTGAAAATTGCAAATCGCGGCATTGACGCTTTTGTCAGGGCGCCCGACGACGGTATCGTAGCGGTGTTGTTATATGGTGAAGACAATGGTCTGGTGCGGGAACGCGCGAGCCGGCTTGCCGACGCCGTGGTTGATGATCCATCCGATCCCTTTCGCGTCGCGGAATTGCTGCCTGGCCATTTAAAGGACGATCCGGCCCGTCTGTTTGACGAAATGGGCGCCCTGTCCCTGACCGGCGGTCGGCGTCTGGTGCGTCTTGGTTCCGCCGGAAATGCCCATAGCGGTGCGATCCAGGCCGTGCTTGACGACGATATGATCGCAAAAAACGGCAGTTTACTGGTGGTAGAGGCAGGTACGCTGGCACCGCGGGACAGCTTGCGCAAACTATTCGAAAGCCATGCCCGGGGTGCCTCCATTCCCTGTTACCCGGACGATGGCCGCTCCCTCGAGGGGTTGATCCAGGACACACTAAGAGCCCATGGCCTGGAAATCGAGCCCTCGGCCATGGCCTATTTATGCGACAACCTGGGCACGGACCGTCTGGCGACCCGCTCTGAATTGGAAAAACTGGCGTTGTACAAGGGTCGAAACGGTGGTTCCGTTTCCCTGGCCGAGGCCGAGGCCAATGTGGGCGATGGCGCCCCCCTGGCCCGGGATGACGTCGCCCTGGCCACCGCCAGCGGCGATCAGGCCGAGCTCGACAGAGCCTTGACGAAATGCCGTGTCGCCGGCGAATCGCCCATTGCCATTCTACGCGCGGTAATCCGCCACCTGCAGCGCCTGCATCTGCTGTCGCTGAAGGCCGCCAACGGCGGCGACCTGGGTCAACTGATTAAATCCCACCGGCCACCAATTTTCTTTAAACATCAACAGGTTATACAGCGGCAGCTGCATCATTGGCGACCCGCCCGCCTGGCTCAGGCGCTGGCCATCCTGACCCAGGCGGAACTGGACTGTAAGAGTACGGGCATGCCGGCGGATGCCGTCTGTGGCCGGGCTCTGATCCGCATCGCCAATGCGGCGCGGCCGCCAGCAAGACGATAACCGTCTAACTTGCTGATATTGGCTATCAAATGCCGGGATGCTGATTCAGGCGATTAAGAATTTCGTCGAATTGATCGAGAGAGGTAAAGGCGATACGCACTTCGCCGCGTTCGCCTTTATGATTGATCTTCACGGTCAGGCCCAGTTTTTCCGACAGCTGCTTTTCCATGGCCAGGGTGTTGGCGTCCTGGGCCGGCTCGGCCGCCGGCGCGCTGTCGCCCGCCGCCGCAGTTTTCCGCGGCTTTTTGACCAAGGCTTCGGTCTGGCGCACATTCAGATCTTTTTGCACCACGGTTTGCGCCAAGGCCTCAGGATCCTCCGCGCTTAAGAGTGCCCGGCCATGACCCGCCGACAAACGGCCATCCTGCAGCATGGCCTTGACCCCATCGGGCAAGCCAAGCAGACGGATGATGTTGGCCACATGGCTGCGGCTTTTGCCAACCCGGCGCGCCAGATCGTCCTGGGTATTGGCGAATTCCTCCATCAGGCGATGGTAGCCTTCCGCCTCTTCCAAAGCCGTCAGGTCCTGGCGCTGGACATTTTCGATCAACGCCACTTCCAAGGCCTGGCTATCATCCAGCTCCTTGACGATGACCGGCACTTCATACAATTTCGCCGCCTGGGCCGCCCGCCAGCGGCGTTCGCCGGCGACGATTTCGAAACTGCTGTTGTCATCGTCGAGGCGGCGCACCAGGATCGGCATCAGGATGCCGTTTTCCTGGATCGAGTCCGTCAGGGCCTGTAATTCCTCCGGGTCGAAATAGTCCCGTGGCTGATAGCGGTTCGGCACCAGGGCTTCGATCGGTACCGTCTTGCCAACGCGCAGACGGTCAAGGGCCGGTTGATCATCGGGATCTTCAGCCAGCAGGGCCGAGAGGCCGCGGCCTAGACCTTTGCGGGGGGGTTCCTCGCTCATGCCGCCTCTGCTAAACGTTCTCGCCGCAGCATTTCGCTGGCCAATTGCATGTAGGCCAGGCTGCCGGCGCATTTGTGATCATACAACAAAGCCGGTTTGCCATGGGACGGCGCCTCCGACACCCGCACGTTGCGGGGAATTATGGTTCGATACACTTTGTCGCCCAGATAATCGCGCACATCCTGGGCCACCTGGTCCGATAGATTATTGCGCTTATCATACATGGTCAAGACAACGCCTTGAATTTCCAGCCCGGCATTAAAACCGCTGCGGATGCGTTCAATGGTTTTCATCAGCATGGACAGGCCTTCCAGCGCGAAAAATTCGCACTGCAAAGGCACCACCACGGATTTCGCCGCCACCAGCGCGTTAACCGTCAACAGGCCCAGGGACGGCGGACTGTCGATCAGGACATAGTCCAGTTGATTGCCGGTCGCGGCAAGTGCCTCGCGCAGGCGATAGGCCCGGCGCGGCATGTCAACCAATTCCAGTTCAGCGCCGGTCAGATCAATGGTCGAGGGGATAATGCTTAAACCGGGAATATTCGTCTCCACCTCGGCCTCAGCCACCGTCGCCTCGCCCATCAGCACATCATAGGAACTAACCGCCCGGCTGTTGCGGTCAATGCCCAGGCCGGTGCTGGCATTACCCTGGGGGTCCAGGTCCACTACCAAAACCCGTCGGCCGATCGCGGCCAGACCGGTGCCAAGATTAATGGCCGTGGTGGTCTTGCCAACACCGCCTTTTTGATTAGAAATTGCCATGATGCGCGGTGGTTTCAGGGCACCGGCGTCCGCGGAATTGGATTGGGGATTATCGGTTTGGGAAAAATCAGACACGGGATATCTCCGTCAGCTGCAAAATCGACCCCGACCCATCCGTAATGCTTGAGATGCGCCGTGCCTGTATTTTCCAATATTTTGTAGCTTCGGTCAATTCAGCATCTACATCTTGTCCCTTTAAAAGCAGTATTTGCCCGCCGTCAATCAGATGCGGAAAGGCCAGCGGCAACAACCGGGGCAACGGCGCCAGGGCGCGGGCGGAAATGGTCCGCGCAGCCTGGGGCGGCAACGTCTCGATTCTCTCATTGTGTACAGTCACTTCCGTATGGGTGATTCGTGCAGCTTCCCGTAGGAAGGCGCATTTGCGGCCATGGCTCTCCACCAAATGCATGTTGGGCACGCCGGCGATGGCCAGTACCAAGCCGGGAAAGCCCGCGCCGCTACCCAGGTCCAGCCAAGGCGCCGATTCATTTTTATTGACTTGATTCTGACAGAAAGTGCGCAATTGGATCGAATCGAGCATATGCCGGCGCCAAAGGTCATCCAAGCTGCGCCGGCTCACCAGATTTATACGCGGATTCCATTTACGCAACAGGGATTCGTAGGTCTGAAGCCGTTCCAGTGTTTCACGTGAAACATCCGCGGCTTGCTGAAATTCGATAGCCGTTAGAGGCGCGGGCGTTTTATTGTCCTTACGCAACAGCAGATCGCCCGGATCGCTTGCTCCGCCGCACATGGGCCAACAAAATTGTCACCGCCGCAGGGGTCACGCCGGGAATTCTCGCCGCCGCGCCCAAGGTAGCAGGGCCATGGCGCTTCAATTTCTCCCGCACCTCATTTGAAAAACCGGAAATTTGGTCGTAGTCGAGATTTTTCGGCAGCTCTAACGCCTCATCCCGCCGATAAGCTTCAATATCCGCCTGTTGCCGAGACAAATAACTCGCATAGTGGGCCTCGATTTCCAGTTGCGCGGTAATCTCTGTCGGTACCGCCTCCAGCTCCGGCCAAATGGATATCAGCCGGGTAAAGTCTACATCCTTAAATGCCAATAGCTCCATACCGCTGCGCCGGCGACCATCCTGGTTGATCACGATCCCATGTCTGACTGCCTCATGGGGCGTTACCTGCCGCATCTCCAGAAGGTCCCGCGCCTGGTTCAGGGCCGCCTCTTTATTCAGAAATGCGGCTCGGCGTTCGGCGCCGACACAACCCAGGGCCAGGCCCAGGGGCGTCAGCCGTTGGTCCGCGTTATCCGAGCGTAGTAGCAGCCGGTATTCCGCCCGGGAGGTGAACATTCGATAGGGCTCCTGGGTGCCCCGGTTTACCAGGTCATCAATCATCACGCCCATATAGCCATGGGCCCGGTCCAGGATAAAAGGCTCGCCGCCGCCCACCGCCAAGGCCGCGTTCAAACCAGCCATGAGGCCCTGTGCCGCCGCCTCTTCATAGCCCGTGGTGCCATTGATCTGTCCAGCCAGATACAGCCCCGGCAACCGCCGTGTTTCCAGACTGGGCCAAAGCTCCCTGGGGTCAACGAAATCGTATTCAATGGCATAGCCGGGCTGGATCATGGTCACATCGCCAAGGCCGGGGATTTCCTTCAGCAGCGCCGCCTGCACATCTTCTGGCAGGGACGTGGAAATACCGTTGGGATAAACCGTATGGTCATCCAGACCCTCCGGTTCGAGGAAGATCTGATGCCGCGTCCGGTCAGCGAAGCGCACTACTTTGTCTTCGATGGAAGGGCAATACCGCGGCCCCGTACCTTCGATCTGCCCGGAGTAAATGGGCGCCCGGTCCAGGTTGGCACGGATCAGCTCGTGCCCGGCCTGATTGGTCCAGGTTATGTGACAGTCGATCTGCCGATTACGGATGCTGTCGGTGAGGGTGGAGAACGGCTCCGGCGGATTGTCGCCGGGTTGTCGTTCCAACGCCGCCCAGTCAATGGTGCGCCCGTCCAGGCGCGGCGGTGTCCCTGTTTTCAGGCGGTCCATATTAAGGCCCAGATCATAAAGGCGCTTGGACAGGCCCAGCGCCGGCGCCTCCCCCATGCGGCCCGCCGGCCAGGTCTTTTCGCCAATATGAATTTGCCCACGCAGGAATGTCCCGGTGGTGACGATCACGCGGCCGCACAATATCTCTCGCCCATCCTCCAGACACACGCCCGCAACCACGCCGTCCCGCAGCAACAGGTCGTCTACCGCGCCGGCCTGGATCGAAAGGTTTTCCACCTCGGACAACGCCTGCTGCATGGCAGCGCGGTAAAGGGCACGATCGGCCTGGGCCCGCAGGCCCCTCACCGCAGGCCCCTTGCGGCGATTGAGCATGCGGAACTGAATACCGCCCGCATCGGCGACACGCCCCATGAGGCCATCAAGGGCATCGATCTCGCGCACTAAATGGCCCTTGCCCAAACCGCCGATGGCCGGGTTGCAGGACATCTCGCCGATGGTATCCAGGCGGTGAGTCAACAGCAGTGTGCAGGCGCCCAGGCGCGCCGCCGCAGCGGCAGCCTCACAGCCCGCATGGCCACCACCAACCACAATGACATCATAGGTTTTCATGGCGGGCAAAATAGGCAGAGCGGGGGCCAGAGTCAAAATATCCAGTCGAAATATCTCGGAAAGAGTCTGTCAGTGTTTCACGTGAAACATCGCAGCAGCAAAATACCTACTTTATTTGCCTATGCAGAAGTCGCCGAACACAACATCTAGAATATCTTCCACATCGACCCGGCCTGTGATCCGGCCAAGATGCCGCGCCGCCAGTCGTACATCTTCGGCCACCAGTTCCTCATCCGCCTCTTCAAGACTACGCAGTAAGGCGTCCCGGCAATCCTCAAGCCCCTGCCGATGGCGCGCCCGAGTCAGCCCGGACGAGCCACCGTCGCCCATCCTTTGTGCCGCCTCTGCCCCAAGCCGGAGCAACAGTTCGCTCATCCCGGCGCCAGTCTTGATGGAAACGGGCAAACCCCGGCTCGGTGCAGCGGCGGCCCGATCAGTCTTATTCGCCACCAGAATGCCATCGTCATCCAGCAGGGCCAAAACGTCCGCCCCCGGCATGGGCGTCGCGGCACAATCATAGAGCACGATTTTCAGATCCGCCCTGGAACCGCGTTCCTGGGCTCGGCGCACCCCTTCGGCCTCCACCGCATCGACGCTTTCGCGCAAACCAGCCGTGTCCGCCAGAACCACCGGATAGCCGTCCAGGTTCAAATGCACCTCGACAATATCGCGGGTCGTGCCGGCCTGGGACGAGACAATGGCCGCATCACGGCGGGCCAGGGCATTCAGCAGGCTTGATTTGCCCACATTCGGCGCACCGAGAATAACCATATGGCAGCCCTCGCGCAGGCGCTCGCCCCGGTGCCCGTCGTCCAGATGAGCCGAAATCTCCCCGGCCAACGCCTCCAACACCGGCCTCTGCCGTGCCAACAGGCCGCCAGGCAGATCCTCATCCGGGAAATCGATCTCTGCTTCCAAATGGGCCAGAGCGGCAATCAGATCCGCCCGCCAGCCTTCATACAGACGGCCCAGAGCTCCATCCATCTGGCGCTGGGCCTGCCGGCGTTGGGCCTCGGTTTCCGCCGCGATCAGATCCGCCAGACCCTCGGCCTGGGTCAGATCCATCCTGCCATGTTGAAAGGCCCGCCGGGTGAACTCCCCTGCCTCCGCCAAGCGGCAGCCCGGCAATCGGCTCAAAACCGCCAACAGCGCGGCAACAACGGCGCCGCCGCCATGGCCGTGCAGCTCCGCCACATCCTCGCCGGTAAAACTGTTGGGCCCGGGAAACCATAGCACCAGGCCACGGTCCAAGGCCTCTCCGCTGGCCGGATCAACAAAGGTGGCGAGCGTTGCCTGCCGCGGCGCCGGCAGCACCGCGCGCCCTGTCACCGCCGCCAGCGCCAAGCCGGCCTGGGCGCCGGATATCCGGATCACCGCAATCCCGGCCCGCCCCGGCGCCGTCGCCGGCGCATAGATAGTATCCTTGGCTATATCGATGTCGTTTTCGATGTCGCTACCTTGCCGCTATCACCAGGTCCGCAGAAATTCCGCCGCATCGGACCGTTTCTTGGCCGGGGCCGCGCCATCCGCCGTGCCAATATGGATGAAACCGACCAGCACATCCTTGGGCGCCAAGCCCAGGGGCGTTTTGACGTTATCGTCGTAACAGGGCGCGCCGGTTACCAAAATAGCGTTGTAGCCGCCCGCATGCAGGGCATTCAGAAAATTCTGCACCGCCGCCGCCGTGGCCACCACCTGCTCTATGGCCGGCACCTTTGGGTGATCCTCTACAATTTCGGCCCAAACCGCCAGTACCAGCGGCGCCCGCATGGCCTTGCCCTTGGCTTTTTCCAACTCTTCCGGCGGCGTATCCGGCTCCCGCAAGGCCAGGGCAGAGGCGAAAATATCACCAAGATCCCCGCGCCGATCGCCCCGGATAGCCAGAAACCGCCACGGCTGCAAGGCGCCATGATCTGGCGCCCGCATGGCCGTCTGTAACAGCGTCACAATTTCGTCGTCGCTGGGTGCCGGTTCCGCCAGCGAAGCCGCCGGCGTCGACTGCCGCCCCAACATACATTCCATGGCATCCATGTCTCGTTCCCCTCTTCCCGTCTTTTAGTCCTTATCGTCGCCGTCCTGACCAGTCGCCTTGGCCCAAAACGCCTTTTGCATGGCATCCCAGCCCTGCACCCCTGTTGCCATCCCCGATGGCATCCAGGTCTGCATCAGGCTTTGCAAATCCGCGCCGGCCATGGCCTCGCGCATACGCTCCTGCATTTCCGCCAGCAGAGCCTCCTGCATGGGCGCCACATCGGGCAGGCCGAGAAAGGCCCTGGCTTCCCCCGGTGTACAATCAATGTCGATCTTGATCTTCATTTTGCCAATATCCCGCTTTTGCCCGCGTCATCAACGTGTCAAACTCTGTCCACGACCGGACTATACAGGGTCATGTAATAGCGTCCACATTTCTAACGCCGTATCTATATTCAGGACAAGGGGAGCGCGGCGATGACGAACCAACTTGGGGCCGAAACCTCACCCTATTTGCTCCAGCACAAGGATAATCCGGTGCATTGGCGGCCCTGGGGCGATGCCGCCCTGGCCGAGGCCCAGGCAAGCGGCAAACCGGTTCTGCTCTCCATCGGCTATGCCGCCTGCCATTGGTGCCATGTCATGGCCCATGAAAGTTTCGAGGATCCCGCCATCGCCAATCTGATGAACGAGCTGTTCATCAACATCAAGGTTGACCGCGAGGAGCGGCCGGACATCGATGCGGTTTATATGGCGGCCCTTGGTCTGATGGGGCAACAGGGCGGCTGGCCCCTGACCATGTTTCTGACACCTCAAGGAGAGCCGTTCTGGGGCGGCACCTATTTTCCGCCCGAGCCGCGCTTTGGCCGGCCCGCTTTCCCGGATCTGCTGCGCCGTATTGCCGAGGTCTTTCATACGGACCAGGATTCCGTCCGCGACAACGCCGCCACGGTGCTGCGCTCTCTCGATGAACTGGCGGCCGCCAACGCGCAAGCCGATCCTATCCAGATCAACATGAGGATCCTGGATCGGGCCGCGGAACTGATGAGCCAGCAGATCGACAGTGTCCATGGCGGCGTCGGCCAGGCCCCGAAATTTCCGCAAACCTACGCCATGGAAATGATGCTGCGCGCGCATTTGCGCAAAACCAACACCAGCCAGGCAGATGGCAGCCTGAAAATCCTCGTCGACACTTCTCTGACCGGTATGTGCCAGGGCGGCATCTATGACCATCTGGGCGGCGGTTTTGCCCGCTATTCCACGGACGAGCGCTGGCTGGTGCCGCATTTCGAAAAGATGCTGTACGACAATGCTCTGCTGATCGATATCCTGACCCTTGCCTGGCAGAGCAGCGGCAACAACCTCTACGCCCAACGCATTGAGGAAACCGTAGCCTGGGTGCTGGTTGAAATGGTAGTGCCAGGCGGCGGTTTCGCCGCGACCCTGGATGCAGACAGCGAAGGCGAGGAAGGCCGCTTCTATGTCTGGGACGAAGCCGAAATCGACGCCGTGCTGGGCAACGATGCCGCCGCTTTCAAAGCCGCCTATGACGTGACCACGGACGGCAACTGGGAAGGCAAGGTCATCCTCAACCGCACTGCCCAACCCGAATTGGGCTCCGAGGAGGTGGAAGCGCGTCTGCGCCATTACCGCGCGCAATTATTGCAACACCGTGGCCAACGGGTGCGGCCAGGCTGGGACGACAAGGTTCTGGCCGATTGGAACGGCCTGATGATTGCCGCCCTGGCCAACGCCGGCGCGGTCTTTCAGCGCCCGGACTGGAGCGAAGCCGCTATCGCCGCCTTTGATTTCGTCACCAACAATCTATGCCCGGATAGCAACCTGATGCACGGTTATCGAGAGGGCCAACCGAAACACCGGGCCTTGTTGGACGACTACGCCAATATGGCTCGGGCTGCCCTTTTGCTGTACGAACTGCATGGCGAAGAACGCTATTTGACCCAGGCAAGAACCTGGGCGGCGCAGGTCGAGACACATTTCATCGACCATGAGCACGGCGGTTATTATTTTTCCTCGGACCTGGCTACGGACGTGATCTCCCGCATGCGCAGCTGCAACGACAACGCCGTGCCGTCCGGCAACGGCACCATGATCGGCGTGCTGACCCGGCTTTGGCTGATCACGGGTGAGCCGACATATGGCCAGCAGGTGGAGGCGTTGGTGCGGGCATTCTCGGCCCAGTTAACAAACTATGCCCTGGCCATGACCACCTTCTTGAACAATGCGGCCTTCATGCTGGCGCCCTTGCAGATTGTCGTCATCGGAAACCGGGATGACGAAGCCGTTCAGAACCTGCTGTCCGTGGTACACGGGCTGCCCCTGCCCGACAAGGTGTTGCAAGTCCTGGCTCCCGGCCAGCGCCTGCCCGACGGCCATCCGGCACAAAACATGACGCAGTTGGACGGCCAGGCCACGGCCTATGTCTGTCTTGGGCAGACCTGCTCATTGCCCCAAACGGAATCGGCGGCGTTGCGTGCTATGTTAGTTTCAGGAGCCTGAACGATGCCGCAAATGTCCATGCATTCCCCGATTGGTGATCTGACGGTCAGCAGTGAAGACGGTGTCCTCGTCGCCCTTGATTGGGGCTGGGCCCGGGATCAGTCATCGGACGACCTGCTGGGCCGGGCGAAATCACAACTGGAAGCCTATTTCGATGGCAAGAGCGAAACATTCGATCTGCCCCTGGCGCCCGCGGGTACCGCTTTTCAACAACGGGTCTGGGCCCTGATGAGTTCCATTTCATATGGAAAAACAATGAGTTACGGCGAAATGGCTAACGCACTTGATAGTGCCGCACGGGCCGTCGGCATGGCCTGCGGCGCCAATCCCATCCCGGTTATCATCCCCTGCCACCGGGTTCTGGCCGCAAACGGCATGGGCGGCTATTCCGGCGAGGGCGGCGTCGAAACCAAGGTTGCTTTGCTGCGCCTGGAAGGGGTGTTGCTATAGCTTTGGCAGTTTCTCGCCATTTTCCTGCGTGACAAACTTGCCCTCCCCGGTTTAAAGTCCGGCCAACCAATAGATACACACCAAAACCACAGCAACGTTCGTAACCAACTCACTTGGGGAAAGGCTCTACGACCATGGTCAAAGCAATTCGATTTCATAAAACAGGCCGCCCATCAGTCCTTAAATGGGAAGATGTGAAGCTGGGCAAGCCGAAAAAGGGCCAGGCCCTGGTTCGCCACACCGCCATTGGCCTGAACTATATCGACACCTATCAGCGTAGCGGTTTGTATCCCCTACCCATGCCATCGGGCCTGGGTGGTGAAGCTGCCGGCGTGGTCGAGGCTGTCGGCGCCGGTGTTAAACATGTCAAGGTTGGCGACCGGGTCGCTTATGCGGGCGGCGGTCCCGGCGCTTATTCCGAGGCGCGGATCATGGATGCCGATCCTTTGGTACGAATTCCCCGTGGCATTTCCGACGAAGCCGCTGCCGCCATGATGCTTAAGGGCATGACGGTGGAATATCTAATCCGCCGCACTTATCCGGTGAAAAAAGGCCAAACCGTGTTGTTCCATGCCGCCGCCGGCGGCGTCGGACTGATCGCCGGGCAATGGCTCGACGCCCTTGGTGTCCGCGCCATCGGTACCGCCGGCGGCCCGGCCAAGGTGAAACTGGCCAAGGCGCATGGCTATGCCGAGGTAATCGACTACAACAAGAAGGATTTCGTCAAGGAAGTCATGCGCTTGACCAAGAAAGAAGGCGTGCCGGTGGTTTTCGATTCCATCGGCAAGTCCACTTGGGAAGGCTCGCTTGATTGCCTGCAACCGCGCGGTTACATGGTTTCGTTTGGCAATGCTTCCGGCGCAGTGGAAAGTTTCGCGCCAGGCATTCTGGCCGCCAAGGGTTCGCTGTTTCTGACCAGACCCAGCCTGGTTGCCTATAACGCCACCCGCAAGGAGCTGGAGGCCAGTTCGAAAGCGCTGTTCGCCATGGTAAAAAGCGGCAAGGTGAAGATCGAGATCAATCAGACCTATGCTCTAAAGGACGCAAAAAAGGCCCATATTGATCTGGAAAGCCGCAAAACCACGGGCTCAACCATCCTAATTCCGTAATTCTGCACGGAATCGGCGAAAAAGGGGCCGCGCTGGCAACAGCGCGGCCCCTTTATCTTTTGACAGCCCTAGTAGGCTGACACAAGGAACTGACCAAGATACTAATCAGTCGCCTCGTGGCTCTAGATTACCGGGTCAAGCCCGGTAATGACAATTATTGTACTTTTCAGCGATTGCACGCCCATTTCGTCATTACCGGGCTTGACCCGGCAATCTAGAGCAGCCTGTTTTCGCGTCGATCAATGCAGCGCTACGTGTTCATCGAGTCGAAGAACTCGTTATTGTCCTTGGTGGATTTCAGCTTGCCCAGCAGGAATTCCATGCTGTCCATGGCGCCCATGGGATTGAGGATACGGCGCAGCACCCACATCTTGGCCAGGGCGGCCTTGTCGACCAGCAATTCTTCCTTGCGGGTACCGGACTTGATGATGTCGATGGCCGGGAACACGCGTTTGTCCGCCAATTTGCGGTCCAGCACGATTTCCGAGTTACCGGTGCCCTTGAACTCCTCGAAGATCACTTCGTCCATGCGGCTGCCGGTATCGATCAGGGCGGTGGAGATAATGGTCAGGGAACCGCCCTCCTCGATATTACGGGCGGCACCGAAAAAGCGTTTTGGCCGCTGCAGTGCATTGGCATCGACGCCGCCGGTCAGCACCTTGCCCGATGACGGCACCACGGTGTTATAGGCCCGCGCCAGGCGGGTGATGGAATCCAGCAGGATCACCACATCGCGCTTATGCTCGACCAGACGTTTCGCCTTGTCGATCACCATCTCGGCCACTTTGACATGGCGCGAGGCCGGCTCGTCAAAGGTGGAGCTGATAACCTCGCCCTTGACCGAGCGTTTCATATCGGTGACTTCCTCGGGCCGCTCGTCGATCAGCAGCACGATGAGGGAACATTCGGGATTAT
>CAYWYB010000041.1:0-3629 GCA_964462145.1 uncultured Rhodospirillaceae bacterium
GTGGGACAAAGCGCAAACTCCAAAAGAATTTCCAGACGTCAGGTTACACAAGCTTCCAGGGCGCCGACAAACGCGATCCGAAGCCGGATGCCCGTGTGTTTTTCCGACAAAAACTACAATAAATTTATCGCCGTTTGTGATGCTCTGTGGAAACAACGACAGGATTTTTCCGTATGGGTGCCACTACTGAATGGAACACCCAATCGCCCATACCTAACTAACGAAAGCGGCGACAAAGATTTCTACTACAATAATCTGAAATCGTGTTGTGTAGGTTTTTCACCTAAACAAACTTATGGCGGTTGGAGTGTGGCTACCACAGATGGAATGATGAATGGTGTTCCATACATCATGTTTGATGAAACTTATTACACCGAACTCTACCCAGACGCTGATTTTTTTAAGACGGACAAGGATGCAATTTCGTTATTGAACATGTATTTGGATGACGGGACTTATCGCAACAAGAAAGCCAGAGATGGGTTGCGATACACCAAAAAACATCTTGTGTATGATGACGCCATGTTGGAGATGAGTGCGTATATTGATCAATTGGTATTGGACTTGCCCAAAACCATCAGTTCTCACTTGAATGAGGATGATGATGTCTTGGCGGATCTATACCGAATTATACGAAACGCCGGGAAACGCAAACGCCCGGTAGGAATTAGTAAAGAGACATTATTTAAGACAAGGGGATGGGGCCGTGGAATGAAATGGACGCAGTATCGCCAGCGTCTTCTTTCCCACGGCGCAATCTATGATGTTGTTGGTGAGACACCGATGTATTTTTTCAAGGCGGATACGAATACGAAATACAAAGAAACAGATGAGTATGAGGTGTGGCTAGAATTACTTAAACGGCAGGATAAGAAGGATAAACGAATTATGAGTAAATTATTGAACCGGCGTATTGGAAAAATGCCGAGGGGGTGAGGGTTAAAAATCTAAAACCTTTTCCTAACCTACAAAGGATGCATTAACGGGTTTGAGAAATACTGGTGGGGTCTGAAAAACGGCACCATCCCGTTTGCACTTCCCTGTAATTTCTCCTATCCGTCCAAATAATCCAAACTCACCGTTTATGACCGTATCGGGTTGTAGGGAAGTGGTGCCGGCGAGAGGACTTGAACCTCTGGCCCCAGCATTACGAATGCTGTGCTCTACCAACTGAGCTACGCCGGCGCATAACCTAGTCACGGCTTCCTCCGAGGTTGCCTAATGGCTCTAGACGCCGGAATTGCTGTCTTCTTTTGTCACCATTTCAGCTTCTACTTTTACCATGAGATGGCACACCTTGATGAAGCGCAGCCCACTCAGGTGCGCTATCGGTCCATATATTGGTTACCACGTTCATGTCCTTCTCTTCTGAAAATAGCGCTGCCTTGAATATTTTCTTTCCCGAATAGGAGGTTGTGACACTGTAGATGGGGCTGCCGCAGTCTCCACAAAAATGCCTCTCCAAATCTGCACCGCTATCAGCGGTTTCCTTAAATATTTTTGTTGCCCCTCTCGAAACGTCGCAGTCGTCATCTTCCACTACGATGTTGAATGATGCAGCGCCACCAGACGCCTTCTGGCAGCTCGTGCAGTAACAGGCGACGAGTTCTTTTGGATCGTTATTGAGGGTTACCTCGATTGCGCCGCAAAGGCATTCCCCTGTTGTTGTCATATTTAATCTCCATTGTGCGGTTAGACAATTTTGCAAAATCATACCTATTCGCAACAGACCAAAATTGCAAGGATTTAGGTTCTGTCCAATACATCCAAGACACTACCACTCCGTGCCCTCCCATCTCGCATTTTGGTGAGTTCGGCGAATTGGTCTGGCGTCCGTGTCTGCCCGTAAAACCTTTCTATCATATCCACCGATGTGCCCATATTCCTTGCAAGGGTATAAATGTTAGTTCCTTCTTCAAGGCGGAAGGTGGCATATGTGTGTCGCAAACTATAAATCGTTCTTCTGTTTCCTTTATCGTCAAATCCCACACCACAAGTATCAATCAACGAATTAAAACTTTTCTTAAATGACCGAATAGGTCTTCCATCTTTGTGTGCAAATACAAAATCATCATCTGTTGGTTCCGTATAGAGTTTTTTAATCCGTTGTAGATACTCCAATACTTCTCTATTTCTTGCTACAACTTCCCTGCTTCCGGTTTTACCTGATACAGAGAAGACAACAACAGGGTCATTTTCTTGGTTGTTTGGTTCAATACGAATATCTTTCCAACACAACAATCTAGCTTCCCCTACTCGTATCCCTGTATTTGCAAGGATAAGTGTATAGTTCCACAACAAGGTGCGATCTCTTGCGATTGATGGATGACCAGTAGAATTTATCCAACGGCGAGAGTGTCTTACCAGTTTGTTCCAATCTGCTCGTGTAAAATTAGGACGGCGTATATCCTTGCGTGTTGGTTTTTGGAATACAGGAACTTCTCGCAGAAATTTCATATCCTTACACCACCGAAGGAAACGCAAAATCTCTCCTGCTTCGCCGTGTAAAGTATTCTCACTTGTTGGTTTGCCGTATCTGGTGTGTTGTCTTCGCCAGTCAAAATAAGCCGTCATATTCTTACTATTGATCCAATCCAAAGTTTGACCTTTGGAATATGCACGAAGATGTTTACCGAGTGTTAGGTTTATATCTCTATAACGGGTAGTTGATTTTGACTTTTGTGCAACTAAAAACTCATCAATAATTTTGGACGCAGAAGGCGCATTAATGATTTCTCCTGCCAATACCCTCATTCGTCCATCTTCATATAAATCCATAGCAAATCTATATGCGGCATCTCTATCAGGCGTCTTACAGGATTTGATCACATAGCCTGTAATGCCCGGCAGATTGATCCTCGTATGAAAATTCAACGATTTGGATGATTGACGCCGGTAGATGATCACACGACCATTTTGGAAGGTTTCAAGGTCAGTATATGATTTGGTTTCTGCCATAGTAAAACCCATATACTAATTTATTCATAATGTAAAGGTTTTGTAAATGGTGTTAAAGGTGGAATAAAGTATTTAACTATATGTTTTTATTGGATTTTTTGATATAGATTGTCTTATTACGAATGCGATGCTCTACCAACTGAGCTAAGGCGGCCCGGGACTGTAGTATAGCCTGAAAGGCGGCGGGACAATAGGCCGGGCGCCGGGGATTTGCAATATGCTTTGCGGGCGGAGCCACCACCGGAATCCGGGCCTCGGTTTCACCTATGGCCAAGGTGTGCGATGATCGCGCCGAATCCATTGTCCCGCAATTGCCGAGAGCAGCCCGCACATGTCCGTAGTTCAACGCCTGACCGGCCTGCATTGGCGCGAACAGGGCCCCGTCGTGCTGGTCGGCATGGGCCACGGCGCCACGCACTGGCTGTTGGGCACCTTCTATATCCTGCTGCCCTTTATCGCGCGGCAATTGGACTTGAGCTACACCGAAGCGGGCTTACTGGTCTCCGCCGTGCATATCAGCTCTTTCGGCACGAATTTGTTTTCCGGCCTGGTGGTGGATGTCACGGGCCGGCGGGTACCGATCCTGGTCGTCTCGTTAAGCGTCGGCGCCATGGCCATGGGCGGCTTCGGTACCGCCAGCGGCGTTTGGGGCCTGTTGCCCCTGGTGGTTC
>CAYWYB010000041.1:3639-23537 GCA_964462145.1 uncultured Rhodospirillaceae bacterium
ACCCGGCCGCGATCTCTTATCTCTCCCGCCGATTTCCCGAAACCCGGGGCTATGCCCTGTCGATCCACGCCCTGGGTGCCAACGGCGGTGATGCCCTGGCCCCCCTCGCCATCGGCGCCGCCCTGTTATGGTTGAGCTGGTCCCAGGCCGCCATGGCCGCCTGTGTGCCGACCCTGGTCGTGGCCCTGATACTGTTCATCGCCCTGCCGCGCAGCACGGCCCAGCAGCAAGGCAGCAGTGCCAGTGAGGGCATGAGCCTGGCGGCCTATTGGCGCGGCCTGACCTCTTTGGTCCGAAACCAGTCCGTGTTGAGCCTGTGCCTGGTGGCCGCCCTGCGCACCATGACCCAGGCCGGACTGTTGGCTTTCCTGCCTTTGTATCTAAGCAACGATCTGGGCGCCGGGCCGTTGTATCTAGGCGTGGCCTTGGCGGCGATGCAGGCATCAGGCGTGGTGGCTGCGCCCATCGCGGGCACCTGGTCGGACCGCATCGGGCGCCGGCCCATCGTCCTGGCGGGCCTGTCCGCCTCCACCGTGGTCGTTGCCTCATTGGTGTTGATCGGCAACACGGAGGTTTTCGTTGCCGGCATTTCGGTACTGGGCTTTGTCCTGTTCGCGGTTCGCCCGGTGATCCATTCCTGGATGATGGACCTGACACCGCCGAACCTGGGCGGCTCCGCCACCTCGTTGATGTTTGGCAGCCAGGCAATCCTGGCCACCACGGCACCGATCGTGGGCGGCATGATTGCCGATACCTGGGGCCTGGTCTCGGTGTTCTATTTCCTGGCCGGCGGCCTGCTGGCGGCCAACCTGGCCCTGGTGTTCCTGCCTCTATCAGCCAAAGCAAAGACAGCGGAAACCTAGCGTATTTCCTACTCCGCCGGCAGGTTGGTGAAATCCGCCGGCCGTTTCTCCTTGAAGGCGGCGATGGCCTCGCGATTGGCCGGGGCGCCGACCAGACGGCCAAAGGCTTCGTTCTCCCGCTCGCGGGCGTGACGGGTGGCATCCAGGCGGGCCGCCAATAGCAACTGCTTGGTCGCGACAAGAGAGGGGATCGGTTTTTGCGCGATGAATTCGGCCATCTCCACGGTCTCTTCCATCAATTGTTCGTCGGGCACCTGCCGCCAGACTAAGCCGATCTCCACCGCGTAATCCGCATCGATCCAGGGTGCGGTATACAGAATATGCGCCGTCGCGGCCCAGCCGATCAGGGCGGGCAACAGGAAACTGCTGCCGGCCTCGGTGGTGACGCCAAGATCCACGAAAGGTGCCTTCAGGCGCGCCTCTTCGGCCATCAGAACCAGATCGCAATGGGGCAACAGGGTCAGGCCGATGCCCACGCCGATGCCATTGACGGCAGCGATCAGGGGTTTGGGAAAGGCCTCCACCACCTCGATAAAAGGCTGGAAGCCATGGCGCAGGCCGTCGTCGTGTACCCGCGGACTGCCCAGCTCGCCCAAATCCTGTCCGGCCGAAAAGGCCTTGTCCTGGCCGGTGATCACGACCACGGCCAAATCAGGATCGTCCGCCGCTTCCCGTAGAGCCGCCGTGGCCGCGTCATAGACGTCGTCGTTGAAGGCGTTCAACGCATCCGGCCGGTTCAGGGTCAACAGGCGAACCCGGTTTCGATCCTTGATTTTGACTAGTTCACTCATGACATCGCCTCCACGCGTTCAGGGGCGCCGGACCAGCGCCAGGCCAAGGTTGGCCGTGATAGTCCCAACATCATACCGCCCAGGGCCGGCGGATGCAGAAAGATCGTCTCCGCCGCGCCGTTATCTTTGGCGTCTGGGGAAGGCACCGGCGTGAAACCGTCACCGCGCTCGAGGGCCCGTTCCGCCACCGCTTCCAACTGGCCGCATTCGGCGAAGGCCATGTAATAACTCGGCCCAGTTCGGGCATAAAAGCGGCCCAGGGTTTTCTCTGCATCCGTCGGAGTGATGACCTCGAAGCGAAACAACTGGTTCGGCTGAAACAGGGTCAGACTGCCGTCATAGCCGAATTCCTCCGACCCGATGGGCACGAAGATCTCCGTATTCAGGGCAAAGATATCCGCGCAACGGGCGATGGCGGCCGCCGGATCGTCGACCAACAAAGTCGCCTCGTAGAGAAAATCAATGGCGCCAACAGGTGGCAGGGTTTCCTCCGCGCTCAACACCGCGCGCAGGCCCGGCACGCCCGTTCCGTCCGGATCAACGTAGGCCTGGCTGTTTTCGCTTGCGGCGGCAATGCCAAGGCTGTCCAGATGTGCGGTCAGGGCGGCGACGTCGTCAGTCGATAGACCGGCGGCGAACAGATGGCTGCCGCGCTGGGCAATGGCATCGGCCACGACGCCAGTGCCATCGGGTTCCAATATTTCGATATAGCCCGTGCCCAGGCGCAAGCGGCTGCGCCGCGCGCCCAGGGCGGCGATGCGATCCTCGTCCGCCGTTTCGGCGCCAAGCAGGGCGTTCCAGCGTTCAGCGGCGGCGGTGCGGTCGGGCACGGCGATCTGTACCCGGTCGACTCTCTTCAACATGGCGGCAATCCAGTTCCAGCAAATGCACTCTGTTACGGAATGAACTATAATATCGAGCGCAAGCGGCGGATAGCGGCGTTTTGCCGGGCTTTCTAAAAGGAGGGTGTTGATGACAGACAAAAGGAACAGCACCATGACCGATCAAAGCCGCTGGCAGGCCGTACAAGGGCGCGATGGCGCCGCCGATGGCCGCTTCGTTTACGCCGTGACCTCCACCGGAATCTATTGCCGCCCGACCTGCGCCTCGCGCCGGCCCCTACGCCGCAACGTGCGTTTTTTCGATCTGCCCGAGGCCGCCGAGCAGGAGGGTTTCCGCCCCTGCAAGCGCTGCAAGCCGACGGAAAGCATCAGCCCGGATGCAGCCGTGCAAAAGGTACGGGCGATCTGCGGCTTTATCGAGGAGGAACTGGAGCAGGGCGCCGACGGCAGCCCCTCGTTGGCCGCCATCGCCGAACGGGTCGGCGGCAGCCCGCACCATCTGCAACGCACCTTCAAGCGCCTGCTGGGCGTGACGCCGGCGCAATACGGTGACGCCCGCCGCCTCTCACGCCTGAAAGCCGGCCTGAAACAGGGCGAAAGCGTGACCAACGCCATGTATGACGCGGGCTATGGCGCCGCCTCGCGCCTGTATGAACGCTCCAACAGCCAGTTGGGCATGACGCCGGCCAGCTATGCCAAGGGGGGCAAGGGTGCGCGTATGGGCTATACCATTACCCCATCGCCACTGGGCCGCCTGATGGTGGCGGCGACCGCGCGGGGCGTCTGTTTTCTGTCCCTGGGCGAGGATGCGCATCTGATCGCCGAATTGCACCGGGAATATCCTCTGGCGGAAATCGTTGCCGACGAAATCGTACTGGGGGACTGGCTGCGCACGGTGGTGGCCTATCTGGAAGGCGCCATACCCCATCCCAACCTGCCCCTTGATGTGCAGGGCACCGCTTTTCAACGCCGGGTCTGGCAGGAACTGATGCAAATTCCCGCCGGCGTCACACGCACCTATAGCGAGTTGGCCGAGCAGATCAGCGGCAAGGCCACGGCCCGGCGCGCGGTGGCCCGGGGCTGCGCCACCAACCCGGTATCCCTGATTATTCCCTGCCATCGGGTGGTGCGCGGCGATGGCGGTCTCGGCGGTTATCGCTGGGGGCTGGAACGCAAGGCGGCCCTGATCGCGGCGGAGCGGGAAAGGCGCGCGAAGGCTGGATAGAATTAGACGCAATGGTTCAGATTAGCCGCGGCACGCTCCACCGTGGCGACGAATCGCCGCATACCCTTGAACTTGACGTCAGACCTCGGGGCTGTCCTAATTGCCACACCTGACCGAAGGGGACCGGCAAATAGGGCAGTGACGGGGTAGCGAAATGTTCATTCAAACTGAACCCACACCAAATCCTGAAACCTTGAAATTTCTGCCTGGCATAACCGTGCTGCCTTCGGGCACTTTTGATTATCGCAGCGAAGGGGAAGCGCAGGCCTCGCCCCTGGCGCAGAGCCTATTCGCCATCGAAGGCGTAAGTGGCGTATTCCTGGGCCATGATTTCGTTTCGGTTACCAAGGACGAGGCTGAGTGGTTTCATCTGAAGCCCTTGATCCTGGGCGCATTGATGGCCCATTTTGGCCAAGGATTGCCGGTTATTATCAATGCGTTAGTAGACAGCGATGACGTATCAACCGGTGCTGAAAAAGTTCTGGAAGGGGCCGGGGCGAACGGAGCAGACGGTGAGGTGGTGGCGCAAATCAACGAGCTGCTGGAAACCCGCGTGCGGCCCGTGGTGGCCCAGGATGGCGGCGATATTGTCTTTCATTCCTTTGAAGAGGGCGTGGTTTATCTGCACATGCGCGGCGCCTGCGCCGGCTGTCCCAGCGCCACCATTACCCTGAAAAACGGCATCGAAAGGATGCTGCTGCACTTCGTCCCGGAGGTAACGGAAGTTCGCGCAGTCTGATTTGCGGTCTGATATAATGCGGCAGCGGATCGCGGCCATGAAAATCGGAGGTTAAATCTGGCGGAGGTCAAATCTGGTGATATTTGGATTGCTTTAGGCGCCAACATAACGGCATGACTCGGCTTGATTATTTTTTATTTTTGGCGTAACCAAGGGCGTGAAGAAGCAAAGAAGCCGGCCAGAATGGCCGGTCCGGCCACCGGAAACCGGTATGGCGTATAGTCTCGTTTAATTCGACTTAAGCGTCAAAAGCCAAGCAGAACCGCCAAAATTTTTTCAAATCAACCCAACTGGTTTTACCAATTTGGGGTTAAGGGCCGACATAACGGCCCAGAATTTGAAAACACTTCGGCAGTCAGTTGCGATAATAACGAACAGTGTATGAATAAACTGTTAAGAAAAATTAAATCTGTGATGTAGGGCGTAAGCGTAAGGATCGGGCCAAGGTGTGTTGAATATGCCGGATCACAAAACAAATGGCCGACGAACAATGGTTTGAACGGCCGGGTGTAAGGGGATTGGCGGCTAGCCGCCAATCAGGAATGGCGTTGACGATGAAGATTAGAAATCAGGCTGTCATGGCCGCCGCACTTGCCGTTGTTTGTGCCGGTCAGGTTTTTGTGGGTCCGACCCTTTCGGGCCCGTCTTCCGCCATGGCGAAAATGGTGCGCGGCGCGGCATTTGGCGTGAGTGAGATAAATTTGTTCGCCACGCCCGCTTTTCATCCCGCGATCAGTGGGATCGCATCGATGCCCGCACTGGAAATGCCCCATCTAGGCCAAGGCAATGATAAACCTTTGCAGCTGGCCAGTTTGGCGGCCCTGCCCGGACAACGCCTTGATTGGCGCCATGGCCGGCGCTTCAACAGTCAGGAGTTGCTGGACTTGTCCCTGACGGCTTTGCGGCGGGGCAAGGCGGCGGTGCCGCCGGTATATTTGAGCCGCTTCCCAGCGAAACTGGCGAAGTTGCGCTCGCCTAAACTGCGCAAGGAAATTTTCATCAAGACCGTGCTGCCCCTCGTCCTGCGAGCCAACGAAGAGGTGCGGGCGGAACGCCAGCGCATGTTGTCTCTGCTCGCACGGAAAGGTGGGCAAAACAAGCTATCGCCAAGCGAAAAGGCATTTCTGGTTCATTTGGCGGCGCAGTACGAAGCGCCCGAAGGTGATCTGGATGAGCTGCGGCGACGGGTCGATGTTATCCCGGCCTCGCTGGCCCTGGCTCAGGGGGCGGAAGAGTCAGGCTGGGGCACCTCGCGCTTTGCTCGCCAGGGCAACGCGGTGTTCGGTCAACGAACCTTCCGCAAAGGCGCTGGCCTGGTGCCTCTACGCCGGGCGCAGGGACAGCGCTATGAGGTCAAGGCGTTCAACAGTCTTTACACCTCGGTACGGTCCTATGTTTGGAACCTAAATACGCATTTCGCGTACAAAACACTGCGCAGTAAGCGCGCGGCCTTGCGCGACAGCGGCAAACCATTGAGTGGCTATGCCTTAACCGGAGCCTTGGAACGCTATTCCGAACGGGGCCATAAGTATATCAAGACCATCCGTGTGATCATGCGGGCCAACCGCCTGCACGATTTCGACGATGTGCGGTTGCTGCCCGCCGACACGGGTCTAAGCGGCGGTCGCCAGCCGTCTTAATAATATCGAAATGAAGCGCGGCCTTGCCCGGCGGCCATGTCCCGGGGATACCTAATTTCTTGGGAAATCCTATTTCTTGGGAATATAGAACGGTGTTCCGAACCAACGCCAGCGAGCGTCTTTTGCCCGCAGTGTACAATTGATCCTGCCCCGGCCGGGAGCGAAGGGCTTTTCCAGGCGGACTTCGAAACGACGGCTGCCCAAACGCTCCAATTGCGCCGCGGTTCCTTGATTGGAGGCGAAACAGGCCAGGGTTTTAAGGCTGCCGATGCTTTCCGCCACGGTAAAGCCAAAGGCCGGCGGATTGTCGCCGCGCAATACCGTATCGGCGGGGAGCACATCGCTGACTGGCAATGGCAGGCCGTTGGCCGCAAGGCGAAAGCGCTCAACCCTGGCAAAACGTTCGTTTAGGGCAAACCGGGGCAAGCCGTAAAGATCCTCGCCGCTGTGGGCAACGCCAGAATGCTGCCCGAAGGCCGCGATGAAACCCGCCGCCTGGGCCGCCTTTTTCTCGCGCAGGCCGAACTCGCCATAGGGATAGGCCAGCAATTTCGGCGCGAAGCCCAGTTCGGCGCGAAAGCGCTCGTTGGAGCGGGTTAGCTCCTCTTCCAGGCGCTCCTGGCTGGCATCAGGCAAATGGCCGTGACTGCCGGTATGGTTGCCAATGCTTACGCCCGCCGCCGCCATGGCCCGCAGCTGCGCCCAAGTCATGTGCCCCCGCCGTTTGGCATCAATGGCATTGGTGGCCACGAACAGGGTAAAGGGCAGGCCCGCCTTGGCCAGCATGGGCCAGGCCCGGTCGTGCACCGAGAGAAAGGCATCGTCGATGGTCAATGCGATGGTGCGCTCGGGCAGGGTTTCCTGGCGGCGAAACGTAGCGATGATATCCGGCAAAGGCATGACATTGTATCCGCCCGACTCGAGCTCGGCCAAATGGGCCGCGAATTGCTCTATCCTGACATTGGTCGAGGGATAGTCTGCTTCGCCAAAGCGGTGGTACATGAATATGACCGCCGACGAGACCATCTCGCTGGCCTGGGCGCGGCGTACCATCAGCCCCGAATCAACTCCGCTCGACAGTAGAAAAAGCAGAATTAGGCCCGGACTAATCAGCTTTTTGCCTATCCAGGCACCAATGAACGAGAGTCTATATTTGCCACACATAGATTGCATGATAGATGTGTTTAATGCGTTTGCCTAATTAGACGAATGTATCTTAATCCCAATTTATTCTTATCACTGTAATAATGCCAGTGGAAAGATATCGAAACTGGACTAGCCAGCGGGACAGCGAGGACGGCATGATGAGCGGAATTGTAAACGACAAGAGCTTCGACATAATTTTCCGCGACGGACGCACCCATGGGGTTTGGCTGGACCGGTCAGTTTCGGAAATTACCTTGCAGGCGCTTTATGAATTATTAAGCCTGGGGCCAACATCGGCCAATGGTTCACCGGGACGCTTCCTGTTTCTACGATCCGACGAGGCGAAGGAACGGTTGCGCCCTCATTTGAGCGCCGGCAACGTAACACAGACCATGACCGCCCCCGTCGTCGCCATTGTTGCCTATGACCTTGCCTTCTGCGACAAGTTCGAAACCCTTTGGCCGGGCAACGACGAAGTCCGCACCTGGTTCGAGGGCAACGACGAAAAATTGCTGGAAACGGCATTTCGCAACAGTACTCTGCAGGGCGCCTATATGATCATTGCCGCCCGCGCCCTGGGTCTGGATTGCGGACCGATGTCCGGCTTTGATGCGGATGGGGTCAACAATGAGTTCTTCGCCGACAGCAGCCTGCGGGTAAATTTCCTGTGCAATCTGGGCCATGGTGATCCCGCCGCCTTGCCGCCACGCAAGCCGCGGCTGGCCTTCGACGACGCCGCCGAAGTGATCTAGATCCGCCATCCGGTCCGGCAAAGGTACGCGAGGCATTCGGGCCATGCCCATTCTGGCTTTTGACAGCACGCAACAGGCCTGTTCCGCCGCGATTTCCCACGGCGGTACATTGCTGGCCCAGCGCCATGTATTGATGCAACGTGGTCACGCTGAACAATTGCTGCCCATGATCGAGGCGGTGCGGCAACAGGCCGGGGTCGATTTCGCGGAACTGGACTTGCTTGCTGTGACCATTGGCCCTGGCACCTTTACCGGTGTTCGCGTCGGCCTGGCGGCGGCCCGTGCCCTGGCCCTGGTGCACGAGTTGCCGATCCTCGGCGTCGGCACCTTGGAACTGTTGGCCCAGGGCGCCGTTCGCACACAGCCGGCATCTGACGGCAACGGCATCATCGCCGCGATCGACGCCCGCCGTGAAGAGCTTTATCTTCAGGTCTTTGACGCCGCCGGCCAGCCCCTGACCAAGGCAGCGGCGAGGAAAATCGGCAGCGCAATGGTATCGCCCGCCGCCATATCCGACACGGCCCCCGATCTGACACCTGGCCTGATCGTCGGTACCGGCGCGGCTCTGTTGCAGGCCGAAATGCCTGACTGGCGGGCCGCCGGGGGTGGCGAACAGCCCGATGCGGCGGTTCTGGCCGTGGCGGCGGAAGCTTGGCGCCAGCGTGCCAGCCGCCAACCGCCGGCGCCGCTATACCTGCGGGCGCCCGATGCCCGCCTGCCAGACCCAGCCTCAAAATGAGCCTTGCAATCACCCCCGCCGGGCTGAACAGCTGTGCCTTGCTGGCCAGGTTGCACGGCCTTTGTTTTTCCGAAGCCTGGACGGAGGATGCGTTCGCCGCGCTTTTGGCCATGCCCGGCGCCTTTGCCTTCCTTGCCAGCAGCTACGAGTTGGAACAGCCGATACCCGCCGGCTTTGCCTTGGCGCGGGCGGGCGGCGGCGAGTGCGAAGTCATTACCCTGGGCGTCGTGCCCGCCAGACGTAATCTGGGCGCCGGCGCCGCCCTTTTGGATGCGATCGTGACGCAGGCCCGGTCATTGTGTGTCGAGGATTTGTTGCTTGAGGTTGCCGCGGACAACGCGCCGGCAATCGCACTCTACCACTCCGCCGCCTTTATCTCCGTCGGCCGCCGGCAGGGTTATTATCGAGGGACGCAATGCGAAGGGCGCGAAGACGGGACGGACGCCATAATCATGCGCCGGTCCCTAGGCCATTCTCGAGATTGAACGGATCGTCCACGTTGGGCCAGAACGGCGTCGCCAGCTTGGTGAACGGCATGGCGGCGAAATCCATGTTCAAGGTACCGGGAGAGGTGGCGTAAAGGACCTCCGCCGCGATGGGCGCGAAACCGGCATGGAAATGCTGTGACGATTTCGGGATGATGATCTTCAGGCTGGCCAGATCAATGTCGAACTGACCGAACGCGTCAGGATGAAAGGTCTGGCCCCGAATGGTGTTCAGGACCACGTTGACATTGCCCGCCGCCTGTACCCAGACCGCATCGCCCATCTGCTGGGTGACACTGCCGAACGGCTGCGTGGCGTTTTCAATGATGCCCTTCACTTCGACATCCAGGTCCACGGGGGCGCCGGATTCCCGGCAGCATTTGCCGCCGATGCGCAGGTTCAGCCACGCGCCGGTGCCTGCCTCCTTGCACAGGCGGATGGCCAAGGGGTCCCAGTACAGGCCGCTGATATTATCGGTCAGGCCGGTGTCGAGAATTTCCCGCAACAGGAAAGTCGAATCCGATGGCGCGCCGCCGCCGGCGTTATCCGCGATATCCGCCACCACCACCGGGCCGGACGCCGATGCCGCCGCCCGGCGCAGGGCGTCTTGGTAGGGCATGGTTACGGGCGCGGTTTCATGGCGCAGATCCCAGATCTCCTGCCCCAGTTGCCGTGCCAGGTCCCCTGCCTTTTCCCCGTCGCCATCGGCGATAACCAGCATCCGGGCCGTGACGCAGGGCACATCACCCCAGGGAAAGCCATGCCCGAACGAGACCGACAATATGCCGTCCCTGCCTTCCAGGGCCTGCATGCGGGCGACAAAGGCCTTCATGGGTTCTACCGGCGTGCGCCAGGTGCTGACCATGCGGCAGTCATGCACGGCCATTACCGGGGCGGTCTTGCCCTGCTTGGCATCGCGGCAGAGGGCGTACAGCTCGGCTGCCCGTTCCTTGGTGTCGATATGGGGATATTCCTTGTAAGTGATCAAGGCATCCGCCGCCGCCAGCATCTCGGGCGTGATGGAACAGTGCAAATCCAGCTCGCCGCCGATTACCGCATCCGGCCCGGCAAGCTCCCGGCAGCAGGCCAGCAGGTCGCCCTCGCAGTCGTCATAACCGTCGGCGACCATGGCGCCATGCATGTTCAACAGCACCAGATCCACCGGCAGGGCGGCCTTCAGATCCGTCAAAATCTCATCCCGCAGGGCTTCATAGACCTTGCGCACGGTGATACCGGCGGGCTGGGTAAAGGTGGCCAGGCTTTCCACCACCTCGCCGCCATCTGCTTCGGCCATTTCGCGCCAGACGATCAGGGGCGCGGTGTGCAGGTCCGCCGGCGCCTGGGTGGCATCGCCATGATGCAGCATGGTGTCCTGAAAGTTCTGCAAACCAGTAGGAATGGGCGAAAAGGTATTGGTTTCCGTGCCCAGGCAGGCAATGAAGGTTTTCATGCTCATTTCTTTCCGTTGCGAAGGGTAGCCCGCGCCGGCGATAGATCACCCGCCGCAACGCCGAATGCTTTCAGGTCGTCGGGAATATCCCGGCCCAGCGCCAGGGCCGCCGTGACCCGCCCCATCGATGGCGCTGTCTGAATGCCATAGCCGCCCTGTCCCGCCAGCCAAAAAAAGCCATCCACCTTTGCATCGAAGCCGACCACCGGAGTCTTATCGTCCACGAAGGACCGCAAACCCGCCCAGCTGCGGATTATCCGGGGAATTTCCAGGCTGGTCGCTTGTTGCAGACGGTCGACGGCGATGGCGATATCAAGTTCGTCGGGTTGCACATCGCACGGCTCCATGGGTGTCTCGTCCGCCGGCGAGCCCATCAGAGCGCCGCTTTCGGGCCGGGCATAGAATTCCTCGTCAGCATCGATCAGGGCCGGCCAGGCGGCGAATGCCTGCTCGGCCGGTCCATCGAACAAAATGGCCGTGCGCCGTTTCGGCACCAGACCAACCGCTTCAGCGCCCGCCAACGCGGCTATTTCATCGCACCAGGCGCCGGCGGCGTTGATCACCACCCTGGCCGCGATCTCTTCACCGCCAATACCGATCTGCCAGACACCATCGACCCGGGTCAGATTATCAACCCGCGCGTTCGTCCTCAATTCAGCACCGTTGCGGCGCGCACCGCGCAGAAAGCCCTGATGCAGGGCGTTGACATCCATATCCATGGCATCCGCCTCCAGCACCCCGGCGGCGGCGTAACCGGGGCGCACCGCCGGTATGCGCTCACGAACCTCCGCCTCGCTCAAACGCTGCATGGTCTCCACAAGCTGGGCGGCTTCGATATAAACCTCGTCCAAGGATTCCTGCTGGTCCTCGCGGCCAACGAACATGACGCCACGGGGCGTAAGGATCGGTGTATCCGTAAAGCCCTCTGGGGGATTCATAAGAAAATCCCTCCCGGCGGAGGTCAGGGCGCGGATCGCGGCATTGCCATAGGCTTCCGTATACAACGCGGCGGAGCGGCCCGTGGTGTGGTAGCCGGGTTGCGCCTCCATCTCCAGCAGCAGCACGCGGTTTTCTTCCGCCCCCTCGCCCTCCTGGGCAAGGAAGTAGGCGGCGGAGGCACCCGCCATGCCGGCGCCGATAATGACGAAATCGAAGATTTGTTCCTGCAACGATGAATTCGACGCCAACCCGTGGCGGCCTCCCTTGGCGCAATTGTTTGTCTCGCGGTTGAGTTCCGGTAACTATATCATCACCGGACAGTAGGGATATCGGTTTACACGATTAGAGGTGGTGCGAAACCATCCGCGAATACGGAGGCGACATGCGAATTCTGGCGGGTCTGCGGCTACTCCAAATCGGGCCCGGCCTGGCGGCGGCGGCATGCGGGCGTGCCTTTGCCGATGTTGGCGCCACGGTCAGCTGCATCGCCGCCGATGACCATACGCCGTTGGCGGTTTTCCTCAATGATGGCAAGCATCGCGCGGCACCGGCTTGCACACCAGCCGCGTTGGCGGAACATGCCGCCGCGGCCGACCTTGTGATCGTTGAAGGCGGGCCGGCGGATCTGACGGCGCGCGGCGTCGATGGCCCCGCCTTGCGCAAGCTCAACGAAGCGGCGGTTATCGTCCTGATCTCGCCTTTTGGCCAGACCGGTCCGGACGCCAACCGGCCTGCATCCGATCTTACCCTGTTCTGCGCCAGCGGCATCGCACGCATGCTGACCGGCCAGGTCGATGATCTGTCGGAATCGCCGACCCGTGCCGTTGGTACTCAATCAGCCTTCATCGGCGGTCTGGCGGCGGCGGCGGCCGGCATGCATGCCCTGTTGCTGGATAAGCCGGCGGATCGAACTGGCGCCAGCATCGACATATCGATCCAGGAAGCATTGGCGACCCTGGCGATGACCGAGCTGACGCGGGTCGGCATGCAGGGCAAGGTCTGGTCACGCCGGCGCCTAACCGACGGTAATGGCGCGACAGTGACCATTCTGCCGGCCAGTGATGGCTATGTGGCGATTTCACCGCGCGAAAACCATCAATGGACCGCCTGGCTGCAAGTCATGGGGTCGCCCGATTGGGGCCAGGAAGCGAGGTTCGCGAGTAAGCCGGACCGGATCGAGAATTGGGATGCATTGCATGCCCTGATGTCAGATTGGAGCCGGGCGCACGATAAACAGTGGATTGCCGACGCCGCCCAGGCCGCGCGCGTCCCCAGTTTTCCCTTGCAGGAACCAGCCGAACAATTTGCCTCCACCCAGCTTGCGCATCGCCAATTTTTCCGGCCGATGCAGGTCGGGCGCAAGAGTGTGCTGGTGCCGGGGTCGCCGTTCCGCGCCATGCCTTGGGATGGGCATGCGTTCGATAACGCCGAAAAGGCCGCGGGCGCTGGTGGGCGGCTGCCCCTGTCAGGCATACGTGTGCTTGATTTATCCTGGGTTATCGCTGGGCCCACCACGACGCGCTATCTGGCGGCCATGGGCGCCGAGGTCATCAAGGTTGAAGCACCGGGGCGGGGCGATCCGGGGCGGGGCATGGGATTGCATGAAGTGCTTGGCCAGGCCAAGCGCGGCATCACCCTTGATCTGCAACAGCCCAAAGCGGTTGCCGTCGCCAAGGCATTGGCGGCCCGCGCCGATATCGTGATCGAAAATTTCGGCACCGGCGTCATGGAGCGTCTTGGCCTTGGGCCCGAGGACCTGGCCCGGGAAAACCCAAAGTTGCTCTACCTCTCAGCCTCGGGACATGGCCGCAGCGGCCCGGAAGCGGGCGCGGTGGCCTATGGTACCCTGTTGCAATGCTATGCCGGTTTCGCCGGCCTGAACGGCCATCCGGGCAAACCGCCCCGCGTTGGCATGGCCTGGCTTGATCCCATGTGCGGCCTGAAGCTGGCCTTTATCGCGGCAGCCGGAATCTGGTATCGCCGCCGCACCGGCAGCGGCATGCGCATCGATTTCTCGATGATGGAGGCATTGCTTTGGACCATGGCGGAACCTTTGTTGGCGGCGCAGCTTCAAGGCCCGCCCAAACCTCAGGGCAATGGCGATGGTGCCTGTGTGCCGCACGGCATTTTTCCCGCGAAAGGCGACGATGCCTGGGTCGGGATCGCGATACCTGATGATGAGCGCTGGCGCGCCCTGTGCGCCATGGTCGAGGCGTTGGGTCCATTGCGCGGCCTCGACCTTGGCGCCCGGCGCCAACGGGGTGCCGAGATCGAGCGAACCTTGACGGAATGGACGCGCGCCCGCTCGGCTGATGCTGCTACGGAAAAACTTCTGGCGGCAGGCATTCCAGCGGCGGCGCTGGCCTCGTCGCTTGATCTCAAGGCGAGCGGGCATCTGCACGCGCGCGGCTTTTGGCAGGAAAACGATGCCGGCGCCTTGCCGGGTCTGCCGTGGCTCGCCAGCTTTGGCCGCAAGAACGGCGCGGCACCAGAGCATGGTGGCGATACGGAGGCGGTGCTTAACGATGTGCTGTCGCTTTCGGCCGAGGATATCGCGGCTCTCCGCGCCTCGGGCACGCTTGGCTAGAGGCTTTTCCGCGCTGGAAAATTCACCGGGTTCGTTGTCCGGCTATTCACTGCCGCGCCGTTTGGGACCGGTGTAGGCGTCATCGGGCAGGCGGCGCCGGTCCGGTCCGACATATCGCGGTACGGCAATCTGCGTCATGGGATTTTCAGACAGGTGCTGGGCCAAATCGGACAAGGCGGTGGCTGAAATCGGCTTGATCATGACATGGTCAACACCCGCCTTGACCAGGCCGCGGACCCGCTCGGGGCTGCTCTCCGCCAACAGGCATATCACCGCTAGGCCCTTGCGTGGCGTGGCGGTGGGACTGCGCAGACCTTCCAACAAGGCCATGGTCTCGTAATCCGATGTGCTTGTGTCCGCGACCAGGACATCGGCGGGAAATTCCCGCAAGGCAGCCATTGCCGCCTCCGCCGACTGCGTTGTCCTGATTGATAATACGCTCCCCAAGGCTATCCGGTCCGTCGTGCCGACCCGTAGCAACAACGCCTTTAGAGGCGTCGTGCGCAACGGTGCTTCGGATGTCTCATCGGCAGATGTGTTCGATGCTTCGGACAAGAGAATTTCCCATTAATGTATCAAAGTGATCGTCGGCAAGGCCGCCGTCCCCGCGTGGCGGCCGACCGATCCTAGCCCATGGCGCGCGGCTTTTAAACCATCAGTGACAGGAGAGAGGAAACCGGTTAGTACAACGCCATGACAGTCACCATGCGAAGCGGCGCCAAGGCCGACAATGGAGAATCGGCCGCGCCCAGGATGGCGGGTCCGCGCGCTGACGGCCGGGTTATCGGCTTGATCAGCGGGGCGCATTTTCTCAGCCACTATCTGATTTATCTGTTACCGCCGATCCTGCCGTTGATGAAAGCCGACTTCAACGTCAGTTACGCCGCCCTGGGTTTGATCATGACGATTTTCAACCTGACCTCGGCCTTGACCCATGTGCCCATGGGATTCGCGGTCGACCGGTTTGGCGCCCGGCGTCTGTTGATCGTTGGCGTTGCCGTATCGACATTGACATATGTCGGCATGGGAGCCTTCGCCGGCTACACGGCCATTTTGGTCCTGGCGGCCGTTGCCGGTGTCGCCAACAGTGTTTACCACCCGGCTGACTACGCAATTATGTCCGCCACGGTCTCGAACCGGCGGATCGGGCGCGCCTTTTCCCTGCACACATTCGCCGGCTTCGCCGGTGGCGCCGTGGCACCGATGGTCATGGCCTATGTCTCGATCCAATGGGGTTGGCGCGCTGGCCTGATGCTGACCGGCATTCTGGGTACGGCGATCTGGCTGTCCCTGCTGCTGAACCGGCGCGCCCTGTCGGATGGCGCCTCCAGCAAGGCGGCCAAACCCGCGCGCCAGGACGACTCCGGGGCAACTCTGGACCAGACGCCGGAAAAAAGCGGTATCGCGCTGCTGCTGTCCTTGCCGGTTTTTATGTGTTTCTTGTTTTTCATTTTGCTTTCCGTATCCCAGAACGGCTTATCCACATTCGCCGTCGCGGCGTTCGTTTCGATCCAGGATATTTCCCTGGAAGGGGCGCAGATGGCCCTGACGGCATTTCTGGTCGGCAGTGCCCTGGGCGTCCTGGTCGGCGGCCAGATTGCCGACCGCACGCGGCGTCACGAATGGGTGGCGGCGCTGTCCTTCATTGCGACAGCGGTGGTGATATTCACGGTCGGCAATGTCCTGCTGTCGGCGGGCTGGGTGATCGCGGCCATGGCCCTGGGTGGCATGACCTTTGGCGCCATCATGCCGGCCCGGGACATGCTGGTGCGCGCGGTGACGCCGGAAGGCTCCATGGGCAAGGTATTTGGTTTCGTCTCCACCGGCCTCAATATCGGCGGCGCGGCGACGCCGGTATTTTTTGGCTGGCTGCTGGATCAGGGAGAGCCGCGCCTGTTGTTCTGGTTCGGACCCATAAGCATGCTGGTTGCGGCATTGGTTGCCGTGATTATTCCCATGACACGGCGCAAGACGCAGCCATAGCGCGCCAATGCGGCGGTACGGCGGCTTATTGCCGCGATGACGGCAAAAAAAGGGCTCTATTGCACTTCAATTGCGGACGCCGAGCCTCTATTTTGCAGTAGGAGTATTTCCGGGTCATTAGCCAGGTCATTAGAAAGTCGCCGAATGGTATCGCCTCTTAAGAATTTGCATTGTGCCGGGCTCTCCTTGGGTTCCCGTCGGCGCGGACTGGTCTTTCCCCTGATCATCGCGGCGGCGGCTGTCTTCGCGGCGCCGATATTGGCCCAGGATGTTCAGCGCATCGCCGCCATCGTCAATGACGAGGTGATCTCGCGCTATGATGTGGAACAACGCATCCGCTTGGTGATTGCCACCTCGCGCCTACAGGACAGCCAGCGGACGCGGCGCCGTCTTCGCCAACAGGTTCTGCGCGGCCTGATTGATGAAAGCCTGCAGCTGCAAGCCGCCAAGCGCCATTCCATACGGGTCGGCAAGTCGGATCTGGAGCACGCCTTCCGCTTTATTGAAAAGCAGAACAAGGTGCCCATGGGCGGCCTTGAGCGTTACATGCAGCAAACGGGGATTCCCAAGCCGGCCTTGGAAGTGCAGCTGCGGGCGCAAATTTCCTGGTCCAAACTGGTGCGCCGCCGGCTTAGCCGCAATGTGCAAATTGGCGATGAAGAGGTCGACGAGGCGCTGGCGCGGTTGCAGGCCAATGCCGGGCGGTCGGAGCAGCGGATTTCAGAGATATTTTTGCCCATCGATTCGCCGGATCAGGTCGAAGAAGTACGCCGCGCCAGTATTGCCCTGTTGCGGCAGCTTCGCGAAGGCGCCTCCTTTGCCGCCATGGCCCGGCAATTCAGCCGTGGCGCCACGGCGGCCCAGGGCGGCGCGGTGGGCTGGGTGCAGCCGGGGCAACTTTCCTCCGCCCTGGATCAGGCAATCGGCAAACTACAGCTGGGTGCGATTTCCGAGCCTATCGAGGCGGCGGGCGGCTATTACCTGGTCCAGCTGCATGAGCGGAGAAAGATCACGGCGGCGGCCCAGAGCAGCATGAAGCTGGATCTGAAGCAGATCGTACTGTCCTTGGATCAGGATGCGAAGGAAGCGGATTATAAGGCCCAGGAGACATTGGCCCGGACCGTGGCGGAAAGCACCAAGGGTTGTGGCAACGTCGAGGCCGCTGCAAAGGAACAGCAGGCGGCCAGCGCCGGAGATCTGGGCAGCGTGAAATTGACTGATCTGCCCGCGAATATTGCCGCAGCTGTTAAGGACCTGGCCGTCGGCAGCTTTAGCGGGCCGATCCGCGGCAAGGGCTCGGTCATGCTGTTGATGGTTTGCAAACGCGAGAAAATCAAAGGCCAGGGACCGAGCCGGGAAAGTATTACAAAAAATCTTACGCAACAGCGCCTGGCCATGCTGGCGCAGCGCTATCTGCGGGATTTACGGCGCTCGGCGGTCGTGGAATTACGTTAATGGCCCAAACCCATTCCGACCCCCAGCGCCCCATTGCCCCGCCGTTGATTGCTCAACAACCGATCGCAATGACCATGGGCGAGCCGGCCGGCATCGGGGTGGAGATCGCCTTGAAGGCCTGGGGCCGGCGGGCGATTTATGATCTGCAGCCATTTTATCTGATCGCCGATCTGGATCTGGTGCGGGAAGGGGCGGCGGCCCTGAGAAAGGCGTCGGCGCCAACGCGCGGCAAGACATTAAAGGTGATCGAAATCACTTCGCCGGCGCAGTGCATTGATCATTTCGAACAGGGCTTGCCGGTGATGCCCCGGCCCTTGGCCGAAAAGCCGGTGCCCGGCGTGTTGAACAAAGCCAATGCGGCGGCCGTGCTGGGCGCCATTGAAACGGCGGTCGAGCATGTGCGCTCTGGCCAGGCCGCCGCCATCGTCACCAACCCGATCCAGAAATCGGTTTTGCATGAGGCCGGCTTTGAGCATCCGGGCCACACGGAATACCTGGCCGAACTCTGCGGCGTTGAGCATCCGCCGGTGATGATGTTGAGCTGCCCCGGCTTGAAAACCGTGCCGGTGACCATTCACCTGGCGTTGGAGGATGCCATTGCCGCCCTGACGACCGAGATGATTGTGGAACAGGCCATAATCACCGCCGAGGCCCTGGACCGGGACCTTGGTTTTAGGCCACCGCGCCTGGCCATCGCCGGGCTGAACCCCCATGCGGGCGAGGCCGGTGATATGGGCCGGGCGGAGATAGAGATCATCCAGCCGGCCATTGATCAACTGCGGGCCAGGGGTATTTCAGTGATTGGACCCATGGCATCGGATTCCATGTTCCACGAAGCGGCCCGGGATACCTACGATGTGGCGATCTGCATGTACCACGATCAGGCGCTGATCCCGGTCAAGGCTCTGGGTTTTGAGTACGGCATCAACGTGACCCTTGGCCTGCCCATCGTCCGCACCTCGCCCGATCATGGCACAGCGCTGGATATTGCCGGCAAGGGCCGGGCCAATTCCCTGAGTTTGACCTCGGCCGTGGCATACGCCGGGCTGATCGCCAGGTACCGGGCCCAGACAGCCGGGGCGCCCCAGGATACTGCCGAAGGCGCAATTTGACGTGGCGGATGCACTCGCCGAACTGCCGCCGCTACGCGAGGTTCTCGCCCAACACGAAATCAGGGCCAGCAAGAGCCTGGGTCAAAACTTTCTGCTCGATCTGAACCTGACCCGCAAGATCGCCCGCGCCGGCGGCGCGCTTGATGGTCAAACGGTGCTGGAAATCGGGCCTGGGCCCGGTGGCCTTACCAGGGCGCTGCTGGCCGAGGGCGCGGCACACGTGGTCGCAGTGGAGCGGGACCGCCGTTGCCTTGCCGCGCTGGAGGAGCTTGCCGCCGCCGTGCCCGGGCGCCTGACCTTGGTGGAAGCCGACGCCCTGGAGATCGACGAATTTAGCCTGTCCCCTCGGCCCAGCCGGATCGTTGCCAATCTGCCTTACAACATTTCAACGCCGCTGCTGTTCAAATGGCTGGACCGGCTGGAATTATTCGAGGGCCTGACCCTGATGTTCCAGAAGGAGGTCGCCCAACGCATTACCGCGCAGCCGGGCGGCAAGGCCTATGGCCGCTTGTCGGTGATGGTGCAATGGCGTTGCCGGGCCGCTGCCTTGTTCGACCTGCCGCCGCGCGCCTTTACCCCGGCACCCAAGGTCACCTCCACGATGATCGGTCTGGAACCGCGGAGCGAGCCCCTGGCACCGGCGGATGCGGCAAGGCTGGAAGCGGTTGTCGCCGCCGCCTTTGGACAGCGGCGTAAAATGCTGCGCAGCAGTCTCCGGCAGCTTAGCGCCGACCCATTGGCTCTCTTGAATGACGCCGGGCTGCAGCCCACCTTGCGCGCGGAAAATCTAAGCGTCGAACAATTCTGCGCCCTGGCCAGGGCAGTTGCCTGACTACTCGGCGGCGGGATGATCGAAAACGCCTGTTTCGGGATCCATGACCCATAGCTCGCCGCTGGAAATATCAAACCAGGCACCGTGCAGGCTTAAGCGGCTTTTTCCCTCCAGAATGGACACACAGGGAAAGGTGCGCAGGTTTTCGATTGAGTTGCCGATGGAATGGCGCTCCAGGGCGGTCTGCCGCTCTGCCTTTGTCATGCCGCGTATGGTTGATATGGCCTCGACCGCCGGGTTGAGCAGCCCCATCCATTTGCCGATGAAATCACCCGGCGACAACGGCTCCGCCGCGGGGTCCAGCGCTGCCATGATGCC
>CAYWYB010000042.1:0-23329 GCA_964462145.1 uncultured Rhodospirillaceae bacterium
CCTCCAACACCTTTTGATGACGGCGCTGGACGGAGCAATCGCGTTCGAACAAATGCACCACGTTGCCCTGTTGATCGGCGAAGACCTGAATTTCAATATGCCGGGGACGCTCGAGAAACTTCTCCACCAGAACCTTGTCATCACCGAACGACGACAGGCCCTCGCGGCGGGCGCCTTTCAGGGCCGTGGCAAACTTGCCGGCGGCGTTAACCTGGCGCATGCCCTTGCCGCCGCCGCCCAGGACCGCCTTGATCAGAACCGGATAGCCGATCTCATCCGCCGCCTTGGTCAGCACCTCGTCATCCTGATCATCGCCGTGATAACCGGGGACAACGGGAACATCGGCCTGTTGCATCAAAGCCTTGGCCGCCGCCTTTTCGCCCATGGCCCGGATGGCCGAAGCCGGCGGGCCGATAAAGGTGATATTGGCCGCCGCGCAGGCTTCGGCAAAGGCCTCGTTCTCGGCCAGGAAGCCATAGCCGGGATGGATCGCCTCGGCGCCGGTGCGTTGCGCCGCATCGATAATCCGATCAATCAATAGATAGCTTTCCTGCACCGGCGCCGGTCCGATCAGCACCGCCTCGTCCGCCATGGCCACATGCATGGCATTTGCATCGGCCTCGGAATAGACGGCAACGGTGGCCGCGCCCATGCGGTGTGCGGTGCGCATGACCCGGCAGGCGATCTCACCCCGGTTGGCTATCAATATTTTACGAAACATCTCTGGTTTCTCTCAGCTAACCTTGTGGCACCCAGGCTGCGGGGCGTTTTTCCAGAAAAGCGGTCGCACCCTCCTGGCCTTCCGGCTTGGCCCGGCTTTCCGCGATCCGCCGGGCGCTATCGACCATGACGTTGTTGTCCACGGGGCGGTTATAAACCGCCAACACCAAGGCCTTGCTGTCCTGCATCGCGATCGGGCCGTTCTTTTGCATCATCTCGATCAGGCGGTCGCGCTCGGCCTCCAAGGCCTCCCTGTCCGCCACCACCTCGTGCAGCAGGCCCAGTTCCTTGCCCTTGTGGGCGTCGATGCGCTCGGCGGTAACAAACCAGCGGCGTGCCTGGCGCACCCCCATGGCCTGCACCACATAGGGCGCGATAGTACCAGGGATCAGACCCAGCTTGACTTCCGATAGGGTGAACGAGGCGGCTTCGACGCCAATGGCGATATCGCAAACCGTGGTCATGCCCAGACCGCCGCCATAGGCCGCGCCATTGATCAGGCCGATGACCGGCTTGGGGCAGGTAAAGATGGTGTTCAACATCTTGGCCAGCTTTTCGGCATCCGCCTGATTGTCCGCCACGCTCCACTGCCCGGTTTCCAGCAGATAGTTGATATCGCCGCCAGCGCAGAAATGCTTGCCCGCGCCGGTCAGGGTGATGAAGCGCACCGCATCATCGGCACCCAGATCCATGAATACTTCCGTCAGCCGGGCCTGCAACTCCACATTCAGGGCGTTGAAGATTTCCGGCCGGTTCATGGTGACCTCGGCCAAGCCATTGGCGTGTTTCTTCACCAGTACAACGTCATCACTCATCTTGGGGCACTCATCTAAAAAATCCTTCAAACTACATACGGAAGACGCCGAAGTTGGTCGGCTCCACCGGCGCGTTCAACGATGCGGACAGGGCCAGGCCCAGCACGTTGCGGGTTTCCGATGGGTCGATCAGGCCGTCGTCCCAGCCCCGCGCGGTGGCGAAATAGGGCGAGCTTTGTTCGGTGAACTGATCGATGATCGGCTGCTTAAATTCGGCCTCCGCTTCCGCGCTCCATTCCTCGCCCTGACGCTCCAGCCCGGCCCGGCGCACCGTGGCCAGGACACCGGCGGCCTGATCCGGCCCCATCAGGGCCAGCGAAGCACTGGGCCACATCCACAAGAACCTAGGGCTATAGGCCCGGCCGCACATGCCGTAGTTGCCCGCACCATACGAACCACCGGTGATAATGGTATATTTCGGCACCTTGGTGGTGGAAACGGCCGTTACCAGCTTGGCCCCATCCTTGGCGATCCCGCCGGCTTCGTATTTCTGCCCGACCATGAAGCCCGAGATATTCTGCAAAAAGACCAGGGGAATATTCCGCTGGCTGCAAAGCTCGATGAAATGGGCGCCTTTCAGGGCGGATTCCGAAAACAGGATGCCGTTATTGGCGACAATACCCACCGGATAGCCCCAGACATGGGCAAAGCCACAGACCAGCGTGGTGCCATAAAGGCGCTTGAATTCGTCAAATTCGCTGCCGTCAACGATGCGCGCGATCACTTCATGCACATCATAGGGCTGGCGCACATCCTGGGGCAGGATACCGAACAGCTCCTTGGGATCATAGGCGGGCGGACTTGGCGTTTTGACGTCCCAGGAACAATGTTTGACCCGGTTCAGATTGGAGACAATCTGCCGGGCGATGGCCAGGGCGTGGCGGTCATCCATGGCATAGTGATCGGTCACGCCCGAGGTCCGCGAATGCAAATCGGCGCCGCCGAGATCCTCCGCCGAGACTTCCTCTCCCGTGGCCGCCTTGACCAACGGCGGGCCGCCGAGAAAGATCGTGCCTTGTTCGCGCACGATGATGCTTTCGTCCGACATGGCCGGCACATAGGCGCCGCCGGCGGTGCACGATCCCATAACCACGGCGATCTGCGGGATACCCTTGGCGGACATGTTGGCCTGGTTGAAGAAAATCCGGCCAAAATGATCCCGGTCCGGAAACACGTCGGGCCATTGCGGCAGGTTGGCGCCGCCCGAATCCACCAGGTAGATGCAAGGCAGATGGTTCTGCTCCGCCACTTCCTGGGCCCGGACATGCTTTTTCACGGTCATGGGATAATAGGTCCCGCCCTTGACCGTGGCGTCGTTGGCAATAATCAGGCATTCGCGGCCTGAAACCCGGCCAATCCCGGTGATTACGCCGGCGGAGGGGATATCCTCGTCATAGAGCTCCCACGCCGCCAGTTGCTGCAATTCCAGAAACGGCGCGCCCGGATCAAGCAGCGAGCGGATGCGCTCCCTGGTCGACAGCTTGCCCCGATCCACATGCCGTTGTCGGGAACGCTCGCCGCCGCCCAGTTTTACCTGGGCGACGGCGGCGCGTAACGCCGACAGCTTGTCTTCCATATGGGCATAGTTCGCCTCGTATTCAGGCGAACGGGTTTGCACCTTGCTGGTGATCACCGTCATCGTCGCAAAACCTCAACTTTGGAAACCGGGGCTTACTCCGCCGCCACCTGTGGCAAGGCAGCTAGGGCCGCTTGCAAGGCGTCTTCGTCGTAATCGCGGTCTTCCAGGTTGCCGGCGAAGTAATCCGTATAGGCGGCCATGTCGAAATGGCCATGACCCGACAGATTGAACAGGATTGTCTTGGCGGTGCCTTCCTGCTTGCACTGTTCCGCCTGCTCGAACACCGCGCGGATGGCGTGGCTGGATTCAGGCGCGGGCACGATGCCTTCGCTGCGGGCGAATTTCACCGCCGCATCGAAGCAACCAGTCTGTTGATAAGCAGCCGCCTCGATCAGGCCCAGATCCTTGACATGGCTGACGATGCCGGACATGCCGTGATAGCGCAGGCCGCCGGCATGGAACCCTGGCGGCATGAATGAAGAGCCCAGGGTGTACATCTTGACCAGCGGCGTCAGGTTGCCCGTATCGCCGAAATCATAGGCGTAAGTGCCCCGCGTCAGCGACGGACAGGCAGCTGGCTCGGACGCAATGATCCGCACATTCTTGCCGCCACGCAGTTGCGCGCCCAGGAACGGGAACGCCAGGCCGGCGAAATTACTGCCGCCACCCGCACAGCCGATGACGATATCGGGATAATCATCGGCCATTTCCATCTGCGCGATGGCCTCGACGCCGATCACCGATTGGTGCAGCAGCACATGGTTCAGCACGCTGCCCAGGGAATATTTCGTATCGTCGCGCTGGGCCGCCAGTTCCACCGCCTCGGAAATGGCAATGCCCAGGCTGCCTGGCGAATTCGGATCCTGGGCCAGGATCGCCTTGCCGGATTCGGTCCGATCCGTAGGCGAGGCATAACAAGTCGCGCCATAGGTCTCCATCAAGGCCCGGCGATAGGGCTTTTGATTGTAGGAAACCTTGACCATGTAGACCTCAACCTCCAGGCCGAACAGGTTGCCGGCATAGGCCAGGGACGAACCCCATTGCCCGGCGCCGGTTTCCGTGGTCAGGCGTTTGACGCCCTCTTCCTTGTTATAAAAGGCTTGCGCCACGGAAGTATTCGGCTTGTGGCTGCCAGCGGGGCTGACGCCCTCGTATTTGTAATAAATCCGGGCCGGGGTATCGAGGGCCTTTTCCAGGCGACGGGCCCGGTGCAGGGGCGAAGGCCGCCACTGGCGGTAAACCTCGCGCACGGGTTCGGGAATTTCGATCTCCCGCTCGGTGCTGACTTCCTGGCCGATCAGGGCCATGGGAAACAGCGGCGCCAGATCGTCGGGGCCAACAGGTTGGCCGGTGCCCGGGTGCAGCACGGGAGGCATGGGCTCGGGCAGGTCAGCCGCCAGATTATACCAAGTTTTTGGCAGCTTCTCTTCTTCCAGAAGATATTTGATTTGATCACTCATTGTGTACGCCTCCAATCAATTAGAAGCGCGCAGCATAGTTCAATAATCCACCATCCGCCAGACGCTGGCGTTGCGTAAATCACTATCTTCGAGGGCCGATGTGGTCGGCACCGCATAGCTTGCCAATTGCTCCAGTCCTTGCCGGGGCAGAAACGTCCTTTGCGGGTCGCCGATCAGGATTTCCACACCCGTTTCATGCAAACCACGCAGCCAGGCTTCCAAATGCTTGGCCAGGGGTTGCTCAAAGAACAGATCGCCGATCATCACCAAATCCCAGTCCACCGACCGCCCCACCAGATCTTCCGCCGTGGTGTCCAGGATCATACCGTTCAATTCAGCATTCAACTCGGTGGCGGCAATGGCGAAAGGATCCGTATCCGCCGCCAATACAGCGTCCGCCCGCATCATGGCCGCAGCGATCGCCTCCAGCCCGCAGCCGGCGCCCACATCCAGGATCGCCTTGCCCCGCGCCACGCCGGGCTCATCAAGCAGATAGCGCGCCAAAGCCTGCCCCCCGGCCCAGGCAAAGGCCCAATAGGGCAAGGGCACGCCGGCGGCCTCCCGTTCCTCGTCATTCATCTGCCAGATCGGCATCTCCTCCGAGGCCAGATGCAGGCGAATTTCAGGCAGCAACTCGGGCGATTGCACAACCGTGTTGGCGGCGATAAAGCTTGCCCTATCCGTGCTCACGAAAGCGCGGGCGCGATACAGGCCTCAACCGCCAGGCCAATTTGCAACAGGTGGCGGTCGCCCATGGTCTCACCCATCATGGCGAAACCGACCGGGGCACCGCCCGGTTCATGGCAGGGCACGGTTAACGCACAACGGTCCAGAAAATTGGCGACAAGCGTGTTGCGCAGCAACAACTTGGTGGTATCCAGCCAAGCATCCGGGTCGGACACTTCATCAATGGGGCGGGCCACCACGGGCACCGTTGGCATAATGATGGCGTCGTAGGGCGCGGTAATCCTGTTCGCCGTCGCCATCATCTCAGCCCGGATATCAATCAGGTCCAGATAGTCGGCGGCGGTCCACCGATCACCCATGCGAATACGGGCGGCGACGTTCTGATCATACTGGTTTTCGGCCCGCGCCAAGATTTCACGGTGATGAGCATAGGCCTCGGCGGTGGAAAAGCCGCCAATCCGGTTGATCACCGGCATTCTTGCCAACTCGGCGAAATTGATCTCGATGATCTGCGCCCCTGCCGCCGAAAGCTTGCTCAAGGCAGCCTGAAATCCGCCGGCAACGGTGTCGTCCATATCGTCAAGCACCAGATATTTGGGCACCGCAAGACGCAGCCCTTGCATGGGCCTGGGCGTCAGCGCGGGCGGCGTCTCGCCAGCAAACACCGCATCCACCAGGACACAACAGGCCGCCGTCGGGGCCAGGGGACCAACGGAATCCAGCGTCCGCGACAAGGGATAAATGCCCTCGGTGGGCACCCGGCGAGCCGTTGGTTTAAAGCCAGCCAAGCCGCAAAGTGCCGCCGGAATGCGGACCGAACCGGCGGTATCGGTGCCCAGAGCCGCGGCAGCCATACCGTCGGTAACTGAAACAGCGGCGCCAGAGGACGACCCGCCCGGAATGCGGCCCGTATCCCGATCCCAGGCGTTCTTTGGCGTGCCGTAATGGGCATTGGTCCCCGGCGCGCCCATGGCGAACTCCACCATGTTGGTGCGTCCGGTAATCACAGCGCCCGCCGCCCGCAGACGAGCCACGGTGGGGGCATCCTGCACCGCCGGGTCCGCGTCTTGGTGAACGATCGAACCGGCCAGGGTGACCTCGCCGGCCACATCGCATAGATCCTTGATGGAAACGGGAATACCGGCCAAGGGCGAAGCCACAATGCCGTTAGCGCGGGCCTCGTCGGAGGCCCTGGCCGTGGCAAGGGCCGCATCGTGATAGACCTTGATAAAGGCGCGCTGCCCCTCCCCCGCCGGATCATCAATAGATGCCAGGGCGGCTTCGGTCAGAGCCTGACTAGTGGTACGACCTGCAGCCAGATCAGCGGCTATATCAGCAAGGCTTTGCATTAGACCGCGCCACTTGCATGCAGGTCCGCTATCTCTTCCGGCGCATAGCCCAACTCGCCCAGGATCTCGTCCGTATGCTCGCCCAATTCAGGCGTGGCGCGGTTGATTTCCGATGGCGTACGGCTCAGCTCGACGGCCTGGCCGACCAGTTCCTGATGGCCCAGATGGGCATTTTCAACCGGCTGCGCCATTTTCAGATGCTTGACCTGAGGATCGGCGAAAACCTGATCGATGCTATAGATCGGGCCACAGGGTACGCCGGCCTCGTTCAGGATATCGACCCATTCGGCGCTGGATTTGGTCGCCGTAACCGCCTCGATACGCTGGTTCAGGGCATCACGGTTTTTCGAGCGTGTAACGCCATCGGCAAAGCGTTCATCGGTGCCCAGGTCGGGCTGACCCAAAACATCGACCAGCCGGGCATAGATTGCCGCGCCCGAGGCGGCGATATTGATATGGCCGTCGGTGGTCTTGAAGACGCCGGTGGGGATCGAGGTGGGATGGTTGTTACCGGCCTGTTGCGGCACATCCTCGGCCAGCAGCCAGCGCGCCGCCTGGAAATCCAGCATGGCGATCTGCGATTGCAGCAACGAGGACTTGACCCACTGTCCCTGGCCCGAGACTTCCCGCTCCAGCAAGGCAATCAGGATACCCTGGGCACAGAACAGTCCCGCCGTCAGGTCGGCCACGGGAATGCCGACCCGCATGGGTCCCGCACCCGGTTTGCCGGTAATCGACATCAGGCCGCCCATGCCCTGGGCGATCTGGTCGAAACCGGGACGGCCCACATAAGGGCCGTCCTGGCCAAAGCCCGAGATGGAGCCATAAACCAGGCCCGGATTAATCTCTTTCAGGCTGTCATAGTCGATCCCGAGGCGGTGCTTCACATCGGGGCGGTAGTTTTCTACCACCACATCGACCTGGGCGATCAGGCGGCGGAACACCTCCATGCCCTCGGGCGATTTCAGGTTCAGGGTCATGCCGCGTTTGTTACGGTGAATATTCTGGAAATCCGGGCCATGACGCGGCCCGCCCATGCCCTCGCCCTCGTTGGGAGAGGGCGGCGTTTCCAGCTTGATCACATCGGCGCCCCAGTCCGCCAACTGCCGCGCGGCGGTCGGTCCGGCCCGCACCCGCGTCAGATCAAGCACGCGAAATCGCGATAAAGGGCCCTGGCGGGTAACTTCAGTCATGTTGGCTTCCTGTTGCTTTGCAGTTGGCAAATTAAAAATTCAGAGGTCATTTTGACGACCGGGCGGACATTAGCAAGGGCCATGCTCTATGATAACCTCCTTCAAGGTTGGAAACATGAGCCGGGACCCCGTGCAAAAACAAAAAAACACGCAAATCGGCATTCTGTTTCTGCTCGCCTCCATCGGCTTTATCACCGTGGTCGACACGTGGGCGAAATATATGACCGCCTCCCTGCCCCCCGTTCAATTGGTCTGGGGCTATTTTCTCGGCATCTTTATCAGTGTGCTCGGCCTGGCCGCCAGAAAGGGCGGCGCCCTGCCGCGCCTGTTAACGACGCAACGTCCGCTATTGCATTTTGGCCGCGCCGGTCTGCTGGTACTGTCCATCAGCCTGTTGTTCATCGCCCTGCGCTATATGTCCCTGGCCGATGCCACGGCGATCAGCTTTACCTCACCCCTGTTCATCACCCTGCTGGCCATACCCATTTTGAAGGAGAAGGTGGACAGAGCCCGCTGGCTGGCCGTGCTGGGCGGCCTGCTGGGCGTGTTGGTGGTGGTGCGGCCCGGCAGCGGCCTGGCCAGTTGGATCTCGCTGCTACCACTATTCGGCGCCGTCGCCTTCGCCGGTTTTCAGATCGCCACCCGCCTGCTGGCCAGTACCGAGAACACCTTCGCAACCCTGTTCTACACCGGACTGGGCGGCCTGATCTGGAGCAGCCTGGCATTGCCCTTCGTTTGGCAGACACCGGAACAATGGCATTGGTGGAGCTTCCTGATCCAGGGCGCCTTGGGCCTGGGCGCACATCTGTGCATGATCAAGGCTTTCAGCCAAGCAGAGGCATCCCTGTTGGCGCCGTTCAACTATTCCAAGATCATTTGGGCCGCCGCCGCCGGCTATCTGGTCTTCGGCAACATTCCCAGCCTGAACACCCTGGCCGGTGCCGCCATCATTGCCATGGCTGGCCTGTTCATCATGCTGCACGAACGGCGGAATTCTTGAGACTCATTTCCCCGGCAAGGTCAGGCCAAGCTCCTTCCGCTTTGCCCGCGTCAATTTGCCCACAATGATGAAATAGGCCGCCTCGATATAGGCCTTGAGGTCCTGATCGGCCATGGCCCCGGCGGTTTCGACCTGCACCCATTTCGCCCGCGCCAAATAGGGCGCCGGCACGATATCCGGCTGTTCGGAAAGCAAACGATAGCTTAGATCGCTGCATTTAAAGCTGATCTTGGCATGGTTTCCCACGCCCCATTTCGAGCAGATGGCGAAAATTTTGCCGCCGATCTTCCACACGGAGGCCCCGCCCCATTGCACCACATGCTCCGCGCCCTTAAAGGCACGGCAATAGTCATCGAATTCCTGGCGCGTCATCCGTCCTTCATGAAGGCGAAGACCTCTTGATTGGCCTCACCCAGGGCCGGCGCGGTTTCCCTGAAGGGCGGCCGTTCGCCGTCAAAGCGCAAGGGTGCGCCGATCATGTTGAAGCTGCCGTCGGGACTTTGCTGCACAATGCCCGTGGCCTGGGTCTGCGCATGCGCCATGGTTTCCTCAAGGCCCATCAGCGGCGAATTCGGTACATCCACCTCCATCAACAGAGCGCTCCATTCCGCCCGGCTACGCGTGCGCAAGGTCTGGTTGACGGTTTCGTTAAAAGCAACCCTGTTTTCCACCCGGCCATTATTGTCTGCGAAGCGCGGATCCTCCAACAGGTCCTCGCGGTCGAGCACCTTGCAAAAGCGCGCGAACTGCGCCGGTGTGCCAATGGTAATCACCAGGGTTCCGTCGCCCGCCTCGTAGCCGCCGTTGGGCACCAACAACGGTCCTTGCAGACCCATGCGATAGGGCCAGCCGTCACCGCCTTCATAGTTGGCGTAGTTAAAGCCCTGCCAGGCCAGGGCCGTTTCCAGCATGGCGGCATCTACCAGGCAGCCCTTGCCCGTCACGGCGCGCTGATGCAGGGCGGTCAGAATGCCGATGGTGGCCCACATGCCGGTGCCAATATCAATCAACGGCACCCCGACACGGACCGCCTCGCCATCCGGGTCGCCGGTGGCATCGGAAATACCCGTGAAGGCCTGGATCAGGGGGTCATAGCCCGGCGCGTCCTTTAACGGCCCCTTGTCGCCAAAGGCGCCCATGTTGCAATAGATCAGACGCGGGTTGCCGGCCATCAGGGTGGCTGCGTCCAGGCCGAATTTTTCGACCACGCCGGGACGCAGGTTCTGGAATACCACGTCGACCTTCTCGGCCACCAAACAGCGCAATTGGGACAGTTGGTCCGCATCCGCGAAGTCCACGGTGAGCGAGCGCTTGCCCTTATTGAAGGCTTGAAACATCACCGCCACGCCGCCCAGGCGCCCGGCGCCCCAACCGCGCGAGGCATCGCCGACCTCGGGCGGTTCCACCTTGATCACGGTGGCGCCGAATTCGGCCAGCGTACGGCCCGCGAAGGGCCCGGCCAGGGACGATCCCATCTCCAGAATGGTCAGGCCATCCAGGGGCAAAGGCTTTGCGCTATCACTCATACGATCGTCCTCACGGCACAAATTCAATACGTCTGTTAAACATCGTCCTTGATCAGGCGGCTGATCAGTATTTTCTGCACATCCGAGGTGCCTTCATAAATCTGCGCCACCCGCACATCGCGGTAGATCCGCTCCAGCGGATAATCATTCAGATAGCCATAGCCGCCCAGGGTCTGAATGGCGTCGGAACAGACCCGTTCGGCCATTTCCGAGGCGAACAGTTTGGCCATGGAGGCTTCCTTGCGGCAGGGTATGCCAGCCATCAACATGGATGCCGCATGGTGGGTCAATTGCCGCGCGGTTTCGATCCTAGTGGCCATGTCCGCCAGGCGGAAGGCGACCGCCTGATGCTCGAAGATCGGCTTACCGAACGCTTCCCGTTCCTTGGCATAGGCCAGGGCATGTTCGAAGGCCGCCCGCGCCAGGCCCGTGGCCTGGGCCCCGATGCCGATACGCCCGGTGGACAGATTGGCCAGGGCGATCTTGTAGCCTTCGCCTTCCTGCCCCAGCATCATATCGGCCGGCACTTCCAGATCATCCAGCGAGATCTGCGCCGTGTCGGAGGCGCGTTGTCCCAATTTTTCCTCGATACGCACCACATTGTAGCCCGGCGCATCCGTGGGACTGAGGAAACAGCTGATGCCCCTGGCACCGGCATCAGGATCGGTAACCGCAAAGATCATCGCCGTGGACGCGATTTTACCCGAGGTGATGAACTGCTTCTGGCCATTGATGACGTAGCTATCGCCCTTGCGTACCGCGCGGGTGCGCAGGTTCGAGGCATCGGAACCGGCCTGGGGTTCGGTCAGCAGAAAAGCGCCAATATGCTCACCCTTGGCAAGAGGCGTGAGGAACCTGGCCTTTTGCGCATCGGTGGCATATTCCGCCAGGGCGGCACAGACCGGCGAATTGTTCACCGACATAATGGTCGAGGTAGCGCCATCGCCGGCAGCGATTTCCTCCAACGCCACAATATAGGACAGATAGTCCGCCCCGGCGCCGCCCCATTCGGGATCGACGCACATACCCAGCAGACCCAGTTTGCCCATGGCCGCCAGGGCGTCGAGCGAAACCTTGGCGTCACGCTCCCAATCGGCGGCATTCGGCGCCAGTTCACGCTGCGCAAAATCCCGCGCCATGTCGCGCACCATGGTTTGGTCGTCATTCAACAACATGGCGATACTCCGGATTCTAAAGGCAACAACCTAGTTCAGCATCTCCACCGCCATGGCCGTGGCCTCGCCGCCGCCAATGCACAAGGTGGCAACGCCCTTCTTGCCGCCGGTCTTTTGCAAGGCCGCCATCAGGGTCACCAGAATACGGGCACCGGAGGCACCAATGGGATGGCCCAGGGCGCAGGCGCCGCCATGGATATTGACGATATCGTGGGGCAGGCCCAGTTCCTTCATGGCCGACATGGTGACCACGGCAAAGGCCTCGTTGACCTCGAACAGGTCCACGTCCGCCTTGTTCCAGCCGGTTTTCTCAAAAAGCGTATTGACCGCCCCAATCGGCGCGGTGGTGAACCAGGCCGGCTCCTGGGCATGGGTTGAATGGCCAACGATTTTGGCCAGCGGCGTCAGGCCGCGTTTCTCGGCCTCCGACTGCCGCATCAGCACCAAGGCCGCCGCGCCGTCGGAGATGGAGGAGGAATTGGCCGCCGTCACCGTACCTTCCTTGGCAAAGGCGGGGCGCAATGAAGGAATTTTCTCGATATTGGCATTGCCCGGCTGCTCGTCGATCTCCACCACCCGTTCGGCCCGGCGTTCCTTGACCGTCGTGGGCACGATTTCTCCGGCGAAGCTGCCATCCGCCGTCGCCACCTGGGCCCGGGTCAGGGATTCAATGGCATAGGCGTCCTGCTGCTCGCGGGTGAACTGGTAATGCTGCGCCGTCTGTTCGGCGAACACGCCCATGGCCAAGCCCTTGTCATAGGCGTCCTCCAAGCCGTCGAGGAACATATGATCCTTGACCTCGCCATGGCCGAGGCGCATGCCACTCCGCGCGCTGGGCAACAGATAGGGCGCGTTGGTCATGCTTTCCATGCCGCCCGCGACCACCACGCTGGCGGAGCCGGCAACCAACAGATCATGGCCGAACATGGCCGCCTTCATGCCGGAACCGCACATTTTGTTGATCGTGGTCGCGCCTACCGCGTCGGGAATACCGGCGCCTTTCGAGGCCTGACGCGCCGGCGCCTGGCCCTGGCCAGCGCCAAGCACATTGCCCATGATCACTTCATCCACATCCGCGCCGGCGATACCGGCCCGTTCCAAGGCGGCTTCAATCGCGGCGGAGCCCAGTTGCGGTGCGGCAACGGCCGAGAAATCGCCCTGCATACCGCCCATGGGTGTACGGGCGCTGCCCACGATTACAATAGGATCCTGTTCGCTCATTTTTCCGCTCCTTCCGCGGTCGAATATTTGTTAACCTGTTAACACTTAAACTAGTAACCCTGCCGCCAGCGGCAAATCGCTCCATTGTCCTAATTAGCCCGGCATGACTATCCAAGACCAGCCGCAAATTTGATTACATACGCCAGGAAAAGACCACGTTAAAGCCATGATGGAAAGCCCCAATACAATTCTGGACGAGGACGGCATTATCATGGTCGATTACGGCACCATGATGATCACCCTGGACCTGCTGAAAGAGGCCCTTGAGCAGCACCGAAAATTGGCACCACTGAAGAAATCAAAGGTCCTGGCAATCGGCGAGGCCGGCGCCAAGATCGATACGGAACTGGCCAAATATGGCGCCACCGACGAAGTCGTCGCACTTACCTCAGCGGTGGCGATCGTGCCGCGCACCAGGGTCGGCCGAGCAATGGCGAGGCTGTTTCTGACGTTACAGAAAAATCCCTACCCAACCCGTAGCTTCAACAGCGTCGAAGAGGCCCGCAGCTGGCTGCTGGCCATCGATCCTGACTAAGTTGTAGCGCGCAGGGTTATAGCGCGCCGGCTTCCTTGGCCTTGGCGCGTTTTTTCTCCAACCGGCCCTGCTGACCGCCCTTGTCGATCATGAAACGGATATGACGCGCCTTGCCGACCTGATCGAGAGCATCATGCACCTCCACGTCGAAGACAACTTTCGGGCCCTTGACCTCGACCACCTCGGCCCGCACCTCGATCCACATATCCATCAGGGTCGGGCCCATATGGTCAATCTCGACCCGGGCGCCGACGGAACTTTCGCCTTCATCGGCATGTTCGGCCATTAGCCCGAGGCAGGTCCGCTCCACATCCATCACCATCGAAGGTGTGGCATAGACCCGCAACTCATCGCCCATGAAATCAATGGTCTTTTCCTTGTCCACGTTATAGCGCTGCGTGACCTTCAGTCCCGGCTGCAATGTGTCTTTCATCAACTATTCTCCAAATTCGTCGTCAATTGTTCACGCTGATATGCTCGCGGACCTTTTCCGCCAGCGCCATCAGGCCATTGATAGGGCGCACCATCACCTCGATATGCCGCAATTTACCATTGTCGTCCAGGCTGATGCGGTCAATACCGCGCAGCTTCACCTCGCCAATACGGGCGCTGAATTCCAAAATCAGCTCGGAACCATCGATCCATTCCCCCTCGTAGCGAAAATCCTCGAACGCCCCCATGACCCCGGTCAAGACGCCAACGACATAAGCCTTTGGCCCTTTCGGGGCCCAATAGGCGGGCGAGGAGATTTCCGCATCGTCGGCCAGGGTCTCGGCGACGGCCGCGATATCCTCCGCCGCCACGGCGCTATACCAATTCTCCAGAAAAGTCCGTGTTCGTTCTTCCACCGACGTCATCGCGACCTCATTGCAGTTTTGCCTGCGCGGCCTCGATATCCGGCAGGCCGATCAACAGGCCAAGGTCCCGGCCCTGGGCATGAACCCGCGCCAGCACCTCATTGTCGCCATGGCCTTCAAGGCAATCCGCCAGTGCCTGTCCCCGCGTCGCAAAGAAATCCGCCCATGGCAGGGCTTCTTCGGCCGTGAACGTCACCAGCGCATCGGCATAGCGACGAGCCTCGGCCACATCGCCGGCCTTCAGGCAGGCATCTATGGCATCGCGGTAAAACCACAATACATTGTGCGCGTTGGCGCCGTCCCGCACCAAGGCCTCGCCCTCCGCCAGCGCCTCCCGGCAGGCGTCGGCATCATCGACGAAGCGGGCCAACAACGCGAACAGCCGCGGACCATGGAAATGAATGCCGGTGTCCCGGCCAATCGCAATGGCCCTGGCCAAAATCTCGGAGGCCTCGCCATGCTGTCCCCGGCCATCGGCGTTGCGGGCCTGTTCGTACAAGACATATAGCTCTATGCGGCGATTACCCAGCGAGCGGGCGATGGATAAAGCCTCCCGCAATGGCACCTCGGCGGCGTCGAAATCGGCCGTGTCTATATAGATTTCGCCCATGATCATCCGCGCCATCATGGCCACGCGCACATTGTGGATACGGTCCGACAGCTCGGCGGCGGACTGCAATTTTGCAATGGCGGCATCCTGGGCCTCGATATAGCGCCCAGTCACACCGGGCATGAAGCTGTTGCGCACCTCGATATGCAACAAATCATGCGCCCGGCAGAGGGCAAAGTTGCTTTCGAAATTGTCCAGCGCGTTGCGCATGCGGCCACGGCCGTATTCAGCGTCCCCGACACCGCCCAGGGCGGCGGCCTCCCACTCATGGCTGCCGGCGTTCCGGGCATGGCGCAGCGCCTGATGATGAAATTCCAGGCATTGTTCGAATTTGCCGGAGATGAAAGCGGCGGCGCCGCGATTACAGAAAATCTCCGCCAATTCCTTTTCCATGCCCTCGGCGCGGGCCACCACCTCCGCCTTGTCCAGAATGCTCAGGCCGCGGTCCCCCCGGCCCATCAGGCGGTCCGCCGCCGCGATGCCGATCCAGGCCAGACAGCGTTGCCGGTCCGTCTCCGCCAGGGACAGGGCCTCTTCCCAGGCCTCCAGTCCATCCGCCGGGCGGCCCAATTGGCGCAGCAAATCCGCCCGCTGCGCCATCATATCGAAACGCTCGGCGGCATTGGACAGCAAGGCCAGGCCACGCTCCACCAGCGCCAACGCACCTTCGATACGATAAGCCCCCGCTTCGGCCCGTGCCGCGCGTTGATAGGCGAGAGGCGCCTTGCCGCTCTCCGCCTCGCCCAAATGCTCGGCGTACAACACCACATCGCGGTCTTCGAACCACTCGGCGGCGCGCAAATGCAACTCCTGCCGCCGGCCTTTTAGGAACGAGCTGTGCACCGCATCGCGGAACAAGGCATGAGAAAACTGATAATTGCCCTCAGATCTGCGAACCAGATCATAGCGCAATAAATTATCGGGCTCGTAGGCGGCATCGCCGGCAATAAAACGCAGGGCATCCAAGGCAAAGCGCTGGCCCAGGACCGAGGCCGCCTGCAAGGCCGTCCGATCAGCGCCTGACAGCCCGTCAATGCGGCTTTGCACGACGCTTTGCACCGATCCAGGTATGGCTTGGCCGTCGCCGGCGTCGGGGCTGCGCAGCAGTTGTTCCAGGAACAGCGGATTGCCGCCCGAGCGCGCGATACAGGCAGCGGCACGGGCCGCGTCCACGCCCTCGAAAACAAACACCAGATCACGGGCCTCGTCTGAACTTAGCGGGCCAAGGTCCATGGTCTGGAAGGGCGCGGCGCCGATCCCCGCGCGCCAGTCCGGGCCAAGAGGGTCCGCCTGCAGGCGAGAGGTCAATAGCAACAACACCGGATGATCGGCGGCGGCAATCACCAACCCGGTCAGATAATCCAACAGCGCGGGTGCGGCCCAATGCAGATCCTCCAGGCGCAGCAACAACGGCGCGCGGGCCGATAACCCTTTAACCAAAGCGACCAAAGTTTCCACCCGGCCCCGCTTGCGCTGATCATTGTCCATGGCTTCGTAAAGGGCGCGCTGCTCGCCAGCCTGGGGCAGGTTCAACAGATCGTTCAACAGCATGCGCTGCTCCGGCGCGATCAGGCCTTCTTCCTCGACCCGTTCAGCCGCCTCCGTGCGCAGATTGTGGCCCGCCCCCGGCCCCAGTCCCAACAGCCCACGCAGCAGCACACGGATCGCGTCCTGGCCCCCGCCCACACCGAAATCCAGAGCCTGTCCGCCGTGGCTCTGAAAGCCACTCTCACCCGCCAGGCGTTGGAATTCATGCAACAGCCGGGTTTTGCCGATGCCCGCTTCACCGCGAATGAACAGCGTCTGGCCCTGGCCATTGCGCAGGGTTGCTTCAAGAGCGGCATTGAACTTCGCGACCTCTCCCGTTCGCCCTATAAACTGCCCTTCGACAAATGATGGCGCCTCGACCAGGCCATCGGCCCGCCAAACCATGACCGGCTCCAACAATCCTTTCAGATTTTTTTCACCCAGGCTTTCGCCGTCCAGCCGCTCACCGATGGCGTTATGCACGCCGCCCGAAATCAAGGTTTCACCCGCCGTCGCCAGGTCCGTCAGGCGCGAGGCCAGATTTACCGTCTCTCCCGTCACGGTGTACTCCAGATGGGCCGCACTACCGGTGCTGGAGGCGACAACCTGGCCCGATGCGACACCGGCATGCACCCGCATCGGCGGTTCCAGCTCGGCGGCGGCGGCATGTACCGCCAAGGCGGCGCGCACGGCACGTTCGGGATCGTCCGTATGGGCCACCGGCGCACCGAAGACGGCCATCACCGCATCGCCGATATGCTTGTCCACGCTGCCGCCGAAGTCCTGCACCACCGTATCGACGGCGGCAAAAAACCGGTTCAGCATTTGATGCACTTCCTCGGCATCGCGCTCCGCCGCCAGCCGGGTAAAGCCGGAGATATCGGCAAACAGCACCGCGACCTGGCGGCGCTCGCCCTCCGGCGCGGCGGCGGGTGCGGGCGCTGGTGCGGGTGCCGGTGCCGGTGCCGATGTTGGTGCTGGTGCTGGTGCGGCCGGCGCACTGGCGGGTTCCGCCGGCGCCGTCAGCCCCTCGATCGCTTTCAACAGGCGCTTGCGGTCACCCAGCGCCAGGCCCAGCTCGCGCAGGTCCGCCTCTTCCAGATCGCCCAGGACGTCAAAATCAATGCGGTTCTCCGCAAAGACATCGACGTAATCGTCCAGGCCCAGTTCCGCCAACCAGCTTGCTATGTCCGGGTTCGCCATTGCCGCCTCTTCCCCCATACCTTATGAAATAATGCCATAGATACGGGTTAGGGTCTGTTGATAATTACCGCGCCGCCGTGGCGGGAGCGATTTTTCGCCCACGGTAGGAGCGGCTGGCGCCATGTGGCAGGCCCACATAAGCCGGTCGCGACGCCGCGTGGGCGAAAAAGCGTCCCGTCCCGAAGGGATCCGGCTAAATTGGCCCATGGCTACGTCGCTCGTCGTCGAATATGCTGGGCAGGTCCTTCCTCCTCGCTCCTTGCCATGGGCCAATTTGGCTCGGACCACGACGGCGTGCTAATTGTCAACAGACCCTAAGGAGTGTAAAGAATGACACAAGCCTTCGAAGGCATCCGCGTAATTGATTTTTCCCAGGTGCTGGCGGGGCCTTTCGCGGCGGGTCAGTTGGCCCTGCTGGGCGCCGATGTGATCAAGATCGAACAGCCCGGCGTGGGCGATCAGATGCGCGCCATGATGTCGACCGAGGAATTGGCGGAAATACAGCTGGCGCCGGCCTATTTGGGCGTCAACACCAACAAGCGCGCCATCACCGTCGATCTGAAAAGCGAGACGGCAAAGGATATCCTGCATCGTCTGCTGGCGGGCGCCGATGTGGTGATACAGAATTTCAAGGGCGGCGTTATCGACCGCCTCGGCTATGGCTATGAAGATGTCCGCGCCATCAAGCCCGACATTATTTACTGCTCCATCTCCGGCTATGGCCAGCAGGGCCCCATGGCGGGCAAGGCCGCCTATGACGGCGCCATCCAGGCCGCCTCGGGCATGATGAGCGTGACCGGCACGCCCGAAAGCGGGCCACTACGGGTGGGTTATATGCCGGTCGATATTTCCACCGGCATCACCGCCTCCTACGCCATCGCCTCGGCCCTGTTCAGGCGCTCCCGCACGGGCGAGGGCCAGCACCTTGATGTCTCCATGCTGGACAGCGCCATGACCATGTTGAACCCGGTAATCTCGAACTACCTGATCGCGGACATGGAGCCCAAGCGTCTTGGCAATATCTCGCCCACCTATCAGGGCAGCGGCGATACCTGGGCCACCAAGGACGGCCACCTGCAAATGACCGTGATCACCGATACCATGGCCGCGAAAATGTGCGGCGCCTTTGGCCGGCCCGAACTGATGGACGATCCGCGATTTGCCACGGATCAGGGCCGGATTGATCACAGGGAGGAGGTAAAGGCGGAAATCGGCGCCATCCTGGCCAGTGAAACCACGGCTGTCTGGATGCAGCGGCTGGGCGCCGCCGGCGTCCCCGTCGGCCCGGTGCATGACATGGAGGCACTGTTGAATTTCCCACAGCTGGACCATCGCGGCATTCTGATGACCCTGCCCGCACCGGAAGGGATGGAGGGCGAGATTACCGTGCCCGGCGCCGCATTCCATGCCTCTGATGGCGAGCCAAGCGGCAAGACGCCCGGACCTGTCTTGGGCCAGCACACGGACGAAGTGCTGGGCGAGTTAGGCTATGACAGTGCCGCCATTCAGGCCTTTCGCGACGCCGGTGTGGTTTGAGGTATAGTTCAAGGGCGCAATTTTTTGGGTTCAGGAGTGCAAGGAATGACACAGGCCTTTGAAGGTATCCGCATCATCGATTTTTCCCAGGTCCTGGCCGGACCATTTGCTTCCGGGCAGCTGGCCATGCTGGGCGCGGACGTGATCAAGGTTGAACAGCCGGGCATGGGCGATCAGATGCGCACCACCATGGCCAACAACAAACTGGCCGATCTGAAACTGTCGCCCGGCTTCATGGGGGTGAACGCCAACAAGCGCGGCATCACTGTCGATCTGAAGCACCCGGATTCCAAGCAGATCATCCATCGTCTGCTGGCCGATGCCGATGTGGTGTTGGAAAACTTCAAGGCCGGCGTGATCGAGCGCCTGGGCTATGGCTATGAGGCAGTGCGCGCCATCAAACCGGATATCATCTATTGCTCCGTCTCGGGCTATGGCCAGCAGGGGCCCATGGCGGGCAAGGCCGCCTATGACGGCGCCATTCAGGCGGTCTCGGGCATGATGGGGATCACCGGCACACCCGACAGCGGACCCATGCGGGCGGGCTATATGCCCGCCGACATTTCCACCGGCATCACCGCCGCCTTCGCCATCTCCTCCGCCCTGTTCCGGCGTACGCACACCGGCGAAGGGCAGCACCTGGATGTCTCCATGCTGGACAGCGCCATGACCATCATGAGCCCCAACCTGAACAAGTTCTTGGCCACCAGGGAGGAGCCGGAGCTGGTCGGCAATACCTCGCCCACCTTTCAGGGCAGCGCCAATACCTGGCCCACCAAGGACGGCCATATGCAGGTCAGCGTTATCACCGACAAGATGACGGCCACATTGGTGCATGCCCTGGGCAAGCCGGAATGGGCCGACGATCCGCGCTTTGCCACCTCGCAAGGCCGGGTCGAACATGCCGAGGAAGTAAAAGCCCTGATCGGCGAGGTCTTGGCGGGCGAGACCACCGCCCATTGGATCGAACATCTGGGCAATCAAGGCATCCCCACCGCGCCGGTCAACAGCCTGACCCAGCTGTTGGAATTCCCCCAGTTGGAACATCGCGGCATCCTGGCCACCGTGCCCGCCCCACCCGGTGTGGAGGGCGATCTGACCATGACGACCGCAGGCTTCCACGCCTCAAACGGGGAGCCGAAAGTCACCTCCGCCGGGCCGCGCCTGGGCCAGCATACGGACGAAGTGCTGGCCGAACTGGGCTATGACGCCGCCGCCATTCAGGCCTTTCGCGACGACGATGTAATTTAGAGTAGGAGACGGCCATGAAGATCGATGCGCAACTGGGCAGCCTGTATCCGGGCAAGGCGGCGGAGATGGCGAAACGTATGGAGGCCATGGGCTTTGATGCGGTCTGGAGTTTCGAGGCAGGGCATGATCCGTTTCTGCCCCTGATGGCCGCGGCAATGGCCACGGACAATATCCAGATCGGCACCAACATCGCCGTCGCCTTTGGCCGCAGTCCGTTCGCGACGGCACAGGCCGCCTGGGATCTGCAACAGGCCAGCGGCGGACGCTTTCACCTTGGCCTGGGCACCCAGGTGCGGGCCCATATCGAACGCCGCTACGCCATGCCGTTCGAACACCCGGCGGCGCGGTTGACCGACTATATCCGCTGCCTGCGGGCGATCTTTGACAATTTCCAGAATGGCACCCGCCCCAGTTACGAGGGCCCGTTCTATAAATTCATCCTGACGAACCCCGCCTTCATCCCCGGTGCCATTGATCATCCGCATATCCCGATCTATGTGGCCGGCGTGAACCCGCGCATGTGCCAGGCGGCGGGCGAGGTGGCGGACGGCTTCCATGTGCATCCCATGCATTCCACCGCCTATCTGCGGGACGTGGTCCGCCCCGCCATCGATGAAGGCGCCAAGCTGGCCGTAAAATCGGTCGATAATCTGGACCTGCACGCCTCCGTCTTCTGCGTGCTGGGCGAGACCGAGGCCGAGCGCGCCGCGTCCGAGCACCAGATCCGCGAACAGGTGGCTTTCTATGCCTCGACGCCCAACTACCGCGCCTTGTTGCGCCACCACGGCCTGGAGGATCTGGGCAAGGAATTGAGCGGCATGGTGCGCGCGGGCGATTTTGAGACGATCGCCGCCAAGGTGCCCGACAAACTGCTGGCCGAAGTTGCCGTTTCAACTGATTTCAGCAAACTGGGCGCATTGTTGAAACAGCGCTATACCGGCCTGGTCCAGCGCATCGCGACCTATTACCCCATCCCCGACGAAGACCCGGTGGATAAATGGGCGGCGATGGTCAAGGGTTTCGAGGCGGCATGAAGCGACAACTCCGCTTACGGCCATGAACCATGGCGATCCGCCGTAGCAACCTGACGCCTCCAGCCCTTGCGGCATGCAGCAGGTTTGCGCGGTTCGGCGGGGTGCTTCTTGGCCTGCTGACCGCGTTGTTGGTTATGCCCCTCAAGGCCCAGTCCGCCGAAACGGAGGTCGACGCGGAACTGATCCTGGCGGTGGATGTCTCGCGCTCCATGTCGCCGAGGGAACTGGAAATCCAACGCCGGGGCTACGCCGCCGCCTTGACCAGCAGAGAGGTTGTTTCGGCCATCACCGGCGGAATGCTTGGCAGGGTCGCGGTCGTCTATGTGGAATGGGCCGGCACCAAGTCACAACGGATCATCGTCGATTGGACGCTGATCAACGGCCTGGCGGAGGCACGGTCATTCGCCGCCAAGCTGACCGCGCATTTTGATTCTTCCATGCGGCGGACCTCAATCTCCGGCGCCCTGCAATTCGCCGCGCGGCAATTTGACGGCAACGGTTTTCTATCGCAGCGCCGGATCATCGACATCTCCGGCGACGGCCCGAACAACCAGGGCCGGCCGGTTCTGGCGGCCCGTGCCGAGACCCTGGCCCGGGGCATCGTGATCAACGGCCTGCCCCTGATGACCAGGGAAGGCCTGGGCAGCCGGTTTTCCCTGAAGGATCTGGACGACTATTACCGCCACTGCGTAACCGGCGGTCCGGGTTCTTTTGTTTTGCCGGTTTTCGATTGGCAGCAGTTCCCCCTGGCCGTGCGCCACAAACTGGTCATGGAACTGGCGCTGCCGGCACCAGCGCCAGCCATCCGGCCCATCTACATCCAAAACGTCGAAGCGCGTTATGACTGCCTGATCGGCGAGAAAATCTGGGAAGATTTCATGGACGATTGGGTCTCGCCCTGATGTATCCATAAGGATGCGCTTGCCTTAAGATCAAGGCAAAGGAGAGCACCATGAAGCAAGAGCGCCTCAATCCGGGCTGGGCCTGGACCAAGAAATACAATATCTCCGCCGGCGTGAAACTGGGCGATACGGTACAATTATCCGGCATCGTGGCCCTGGACGGCGAGGGCAATGTGGTTGGCGTGGGCGACGTTTATGCGCAATCGCGGCAGATTTTCAAAAACATCGAACAGGCCCTGGCCTCCGCCGGCGCCAGCATGGCCGATGTGGTCAAGATCACCACCTATCTGACCGATATTTCAACGTATGGCGATTTCGGCAAGGCCCGCACCGAGGCATTTCCGGCCGGCGTCCCCGCCAGCACGGCAGTCGCCACCCCCGCCCTGGTCATGCCCGAACTGCTGGTCGAAGTCGAAGCCATGGCGGTTATTGGTAGCGGGGGTTAGCAAGGAATTGGGGGGGGGCAGGGTTATTCGATTTTGCGATCGAATAACCCTGCCCCTTTGATTCCCTAAATCCGCTCAATGATACCGCCTTTCATGGCCGAATCATCGGGGTTGTATTGGGCCCTCGGACCATCAAACTCGGAACCAGAGTCGTTCGCCGCGCTCAAGCGGTCAAGCCGAAATAGCTTCCAATTATGAGGCTCACCTGAGGCGCTTTCGCCTGATACCTGAAAGGCGCGTAACAACAAATGCCCTTCGCTGCTGCGCCCCAAAACATGAGGTTCCACAATACGTTCGCCAGGTTCATACTCGATCGAAAGTACTCGGTGGTTACGGATAGCATCCTGAATAACATCAATCATAGTCGTTGCCCTCCCTTCAGGGTTTGAACGACGTCAGGCTTGACATTCAGGAAATGGAGTTTCACTCTCCTACTCGACTACAGCTGCTCCCGCGCCTGACGCTAGGTCGTTGCGGGGGCTTCAAAAAGAAGCCGTTGGTGTGTGGTGCACCAGCGGCTTCTGCTTTTCGAAGCCGTCCCACATAATCGATACTATCAAGACACCAAAGTCAATACTTTGTGTCCAAGCCACTCATGGATAACATCATCTAGTGCAATGATGAATTTTGAGTAGTGGTTGCAATCTGGCTTGTGTAACCTGACGTCTGGAAATTCTTTTGGAGTTTGCGCTTTGTCCCACAC
>CAYWYB010000043.1:0-23271 GCA_964462145.1 uncultured Rhodospirillaceae bacterium
CTGGGCCTGATGGATTTCGAGGCCGCCTCGAAATTGTCCGGTTCCCGCTTCGTCGTGCTGCGTGGCGCCCTGGCCCGGCTGGAGCGCGCCCTGTCAGCTTTCATGCTGGATATTCACAGTACCGAGTTCGGCTATACCGAGACCTCCGTGCCTCTGTTGGTACGTGAGCACACGGCCTTTGGCACCGGTAATCTGCCGAAATTCGAAGAAGATCTGTTCAAGACCACGGACGGCTTTTACCTGATCCCGACAGCCGAGATGGTGCTGACCAATCTGGTCCGCGACGGCGTGTTGGCCGAGGATGAATTGCCCCTGCGCTATATCGCTCATACCCCATGTTTCCGCTCCGAGGCTGGTGCCGCGGGCCGGGATACGCGGGGCATGCTGCGCCAGCATCAATTCTACAAGGTCGAGATGGTCTCCATCGCCCATCCCGATGATTCCAAGAACGAGCTGGACCGCATGACCGGCTGTGCCGAGGCCATCCTGCAACGCCTTGGCATTCCCTATCGGGCGATGTTGTTGAGCAGTGGCGATATGGGTTTCTCGGCTCAGCGAACCTATGATTTGGAAGGCTGGATGCCGGGGCAGGACTGCTACCGGGAAATCTCCTCCTGCTCCAACTGCGGCGACTTTCAGGCCCGGCGTATGAGCGCGCGCTACAAGCCAAAACAGGGCAAGGGCACCAATTTTGTCCATACCCTGAACGGTTCCGGCCTGGCGGTGGGGCGGACGCTGATCGCGGTGATGGAGAATTATCAACTGGCCGATGGCGGCTTCGCCATACCCGAGGCCCTGCAACCCTATATGGGTGGAATGACGAGGATCGTCTGAACCATGGCCAAAAAACCGGCCCCGAAATTAGCCAATTTGCGGCGTACGCGTATCCTGCTAACCAACGACGACGGCATCAACGCTCCCGGTATGAAAGTGCTGCAGCGTATTGCCAAGACACTGTCTGACGACGTCTGGGTGGTTGCGCCCGAAACCGAACATAGCGGTGCCGGGCATTCCTTGACCCTGACCGATCCTCTGCGCCTGCGTAAGATTTCCGCCCGCAAGTTCGCCGTGCAAGGCACGCCAACCGATTGCGTGATGATGGCCATGAACCAGGTGATGGCGGATAAGCGCCCGGACCTGCTGCTCTCGGGCGTCAACCGGGGCGCCAACATGGGCGAGGATGTGACTTATTCCGGCACCATTGCCGCCGCCATGGAAGGTACCCTCGTGGGCGTGCCGTCGATTGCCCTCAGCCAATCCTTCGCCAATCGCAAGATCATGCACTGGCCCACGGCGGAGAAACATGCCGGCGATATCATCCGCCGTCTGGTGGCGCTGGGCTGGTCGAGCGAGGTGCTGATGAACGTCAATTTCCCCGATGTACTGCCCGGCGACGTAAAGGGCGTAGAGATCTGCCGCCAGGGCCGGCGCGACATCACTGCCCTGAATATAGAAGAGCGTATCGATGCCAGGGAGCGGCCCTATTACTGGATTGGCTTCCGCCCTATTCAGGGTACGCCCAAGACCGGCACTGATCTGTCGGTAACCGAGGCGGGACGTATCGCCATCACGCCCCTGCACATGGACCTGACGGAAAACAAGGCGCTCAAGCAACTCAAGGCGTCCTTCTTCGGATGAGCTACGAGGCGCACAAAATCCGCCTCATCATGGAACTGCGCAAGCAGGGCATCACAGACAAACGGGTTTTAAGCGCTATTGAGCGGGTACCCAGGGAGCAGTTCGTGCCAGAGGCACTGCGCTCCGAGGCATACGATAATTTGCCGCTGCCCATCAGCCAGGGCCAGACCATCAGCCAGCCCTTTATCGTCGCCTTCATGACCCAGGCCCTGCGGCTGGGGGAGCGGGACCGGGTCTTGGAAATCGGTACCGGATCGGGCTATCAGGCCGCCGTTTTGGCCAAGCTCTGCCGCCGCGTTTGCACCATCGAGCGCTACCGTTCGCTGCTGGCCCAGGCCGAGGCCTGCTTCGAGGCCTTGAAGCTGCATAATATCACCACGCGATTGAGTGATGGTGCTAAGGGCTGGCCGGAATTGGCGCCGTTTCCCCGTATCATTGTGACCGCCGCGGCACCGAGCATGCCAAGCGTTCTGGCCGATCAGTTGGCCGAAGGCGGCATCATGGTGGTGCCCGTGGGGCCGCCGGGGGAGCAGACCCTGATCCGCCTGACCAGGGACAGCGATGGCTTCCACGAAGAGGTCTTACTGCCTGTCCGCTTCGTACCCCTTGTCGAAGGCATGCCCGCCGGACGACAATAGGGGTAACAACAGGTACGATTTTTGTAGATTAGGAGGAAACGTTATGGAATTCGATCTGATGGCCCGGGCCTCGACTTGGGAAAACTCCATAGATCTGGCGACGAAGTTGGAGGCGGCCGGTTTTTCCGGCATGCTGATGACCGAGGCCAGCCAGGTACCCTGGGCCTCGATCGCGGTTGCCGCCATGGCGGCGCCGAGCCTTGAATTCAGCACCGGTATCGCCGTTGCCTTTCCCCGCAGTCCCATGGTGTCGGCCCAGGTTGCCTGGGAGATGGCGGCCAATACCAAGGGCCGCTTCCGTCTGGGCCTGGGCAGCCAGGTCAAGGCGCATGTGACGCGGCGCTATGCCTCGGTCTTTGACCGCCCGGCACCACAGATGAAGGATTACCTGCAGGCGGTGCGTGCTTGCCTGAAGGCATTCCGGCAGGAAGGGCCATTGCAACACGAAGGCCCTTACTACAATCTCAGCCTGTTGCCGGAGAATTGGACGCCGGCCCGCCATGATTATGAAGATATCAAGCTGGATATCTCCGCCGTCGGGCCCTACATGACCAAAGTCGCGGGTGAGCTGGCGGATGGCGTGCATGTGCACCCGATGCATTCCATGCCCTACATTCAGAACAGGCTATTGCCGAATCTTGCCGAGGGTGCGGCACGTGTTGGGCGGGACCCTTCCGACATTGATCTGATTGTTCCGGTCTTCGCCATCGCCGGCGACAGTGCGGAGGAGCGGGAATGGGGCGTGCTGCGCGCCAAGACGCAGATTGGATTCTACGGCGCCACGCCAAATTACGCGTTCCAGTTCGATGATTTGGGCTATGGCGGTATGCGTGAACAATTGCGGGATCACATGCGGGCCGGCGACAACGACGCCATCGTGGCGGCGATTACCGACGAGATCCTCGACCATTTCGGCCTTGTCGCCCGCTGGGATGACATGGCGGACAAGCTGATTGCGCGCTACCAGGGCACGGCGGCCAGGGTGGTGATGTATCTGGCCGAAGAATCGATCCGTCAGAACCCGGACAACCTTGGTAAATGGAGCGAAATCGCCCGCGCCGTCCGCGCCGCCTAGATATTTGCGAACAGCGACGGCGAGGGGTATCGTGCCGCCATGCGCGGCAGATTCGCAAAATCAATTATGTGGCTGGCGGTGATGTTTATCGCCGCCGCTTGCGCCCGCTCGGTGCCCGCACCCCTGGTCTACGGCAGCAAAACCATCGGAGGCGGCGGTCAGTCGGCATCACGCGAGGCGACGCCCGATGCCGCGTCCCTGGCGGCGGGCGGTTACCGGGTGGCGGCGGATGAAACCTTATATGCCATTGCCCGGCGTTCCGGCGTCGACCTGCGCGATCTGATCTCGGCCAATGACCTAGCACCGCCGTACCGTTTGCAGCGGGGCCAGCGTCTGAAGATACCTGCCGTGCGCTATCATCGGGTCGCGGCGGGGGAGACGCTGTATTCAATCGCCCGCCGGCACCGGGTCTCGCTTTATGACCTGGCGCGGCGTAACCGGGTGGCGGCACCTTACAAGATTCGGCCCGGCCAGCGCCTGCGCCTGCCAAGCAGCGAGACGCGGCTGGCGCAAGCTGGCACTCCACAAAATGCGACCGCCGTTCCCAGGCCAGGCACGAAGCCCAGCAAACAAAAGTCCAGTAATCAATGGTCCGGCAAACAAAGGCCCAGCCAGCAACAAACAAGCCAGCGAAAGCCGGTTACCACGAAACCGCCGGCGCGGGCCGGCAGCCGCTTTGCCTGGCCGGTTCGGGGCCGGGTCATTTCGCGCTTTGGCGTCAAGGCCAATGGTCTGCACAATGATGGGATCAATATCGCCGTCAAACGCGGCGCGCCGGTGCGGGCGGCCGATAACGGCGTGGTGGTTTATGCCGGCAATGAACTACGGGGCTTTGGCAATCTGCTGTTGCTGCGCCACAAGGGCGGCTGGCTGACCGCTTACGGCCATAATCAGAGCTTGATGGTCAAGGTTGGCGATGTGGTGCGCCAGGGCCAGCGTATCGCGCGGGCGGGCAGTACGGGGAATACCAGCCGTCCGCAACTGCATTTCGAAATCCGCAAAGGCCGCCGGGCCGTCAATCCGGCCCGTTATCTGGCCTCGAGACAGGCCGCTCTAAAGATCGATCCTAATCGATCCTGACGCCCAGGCGCCCGGCCAGATCCTGTATGAACTGCCAGGCCACCCTGCCATTGCGGGCGCCCCGTGTAACCGACCATTCGATCGCCTGGGCATGCAGATCCTCGTCGCTGATATCCAGGCCGTAGTGTTTGCAATAGCCCTGCAGCATGGTGATGAAGTCGTCCTGGCTGCAATTATGAAAGCCCAGCCACAGCCCGAAACGGTCGGAGAGGGAGACCTTTTCCTCTGTCGCTTCCGAGGGGTTGATCGAAGTGGAGCGTTCGTTCTCCATCATATCGCGGGGCATCAGGTGCCGTCGGTTCGAGGTGGCGTAGAAGATTACATTGGCGGGCCGGCCCTCGATACCGCCTTCCAGGATCGCCTTGAGGGATTTGTACGCCGCGTCGTCGTGGTCAAAGGACAGATCGTCACAAAACAGTACATAGCGGTGCTCGCTCTGCCGCATCAGGGTCAACAATTGGGGCAGGGAAGGGATGTCCTCGCGGTGGATCTCCACCAGCTTCAGGGCGCCGGGATTGTCCTGGACAATGGCGCCATGCAGGGCCTTGACCAGGCTGCTTTTGCCGGTGCCCCGCGCACCCCATAGCAGGGCGTTATTGGCGGGCAGTCCTTCGGTAAAGCGGCGGGTATTCTCCGAGAGGATGTCGCACTGGCTTTCGATGCCCTGCAGCAAATGCAGGTCAATCCGGCTGACCTTGGTTATCGGCGCCAAGCGGCCTTCATCAGCGTGCCAGACAAAGGCATCGGCGGCGCTGAGATCAATGGCGTCGATCTTTGGCGGTGCGAGGCGTTCCAGGGCATCGGCGATGCGGAGCAAAAGGGGCGCGACGTCTGCGTTCAGGGCGGATGTATTGTCGGACTTGGCAGCGGACATGAAATTCTCTTGGCCTAATATTCCCGGAAGGCCGGGAACCTAGTCCTGCCGGCCCGCGCGGTCAACGGTCAGTTTGTCGCGCGCGTCCATCCCGTATTCATTGTAAACTGCCGTCATATCGAGACTGTCCGCAGAGTGAACACCTTGTCAGAACCAGCCGCCGCATCCGTAAACATCCTGGCCAAGCCGATTGGCCCTTTGTGCAATCTGTCCTGCGATTACTGCTTCTATCTCGAAAAGACCGAGATGTATCCGGACAGGTCCGATTTCCGCATGAGCGATACGGTGCTGGAAACCTATGTCCAGCGGCAAATCGAGGCACAGCCGGGGCCGGAGATCCAATTCATGTGGCAGGGCGGCGAGCCGACCTTGATGGGTCTCGATTTCTTCGAGCGCGCCGTTGCCTTGCAGCAACGATATGCTCCGCCTGGGCGGCGCATCACCAACGCCTTGCAAAGCAATGGCCTGTCGTTCACGGATGATTGGGGCCGCTTCCTGCACGAACATGACTTTCTGGTCGGCCTGAGCCTGGACGGCCCGGCTGAATTGCATGACGGCTACCGCCGGGATCACATGCAGAGGCCAACCCATGCGCGGGTATTGAAAAGCCTTGAAATCCTGCAGCGGCACAATGTCGAGGTGAATGCCATGACCACGGTGAATGCCGTCAATGTTCACCAGCCGCTGAAAGTTTACCGCCACCTCAAGGGCCTGGGTTTGCGCTATCTGCAGTTCATTCCCATCGTCGAGCGCGTGCAGATGGACGGCGAGCTTGCCGGGCCGCCCGCTTTTTCCGTGGATGACTGCCGAATGGCGGAGTTCTGCGCCAGTCCCAGGCATTACGGTGATTTCATGTGCGCCATTTTCGACGAATGGGTCAGCAGGGATGTCAGCAGGGTCTTCGTGCAACTGTTTGACGCCATCCTGGCCGCGACCATGGGCGAGCCCGCCGGCCTGTGTCTGTTCGACGAGACCTGCGGCAGAAATCCGGCCATGGAAAGCAACGGCGATCTTTACGCCTGCGATCACTTTGTCTATCCGCAATACCGGCTTGGCAATATCAATGATGGCAACCTTGACGACCTGATCTCGGCGCCGCAACAGCGGCAATTCGGGCAGGCCAAGAAGAACGATCTGCCCCGGCAGTGCCGCGAATGCGAAGACCTGCCCCTGTGCAATGGCGGTTGTCCCAAGCATCGGTTCCTGAAAACCAGGGACGGGGAGGCGGGTTTGAACCATCTTTGCCAGGGCTATCGGCGGATCTATCACCATACCCGTCCGGCGATGGCGCGCATGGCGGAACTGCTGTGCCAGCGCCGCCCGGCGGTCGGGATCATGACAACAGACGGCACGACAACAAAAAAACCGGGCCGGAACGATCCATGCCCCTGCGGCAGCGGCCTCAAATTCAAGAAATGCTGCGCCTTACGCTGACGAAGTTGGCGCCGCAGAAATTTACGAGGGAGGAAAACAATTGGCACATGAAAGATTTCGCAAATTCAATATGCGCGACCGTTATGTGGGCCGGGTTGGCCAAGATATCGATTTCGGCCTTTGCATGGCGGTGAAGGCGGGCAACAGGGTCTTTTTGCGCGGGCAGTCGGCAACCTCGCTCGAAGGCGTTTATGCCGGCGATGACCCGGCGGCCCAGGCGGAAACCGCATGGCCAATGTAAAAGCCCTGCTGGAAGAAGTTGGCGCCGAGCTTGGGCATATCTGCAAGACGACCATCTACATAACGGACTATGCCCACCGCGAACCGGTCTACCGGGTCATCGGGCGCTGGCTGGAGGGGGTTTATCCCTGTTCCACCGGGCTTATTGTCGCCGGCCTGGCCAAACCGGAACTAAAAATGGAAATCGATGTGGAGGCGATCATTCCCGAATAATGCCGCACTAAAATTTACTTGAGCCTGGACTTGCCATATGACGGGACCAACAGTACCTGATAGAGTGCACGCCAAGTGCTGAGGTCATGTTTGCTTTAGCGTTTGCAATCCACAACGGCGGGGCTATAGTCCGCCCGCCCCAGGACACTAGATACCGGAGAATTCCTTATGCTCATTTCGCCCGCTTTTGCGCAGGCCGGCGGCGCGGCCGACGGCGGCATGTTCGTACAGTTGATGCCCCTGTTGCTGATTTTCGTCGTCTTTTGGTTCTTTTTGATCCGACCGCAGCAGAAAAAGGCCAAGGAGCACCGTGAAATGGTCTCCAATGTGCGCCGCGGCGACCAGGTGGTTACCGGCGGCGGCCTGTTTGGTAAAGTGACGAAAGTCATCGATGAAAACACCGTGCAGGTGGAATTGGCCGAAAATGTTCGGGTCAAAGTTATCTCTTCGACCCTGACGGACGTCCTGGCCAAGGGCGCTCCGGTCGCTGGCGGCGGCAGTGGTGGGGGCGGCAAGGATGACGCCAAATCCGATGGCGATGACGACAAGAATGGCGATGGTGGCGGCGCCGCCAACGATGGCGAGCCGCCGGCGAAAAAGTCGCTGTTCAGTTTCGGTTCAAAGAAATAGTTCAATAGCCTAAAGCGGCCCGCGTCATGCTGTATTTTGCTCCCTGGAAAGTCGCCCTGGTCGCTATTTTGTGCGTATTGGGCCTTGCTTTCACGATACCCAATTTCGTCTCGGAACAAACCGCCGAGGGCTGGCCCGACTGGCTGCCCCATAAGCAGGTTAATCTAGGGCTTGATCTGCAAGGCGGCAGTCATCTGTTGCTGGAGGTCGAGGCGGCGGTGGTTGTTGAGGAACGGCTGGCGGCATTGGTCGATTCCGTGCGTCCGGCCTTGCGCGGCAAACGCATCGGTTACCGCGCCCTGGGTCAGCAGAACGACGCGGTCACGGTGACCATTCGCAAGCCCGAACAGATGGAGCAGGCACTGGCGGAAATCCGCAAACTGGCGGTGCCGGTACAGGCCAATGCCATAGCCGGGATTGCCGGCGGCCAGGATATCGTGGTCGAAGTTGTCGATGGCAACAAAATCCAGGTTACCCTGACGGAAGAAGCCATCCGCGAGCGCCGCCGCTCGGCCATCGAGCAGTCGATCGAAATTGTGCGCCGGCGCATCGACGAACTGGGCACGCGGGAGCCGACCATTCAGCGCCAGGGCGACGAGCGTATTCTGGTCCAGGTACCGGGTCTGCAGGACCCCGAACGCCTGAAAAATATTCTGGGCAAGACCGCCAAGATGGTCTTTCGCCTGGTCGATGTGACCACGTCGCCGGCGGAGATCCTGGGCGGGGCACGGACACCGCCGGGCTCCGAGTTATTGGAATCCGATGAACGCACCGCCGACGGCGGCCCTGCGAATATGTTCGTTGTGCGCAAACGGGTCATGGTCAGCGGCGATACCCTGGTTGATAGCTCCGCGACTTTTCAGGACAACATGCCGGTGGTCTCCTTCCGCTTTGACAGCGTCGGTGCCAAGCGTTTTGGCGATGCCACCGCCAAGAACGTGGGCCGGCCCTTCGCCATCGTGCTCGACCGACGGGTGATCTCGGCGCCGGTCATCCGCGAACCTATTTTGGGCGGCACCGGCATTATCAGCGGTAATTTCACGGTCCAGGAAGTGCAGGATCTGTCGCTGCTGCTGCGCGCGGGCGCCTTGCCGGCACCGTTGAAGATTTTGGAGGAACGCACGGTGGGCCCGGCCTTGGGCGCCGATTCCGTTGCCGCAGGTAAAATTGCCTGCATCATCGCCTTTGTTGCCGTGATGATCTTCATGGTGCTGTCCTACGGCATTTTCGGCCTATTCGCCGATCTGGCGTTGATCATCAACCTGTTCCTGATCATGGGCGCTCTCTCGGTCCTGCAGGCCACGCTGACCTTGCCGGGCATCGCGGGTATCGTGCTGACCATCGGCATGGCGGTGGATGCCAATGTGCTGGTATTCGAACGAATACGCGAGGAAGTGCGCACGGGCAAGACGCCTTTCGCGGCGATGGAGGCGGGCTATCAGCGCGCCGTGGGTACCATCTTCGATGCCAATATCACGACCTTCATCGCAGCGGTGATCCTGTTCGTCATGGGTTCCGGACCGATCAAGGGGTTTTCGGTGACCTTGGGCATCGGCATTGTCACTTCGGTCTTTACCGCCGTGGTGGTGACCCGGCTGATGCTGGTTTTCTGGTTACGCCGTTCGCGGCCCGTGGCCTTGCCTATATAGGGGATTGGAAATGTTTCAGATCAAACTGGTCCCCACCAAGACCTCTATCCCTTTCGTCAACTGGCGCAAACCGGCCATGGCAGGCTCGGCGCTGCTGGTGTTGATCTCGATCGTCATGGCATTCGTACCGGGGCCTAATTTCGGCATCGACTTCCGTGGCGGCATTCTGATCGAGGTGCAAACCGAGGGCCCGGCGGATTTGAGCGACCTGCGTACGAAAACCGGCGGACTGGGCCTGGGCGAAGTGTCATTGCAGGAATTCGGCGCCGTGGACACGGTCCTGATCCGTATCGAGAAACAGCCCGGCGACGCCACGGCCCAGCAAAAGGCGGTGTCCAAAGTCCGTGCCGCGTTGGGCGAGAGCCTGGAATACCGCCGTACCGAATTCGTCGGCCCCAAGGTCAGCGGCGAATTGATCGAGGCCGGCGCGATCGCCATCGCTCTCGCGGTGGTCCTGATGCTGGTATACATCTGGTTCCGCTTTGAATGGCATTTTGGCGTCGGCGCCGTTGTCGCCCTGGTGCATGACGTGGCCTTATCCATCGGCATGTTCGCCATCACCCAGATGGAGTTCAACCTCTCCACCATCGCGGCTTTGTTGACCATCGTCGGCTACTCCATCAACGATACCGTCGTGGTCTACGACCGGGTGCGGGAGAACCTGCGCAAATACAAAACCATGGAATTGACCGAGGTTTTGAACCTGTCGATCAACGATACCCTGTCGCGCACCTCCATGACCTCCGTCACCACTCTGTTGGCCCTGTTTGCGCTGTTCATCTTTGGCGGCGCGGTGATCCAGGGTTTTGTTTTCGCCATGATTTGGGGCGTTATCGTGGGTACCTATTCCTCGGTTTTCATCGCCGCGCCCTTGCTGATCGTGCTGGGCCTGGGCAAACGCCACCGCAGCGGCGAAGATCCCGACGCCGCACAGACCTCCACCTAAACCATGGATATCACGCCCCCCGTAGCCTCGGATCGGCAGCTGATCCAAGGCTATGGCGATGGCGGTTTCCGCGTCTCGGGTACGCGGCACGAAGGCCCGGTCCTCGTCTTACCCCGCCAGACTATGGCTTGGTCCGTGCGCGACATCAAGGATCTTACGCTTGATGATCTGGCACCGATCCGCGAGGCGGAGGATGCTGTCGGCGTATTGCTGCTGGGCTGCGGCGTCAACGGCGCGCTGATCGATCCCGCACTGCGGGCGGAAGTCCGCGAATGGGGCGTGGTGATCGAGGCCATGGGCACGGGGGCAGCCTGCCGGACCTATAATGTCTTGCTCTCCGAAGACCGTGACATCGCTGCCGCCCTGATCCCCATCGAGTAGAGCACGGAGAGCACGCCGCGTATGTTTTCGTACTGGATTCCCATCACGATCTTCGCCGCCTTCATGCAGAACCTGCGTTCGGTGCTGCAAAAACATATCAAGGGCCGCCTTTCCACCGGCGGCGCGTCCTATGTCCGTTTCCTCTACGCCTTGCCTCTATCCTATGTCCTGCTATGGGCCGTGCATCGCTATGGCGGCCATGCCCTGCCGGAGGTCAACGTAACCTTCCTGATTTATTGTTTTTTGGGCGGCCTGTCGCAGATCCTCTTCACTTTCATCCTGATCTATCTGTTCTCGTTGCGCAATTTCGCCGTGGGCACGACATTTTCCAAGACCGAGATTTTGCAGATTGCCCTGCTGGGCCTGATCCTGCTGGGTGACGAAGTTAGCCTGGCGGGCACGGCGGCGATCATGCTTGGTCTGGTCGGCGTGGTGCTGCTGTCCATGGCGCAATCGGCCCTGAGCTGGAGCAATCTGGCAACCTCGCTGTTCGAAAAATCGACCTTGGTCGGTCTGATATGCGGTGCCTTTTTGGGTTCTTCCGTGGTTTTCTTTCGCGGCGCCATTCTGTCCCTGGGCGACATGGATGTAATGATCCGCGCCTCGTTCGCCCTGGCAGTCGCCTTGTCCATGCAGACGGTGATGCTGGGCGGTTATCTGCTGTGGCGGGAGCCCGGCCAGATCACGGCGGTGATCCGTCATTGGAAGCCAGCCTCGATGGTGGGTCTGGTGGGCTTTTTAGGCTCGGTCGGCTGGTTCACCGCCTTCACCCTGCAAAACGCAGCTTATGTCAGGGCGGTGGGGCAGATCGAGCTGATCTTCACCTTTGCCGCCTCGGTGTTTTTCTTCAAGGAAAAGACCTCCCGTATGGAATTGGCCGGCATCGCCCTGATCATGATCGCGATCATTGCTATCATTTTGACGGGTTAGTGCTGCACGGATCGCTGTCGCGCCTGACTAGCGCAAGTGTTTGGCTAGAAAGCCTTTAACCTGAACAGCGACATCTTTTGCCGCCGCAGGGTCGGACCTGATTGTGTGGCCCATGACGTTAAAGTCGATGCCGGGCACGTCAAAGCCGTGATATGCGCCAGGGTAGACTTTTAGTGTCATTTCGTGGGGCCGTGGGCCGACGACCTCCATATGCCTGCAGTGGTGGGCGAAGGTCCAATCGTCAGCTTCTCCGATCAAGATCAACAATGGCGCGTCGATACGCGTGGCTTGAGGTTCGCACAGGGGATAGATGGCCACGGCTGCCTTGAATGGGTGGTCACGCATGGGCAGGTCTTCATCTTTGTTCTGCACCGCCCACAAGCTGGTCCAGCCACCGTGGGACATGCCCAGAATGGCGATCCGGTCTTTGTCCACATAGGGCAATGTCAAAAGAAATGACTTGGCGGTAAACGGGTCAACTACCCGCCGCAACGGCCCCACAGCATGCGGTAAATGGCAGACGCCCTTGGGATAGCCACGCGGGCCGAAGCTGTCCGGCTGCAAGGTGACATAGCCCCAGTCTACCAACTTCTTTGACCACATATCGCCCCATTGCTTCCACGGTCCACTGCAACCATGCAGCATAACCACAGCGGGGAATGGGCCGGCGCCGGCGGGTTTGTCCAAATTTGCCGTTATTGTGACGGGATCATCGGCAAGGGCTTTGACGTCAAAGGTAATAGTTTCGGCGGCCCATGCCGAAACGGTCGATGACACCGAGAGAATCAAACCAAATGCCAGCGCCGCACATCTATGAATGCCCAATAACTTGTCCCGTCCATTGATCGAACTGCTACCGACTATATTATCAGGTTTTCGAATTAACGGCCGAAATCAAGCGCCGTTTCCATGGTAGATTCCATGCCCGGCCGCACGGTGGCGCGAAGAGCGGGCGCCCGCCTTCATCCAGACATATGTCTGCTTTTGACCTAACCCGCCGGCGAATACCAGATCGGTGAGGTGTAGGCGCGTTCCTGATGGCTCATTGGTACTTCTTTGGGCATTTTGACGTTGAAAAATTTGGCGTCATAGGCTTGCCAGGTCGGCGTCGGGATTTCGAGCACCCTGGCGTAATACACTGCTGCATGCTTGGGATTGAAATCCGGGTCGGTCCATACGGCCCGTAACTCGGCATCGCCAATGTTGTTGAGGTAGGTGGCATTGGCTTCATCGACGGTGCTGCCGACAGGTGTCTTGCTGCGCCCATCGGCGCCAATTGTCCGGCCGTCGGATACCGCGACGTCGTAAATTTTCTCGTGCCGTTTGCCGTCTTCATCGACCCAGCCCTTGACGATTTGAATGCGGTCCAGATTACCGGACCAGGCATCCTTGAGGGCGCCGACCATGAAGACCGGCGCTTTCTTGCCGCTGGGACGTTTGCCCAGGTCACCACCCATGGGCACGCCTTTTCGATAACCGATTGCCACGGCATCGGGGCGATACACTTCATCCTTGCCATAGTCCCAGCCGCCAAAAAACCGCACCGTGATCCGCGTTCCCGTCGTGGCGTAGGTTTCCATCTTCTGCATCGCTTCGAAAAGGGCCTCGCGGGTATTTTCCCGCGCCCAGACAGCCGCCAAGCCCGAGGCCAATGTTTCCCAAGCAAAGGTCGTCAATTTCTCGTCGCCGGAAACCGAACCGATCACGACATGCTCATATCGATCAGCCGACGGTTCCATGGTCGGCGTTTTGCTCCAGGTGTTTTCGTCACGTGATGTGGCCAGGGATGTATGGGCATCGGTGCTGCCGATCATGCCGAATTTGTAAGGGTTCACACCAAGTTTTCGTTCCTGCTGCATGCCGACCTGCAGCGCCGTGCGGGCATATTCATACTGCAGCATCCAGTCCTTCTTGGGTTTCAGGCCGGCAATGTCGCCCTTGTCCCAGGTGCCATAGTCGGCGAATTCATCATTCGGCGACAGGAACGGATGGGCTTCGCCGTCGCCCTTCATCTGGGTCACTTCGTAAAGCGGTTCCCAACGGCGGCGCGCCTCGGCATAGCTTCGGTCAATGTCCTTGCCGTTCAGCCGCTTGAGCGGGAACATCTGACCATTCGAGGTATTGCCGTTATGGGCGATGGCAAGGACGCTGCCGCCGGTTTTGTCTTCGTAATTCGCCAGATACTCCCAAAGCTTTTCCGGATCATTCGAGTCCACGGTGCTGTAGGGCAGAACCTGTCCGGCTTTGTCCTTGCCATCCTTGAAGATCACCACCCGATGCAGATTTCCGGGGTTTTTCGATGTCGCGATCGAGCTCCATTCGAAACCGATTAACGCCGTAAACCGTCCCGGTTCGTTGTGTTTTTCGGCAAAGCCTATCTGCCGGTCCCAGATAGTGCGGGTCATTTTCGGGTTGTCGATCGGGTCTTTGTTGACCGTCACCGCGTCCTTCAGCCATTGCTGAAAGGCTTCGCGGCCCTTACCGGCCTTCACGAGGTCGTGGACCATTTTGCCCCACTTGTTCTTGAGGAGCTCGGGGTTGGATTCCTTGATCATCACCGAAAGACCCAGGTTCTCGGCATGATCGGCCACCACCAGGAAATCTAATGGCCGGATCAGGCGCGCCCGCATTCCGGCGGCTGATCTGACTTCCTCGCCCTTGGCGAAACGATAAGCCTCGTCCGGTCCAAGGGTGTTTCCGAGCATGCCGGAATCCGTGGAATAAGACGTATGTAGATGGGTATCGCCCCAATAGACGCCTTCCGCCAAGTTCGAATTGCTGACGGTTCTCTCCACATATGGCGAGTAGATTTTGGGCTTCTTGAGGACCGCGCCAGGATTAACATCCTGCGCGGAGGCGTAGCCGGCCACTGCCACGAGCACCGCCGTGGCGGTCAACATTCTCAAGCTGTTGCATTTCATCACCATAAATCCCCGTTCGCTCAAAATCGCGCGTAATAAGACGGTCGGTCCGGTTAGACACGATTGTTATGGGAGCTAGTTCCCGTTGCGCGCAAAGCAAACGCAGCGACGAAATTAGTGATTGGAACGATGCGGCTATTCACCTAGTTGCCATGACCGTCGGTCATGGCAGGTTCATATGGCCCTACAGTTTCGCCAGAAATTCGCCCAATGCTTTGTTCACCGCCTCGGGCTGGTCGATGTTGACGCCATGGGTGGCATCCGCCACCAGGACGTTGACGGCGCCGGGGATGCGGGCGGCCATATAGTCCGAACCCTGCAGATAGTGGCTGTCGCCGTCGCCAATGATGATCAGCGTGGGCACGGCGATGCCGGTCAGGCTGTCGATGACACGGGCATCGACCTGGCTTAGAATGCCCCGCGCCGCTAGGGCCAAGCCTTGTGCCGTGCCCTGCACGGATGCGCCAACCTCGCCGGTGCCACCCAAGGCGTCAAGGCCGCCTTCCTCCAACGATCGGGCCCGGCTTTCGGCCCGTTCGTTCCATGTTTCCCGCGCCTTGTCGCTGCGATAGCCCGGCCCGCAGCCTTGCAGGATCAAGGCCGATACCCGCTCCGGGTAGCGCACATTGAAGGCCAGGGTCATGAAGCCGCCCAGGGAGTGACCGCCGATGACCGCCTTTTCCAAGCCTAGATGATCCAGGATCGCACGCATGTCATCGGCTGTTTCATCCTGACTAAAAAAGCTCAAATCCTCCGGGCATTCGGTTCTGCCATGGCCGCGCATATCCCAGGTGATCAGGCGATAACGGTCGGAAAATACCTCGACCTGGCCGTCCCACATGCCTGTCGAGGCGCCATAGCCATGGGCCAGCAGGATCGGCATGCCATCACCGCCGCTGTCCTCGAAATAGATGCGAACGCCGTTGCCGCGATCCAGGTATGGCATTGAGGCTTCCTTTCCCGGTTTATGTTTTCCGCTCTTTAGTCTGCACGAAAGCGGCGCTTTCTCCCAGCAATTCGCCCATGCGGGCCTTATCTTTCAGCAGATCGTTCCCTAACACCACATAATTTCGCTTAACGTGGCCTTTCTCGAAATACTTCAATGGCCCGCCAACACCGTCGTCCATGAGAGCCTGGCAGGTAGCGCCCGGTAGCTTTACGGCTACGCCGAACTTGCCCAAGGTCAGAAAAATTGCGTCATCGGCATAGGCCGCCGCCGCGCCGAAAACTGTTTTGTAGGTAATCCGGTATCTATCGGTTAAGCCGCTGCCGGCAATGATGCTCTCAAGATCATCCCGGTATCGGGTCATTGCAGCATACGGTTGAGGCCGGACAGGATACGGTAGCAGGTTTCCACCGTGGGTACGGAGAGGCCGAGTTCCTCGGCCGTGCGCACGGTATAGCCAAAGGTTTCCTCGACCTCGAACTGTTTCCCCTTGTCCACGTCCTGCAACATGGATTGGCGAAAATTGGGTGCCGATGTGCTTTGGGCCTGGCCCCGCCCTTGTAACAGGGCGACGACCTCGTCCTCGGGCTTTTCCGTCGCGGCATCGAGAAAATACGGCGGGCCGGCCTTCAGCGGGATGCCCATCCGTTGCGGCAGTTGCGCCGTCTCCGCCATGATGCGGGCGACGACACGGGCGCTGTCGGGGTCGGCTAAGAATTTCCAGGTTTCCTGCCGAGTCAGCACGGCCAGGCCGGAAAGCCCGATCCAACCGACGAATTTCGACCATTCCTCGGTCAGAATATTGTTGGAGGCCGACGCATTCAGCTTGGCACCCTTCAGGGCGGCAACTATGTCATCGACCCTTGTGCTGCTCTCGCCCGTCAACTCGCCAATCATGAGAGGGTTGGCCATCATGTAATTGGCCGCGCCATTGGCCTCGACCGCACCGCCCAGCATGCCGACGGCGCCCAGCACCGTATCCTCGCCGAAGCCGTCAGCAAGCTGGCTGTTCTTCATGACACCGTTCTGGATCGAGAAGACGCTGCCCAGCTTCATATGGCGCACGGCATCGATAGCGGCGGCGGTATCATAAGTCTTGGTCGCCATGATCAAGACGTCCGCCGCCTCCAGAGTATCGGGCTGCTCGACGATTTCCATCTCGACCGTGAAATCTTCCAGGCCGGTTATGGTGACGCCTTCGCTGGCCAAATGCTTGGCTCTGGCGCCCCGTGCGATCAGGGCGACATCCTCGCCGGCGCGGGCCAGATAGGCGGCGATGACCGTGCCCAGGGCACCCGCGCCCAGTACGACAAATCTCATGCTCTTTTCCGTTCTTTAGATGGGCGGATGGGCCCTGATGGCATCCTCGTTCAACTCGGTGCCCCAGCCGGGACCTTTCGGCAGTTTCAGATAGCCGTCCTCGATCTCCGGCACATAGGTGACGATCTCGTCCTTCCACGGTACGTCATCCACATCGATCTCCATGATGCGGAAGTTGGGCACGGCGGCGCACATATGGGCCGACATGATGGAGGAGAGATGGCCGTAGAAATTATGCGGTGCCACGTTGATTTCGTAAGCCTCGGCCATGGCTGCGATCTTCATGGAATGGAAGATACCGTTCCAGGGCAGATCAATAATGGCCACGTCCATGGAATGATTTTCAAAGAACGGCCGGAATTCCCGCAGGCGGAACAGGCTTTCGCACGAGGCAATGGGCGTTTGCACGGAATTGCGGATATGGCGCAGGGCCTCCGGGTCATACAGGTCAATCTCGAACCAGGTCAGGCCCAGATCATCCAGGGCCCGGGTCATTTGCAGATAACCCTCGGTCTTGCAGTTGAAGTTGATGTCCAGGTGGATGCCCATGTCGGGGCCGGCACCTTCGCGCAGGGCCTCTAACTGCGCCCGCAGATCGCGGATGATGTGCTTTTCCACGTTCAGTTCCGGACCGCCCGGGCCCCGGCCAAAGCCCGGCATATGCATGGGCGGGTTTTCGCCAAAGCGGAAGATATTGGTCTTCAGGCCGGTATAGCCGCTTTCGCGCACGCGGGCGCCCAGGGCAACCACGTCATCCAGATTTTGCAATTGTGGCCGGCCAATGGCCTTGGCCGCCGTCGGGTTCATCAGATAGCTGCCGCAGTGGGACCAATACAGCTTCATCCGGTCCCGTACCGCGCCGCCCAACAGATCATAGACCGGTACGCCCAGGGCCTTGCCCTTGATGTCCATCATGGCATTTTCGATCGCTGCCATGGCCTGTTGATTGATGCCGCCCGGCGCCTGGCGCGTCATGGCATAGAGCTGCTGTGAAATGGCCTCGTGATTGCAGGGGTTCTGCCCGATCTGGGTTTCCACCAGAGCCTCGATCACGGCGGACAGGCCCTTGGAGCCATAGCTCTCGTTATATTCCGAGATGCCGGTGATGCCGTCGTCGGTCTGCAGTTTCAAAAAGGAAAAGTTACGCCAGCCCGCACCACAGTGCAGGATTTCACAGCCGGTGATTTTCATATGCTCGATCCCAAGGTTTTTGCTTCTGTGACTAGCTTAACAACTGGGCGCGGTATATGCGCGATTTCTTTCGGTAGTAATTGTTTTGCTTGGCAAATCACGATACCGTCTTGGCATAAAAACAGGCTTTGGGGATGGAGGCGGAAAAATGTCGCGACCCTGGGAGAAATATTACAGCGAGACGGCCCGGAACTTCGATGCGGCTGCCATGGAGCAGAGCACCCTGGTCGAATTGATCAATCATGCCGGCGCGGAATTCGCCAACCGGCCGGCGATGACGACGGTTCTGCCGAATGGCGCGGCGGCTACGCTGAACTATGCCGAATGGCTGGCGCATTCCAAGGACTTTGCCGCCTACCTGCGCGAGACTGCCGGTCTGCAACGGGGCGAGACCGTCGCCATGATGACGCCCAATTGCATCGATTTCACCATTGCCGCCGCCGGCGCCTTTTTGGCCGGGGCCATCTGCACCAATATCAACCCGCTCTACACCGCACCGGAGATGGAGCATCAGCTTAACGATTCCAAGGCCAAGGTGCTGATCATCATCGATATGTTCGGCGATAAGGTCGACGAAGTCGTCGGCAACACCGGTGTGCGCCAGGTGGTGAAGATTTCCCTGCTGGATTTCTTCCCCTTCATGAAAAAACTGATCATCGGCATCGTGCTGAAGCACGTGAAAAAAGTCATTCCCGATATGGCGCACGCCCATATTGATTTCGCCGATGCCCTGGCCGCCGGCGCCAAGGCGCGCAACGGCGGCGATATTGGGGCCTATACCGCCGGTCAGAGCGGTGACGATTCTGCTCTGTTCCAATACACGTCGGGGACCACCGGGCGCAGCAAGGGCGCGGAACTGACCCATACGGGCATTCTCGCCAACGCGGCGCAGGCCGGTTGCCTGGCCGAGGAAATCCAGAACCCGGACGGCGATACCACGCTGGTGATCTTGCCGCTCTATCATATCACGGCGTTTGCCTTGATCTTCGTGCTCGGCATCGGCAGCGGCGATCATATGGTGCTGGTACCTTCGCCGCGCCCACCGTCGAACCTGAAAACCGCGTTCGAAAATTTTAAGGTTACCCGCTTCACAGGCATCAATACCCTGTTCGCCGTATTGTTGGAGGAAGACTGGTTCAGCCGCGAATTGGTCAAGGATGTTGTTTTCTGTGGCTCGGGCGGCGCGGCACAGCAGACCGGCGTGGCCCAGCGCTGGGCCGATGCCACCGGCGTCGAGATCTATCAGGGCTATGGCATGACGGAATGTTGCGGCGTGATGAGCCTGAACCCCTTGGGCGAGAACCGCCTGGGCTCGGTCGGCATACCGGTACCCGGCCTGGACGTCCGCATTGTCGATGACGAGGGCGTGGATCAGCCCATCGGCTCGCCCGGCGAACTGCTGTTCAAGGGCCCGACCATCATGAAGGGTTATTTTGGCCGCGCGGATGCGACGGCGGAGGCTTTGAAAGATGGTTGGCTCTATTCCGGCGATATCGCGGTGATGGATGAGGATGGTTTCCTGGAAATCGTCGACCGCAAGAAGGATATGATCCTGGTCTCGGGCTTCAATGTTTCGCCGAACGAGGTCGAGGATGTCATCTCCAAACTCCCCGGCGTGGCCGAGGTTGGCGTCGTCGGTATCCCGGATGAAAAATCCTCCGAAGTGCCCATGGCCTTTATCGTGCGCAACGACGAAGCGGTGACCGAGGAAGCGGTCATCGCCCATTGCCACGAGGCGCTGACCAACTACAAGGTACCCAAGCGGATTCAGTTCATCGACGACATCCCAAAATCTCCCGTCGGCAAAGTGCTGCGCCGGGAACTGCGGGACCTCGTCGCTTAGGGTAATTGTCCGGACATCGTCTTGACCGGAGGGGTGGCCAATACTGCAATGGGGCGGCCTTGATTGATGATGGGGGATATTCAATGGCCTTGATGCGAGGCGCGCAACGGGCGTTGCTTATTGCCGCGATCATTTTCTGCGGTTATGCGGTCACGGCAGAAGCTAAAGAACCTCAAAATATTGCCGATAAGGGGAGCAATACCGGGAAAATTACCTTTTTGACCGACAATGATTTTCCCTACCAAACGGATGATGGCCGCGGTGCGACTTATGAAATTCTGCAGCGCATTTTCACGCGACTGAATTATTCAGACGATCAGATTGTATTTTCGCCCTGGGCGCGGTCCTTTGATACCGTAAAATCAGGCAAGAATAACGTCGCTATCTTCTCCATGACCCGAAAACCGGCAAGAGAAGGTTATTTTGACTGGTGCTGCTATCTGTATGACGGATTGTCGCCACAGATAATCGTAAGGAAAGGCTTCAAGCCTAGTAATTCCGAAGATGCCATTTCGGGAAAAACAGCCGTTCTTTGGCGGGGCAGCGCGGGAATATTAAGGTTCGACCAACTGGTCAAGAACGGTCTGAAAGCTGATCGATACGAAGTGAATAGCCACAAGCAAATTATTCAAATGCTTCTCACAGGGCGGGCGGATTTCACCATCTCGTTTTTGCAGTTAATCAAGAAAGAGTGCATAGCGGCAGATCTTGATTGCAGCTCAATGGTTGCGCTTGAATACCCGCGCCTGAAGGAAAGAAACAGGCTCTACCTTGCCTTGAGCAGGAACACCGATAAAAGCCTTAGAGACGAATTCGTGAAAGCCTTTTTAGCGTTCCAAGGCAGCAGGGAATATTTGTCAATTGTAGAAAAATATGGCCTGGAGTTTACCGGGAATTAGACCACGTTAAGGTCTGTTTCAACGCAGGATTTCCGCAATCGTGGTGGCCATTTCAGCCTTGCTGTAGGGCTTGTACAGCACGGCAGCGCCGTCTTCCAACGGACCCGTTTCGGAACCGATATCCGCGCTGTAACCGGTCGTGTAAAGCACCTTCAGGTCAGGCCGCTGCTGCTGCAGTTGATGTGCCAGATCAAGGCCGCTCAAACCACCGGGCATCACGATATCCGTGAACAATAGATCGATCCGCGGCAGGTCGGCGGCGATCGCCAAGGCCTTGACGCCGTTTTCGGCCTCAATCACGCCATAACCAAGGCTGGATATTTGGCCGGCCAGCGACTCTCTGACATCGCCATCATCTTCAATAAGCAAGATCATGCAGGCGTCGGGCAATAGGGTGTCGGAAGTCCTCTGCTTGTCAGCTGCCGCCGCATCCTCGGTTGGGCCAAGTCGCGGCAGGTACAGATGCACGGTCGTGCCCAGCCCAACTTCGCTTTCTATTTCAGCGAAGCCGCCCGATTGCTGGGCAAAGCCATAGACCATGCTGAGGCCAAGGCCGGTGCCCTCGCCGACGTCCTTGGTGGTGAAGAATGGCTCGAAGGCATGCGCGATGTCTTCCTCCGACATGCCGCAACCGCTGTCGGCCACGTCCAGCCTGACGTAGTCTCCCGGGCTTGCCTCCTCATGGCGTGCCGCTTCCGCCTCATCAATCCGAACGTTGGCGGCGGACAGGGTAATGGTACCGCCCGAGGGCATGGCGTCACGGGCGTTCAGTGCCAGGTTAAGCAGGGCATTTTCCAATTGGCCCGGATCGGCTTCCGCCGTCCAGAGATCAACCATCGGTTCGACGGCGACCCGGATTGTTTCTCCCAGGGTCCGCGATAACATATCCTGCATATCCGCCAGCACCCTATCGACGTCCACCGGCCTGGACGCCAGGGGTTGCCGCCGCGAAAACGACAACAGGCGGCTGGTCAGTTCCGCACCGCGGCCCACATTACGGTTGATCGCCTTAAAGCTGCGCAAGGTCGCTGCGCTGGGCGGAATCTTAGTCTGAAGCAAATCGACATTGCCGGCGACAACCTGCAGCAAATTGTTGAATTCATGGGCAATACCTCCAGTCAACTGGCCAACGGCTTCCATCTTTTGCGATTGCCGCAGGCGGGCCTCCAGTGCATGGCGCTGGGTGACATCGATACCAAGTCCGAAAAACCCCAAGACCGTGCCATCGTCGGCGAGGTTGGGTACATATGACAATTCCATTTCCCGTGTCCGGTTGTTGGGAAAAACAAGCTGTGCCTCGAACTCCTGGGGGGTTCGGGACAACACCGCTTCAATGTGTGGACGCAATAATTCATAGGCCGCCGGGCCCATGATTTCGGCAACCGTCCGGCCGATGATTTCTGAAGATGGCTGGCCGAGCCATTCCTCGGCGACCTTGTTGACGTAAAGATAGCGCTGCTCGGCATCGATATGCACCATGGGAGCGGGCAGGGAATTAGTAATGATGCGAAGTTCCTGCTCCCGTTCACGAACCGATCTATGGGACGCGGCCAAATCAGCTTGCATATCCTGTAAGGCAATTCTGATCGCATCGATTTCGTCGGGCGATTGCCGCGCGCCTACGATCTCGTCCGGGTACCCGCCAACGGCTGAATATTCGAGATTCAAGCGCTTGATCATGCCTGAAAGCTGGTTCAGCCGTTGCGTCACCATGCGATGAAACAAGAGGAAGACAAAGCCGACGACGAGGAACGTCTTCACCGCGTTGCCAATGAAAACTACGGCAAGGTCCTGCCAAAGACGTTGATGAATCGATGACAGGCTGGCAACAGCAACCAAGGTCCCGATCGTCAAGGTCTCTCCACGGTAGCTGATCTGCATGGGATATTCGGCTGACAGGGTTTTTTCCGATTTGGACTGCCCAACCGACCACTTTGTCTCCTCGCCGATGAGGATCGAAACCACTTCCATATCGGGCAGTTTGGCCATGCCCGACAGCAATATATGGATCTGCTCCTCGTCGAACGTCCACATGCTATTGGTCAAGCCGCTCAAATAACTTGTTTTGACCAGGGAGAAGCTGTTTTCGATATCCCCGACGCCGCGCCGGTAATCCATGAACAGTTGAAACGCCGTCAGAATTGCGGTGATCAGGGAACTTGCAAGCACCAGAGCCAGGATCAGGCGCCTGGCCAGAATACTCTTGAGAATAATATCGTTGGCCGCTTTCGGCATGCGCTAATACTCTTCAATAGATCGATAATCTGCGGGCCTGTGTACCCTTGGCCTTGTTTGCCAAATGCTGCTGGTCCGATGCCTCAAACTAGGCCGATTTGTATCATGATCGAATAAATTGCCATAACTTATAACCTAGCCCGCATTATTCATGGCGGCCACCTGGTTTGAACAGGACGCGCGGTATC
>CAYWYB010000044.1:0-23151 GCA_964462145.1 uncultured Rhodospirillaceae bacterium
GTCCAGGGCGCCGCAAAAGGCGCCGTCGGCATGGTGGTCGAATATGGGCCCCTTGTGACTGCCGGCCATGATGCCCAACGAGCCATTATCGGCGTCCATATCGTCAAGCAGGATGGCGACCGTCAGCACATCGTCGTTTGTATGGGGGTAGAAAGCCCAGTCCTGGTGCCATTCCACCGGCGCGCCGTAGCCGGCAGCCTTGATGTTGATCTTGCCGCCGTACAGGCGGATATTCTCGCCGATCAGGGCGGCCACGGGATCGGTAACCTCTGGGTCGCGGACCAGTTCCTCGAAGGCGGGGAAATGCAGATGCGGAAATTTGATACGGCGAACGCGTGGCGCGTTCGGGCGGTGGCTCGCCTCCAGATCATAGATCGCGTCATGATCCTGCACGCCGGCGGCCGCCTGTACGATGCGGTCGGTCTCGGCTTGCGCGGCGCGCAGTTTTTCAGGCGACAACACCCCCGGCACCAGAATAAAGCCGTGCTCGGCAAAGAACTCCGTATCGATCGTCATGTATGCTACTCCCCAAATTCCGTCGCCAACTTAACCTAATGGGCGAATTTGGCAAAGCCGCATCAGTTTTTGTCACGGGCGATAACCGCCTTGATCAAGGATAACGCCTCGTCGCTGGCCCATTCCGCCGGCCCCACCAAACGGCCAACCTCACGGCCCTGGCCATCGATCAGCACGGACGTGGGCAAGCCGTAAGCGCCAAAGGCCCGCTGCGCCTTTGTGGTTTTGTCGATCCAGGCATCCAGATACCGAATTTTGTTCTCGTTGTAGAATTTCCGCACCACCTCCATGCCCTTGCGGTCCGACGAGATCGCCAGAACGCTGAATTCAGGGCCGCCGATCTGTTTTTGCAAATGGTCCAGATCAGCCATTTCCCGACGACAGGGACCGCACCAGGTGGCCCAGAAATTGATCAACACCACCTTGCCCGCGAAATCCGCCAGGCTATGTTTCTCACCCTTTTCGTCGCGAAACGTAATGGCCGGCGCTGGCGGCAACTCGGGCGAAGGGTTAAAGTTCGCCATTGTGCCAACCGCATGTTGGGACAGACCGGCGGCATGGCCCGCATGGGGCATTGCCAGAGCCAGAAAAATGCTCATGGTGGCGGCAAACGGGATCAGGTATACGGATCGAAACTGGACCATGGCCTCCTCGGGGGGCGGGAGTAATAAGATGACCGACCAAACACCTGATGGCGGGCAGCCAGACGGCAAGCAAACCGGCGCCAATGCCCTGTGGGGCGGGCGTTTCGCCGGTGGCGCGTCGGATATCATGCAGCGGATCAACGCCTCGATCTATTTCGACAGGCGTTTCTACCGCCAGGATATCGCCGGCAGCCGGGCCCATTGTAGCATGTTGATGGCGCAAGGCATCCTGAACGAGGCCGACGGTCACGCGATCTTGAAAGGCCTTGATCAGGTCGAGGCCGAGATCGCGGCGGGTACTTTCGAATACGATCCGGTCAAGGAAGACATCCACATGCACGTGGAGGCCAGGTTGAGCGAGTTGATTGGCGAGCCGGCGGGCCGGCTGCACACCGCGCGCTCGCGCAACGATCAGGTAGCGACGGATTTCCGGCTTTGGCTGCGGGACGAGATCGATGCCCTGGACCCGGCCCTGCGGGAGCTAATCGTGGCCTTGCTGGACCGGGCGGAGGAGCACGCGGATACGGTGATGCCCGGCTTCACCCATCTACAGGCGGCCCAGCCGGTGACCTTTGGCCACCACTTGATGGCCTATGTGGAAATGCTGGGCCGTGACAGAGGCCGCTTCAGCGATTGCCGGCGGCGTTTGAATGAAAGCCCCCTGGGTGCCGCCGCCCTGGCCGGAACCTCGTTTCCCATCGACCGGGAGGCAACGGCCAAGGCGCTTGGTTTCGAGCGGCCCGCCGCCAATTCCATGGATGCGGTGGCGGCGCGGGATTTCGCCATGGAGTATCTGGCCGCCGCCTCGATCCTGTCGGTGCATCTCTCCCGTCTGGCCGAGGAGCTGGTCAACTGGGCCTCGGCGCAGTTCAATTTCATCTCGTTGGGCGACGGCTTTACCACCGGCTCCTCGATCATGCCGCAAAAGCGCAATCCTGATGCCGCCGAACTGGTCCGGGCCAAGGCGGGCCGGGTGATCGGTGACCTGAATGCCTTGCTGGTGGTCATGAAGGGCCTGCCCATGACCTATTCCAAGGACATGCAGGAAGATAAGGAACCGGTATTCGAAGTGGCCGATACCCTGACCCTGACCGTGCCGGCGATGACCGGCATGCTGGGCGATCTGAGCGTCAACGGGGCGGTCATGGAAGCGGCGGCCGGGCAAGGTTTCACCACCGCCACGGATCTGGCGGATTGGCTGGTCCGCGAACTGGGTCTGCCGTTCCGCCGGGCGCACCATGTCACCGGCACCCTGGTCAAGCAGGCTGAGGAACAGGGCGTTGATCTGGATGGCCTGTCCCTGGCCGATATGCAAGCGGTTGAAGGCGGTATTACCGAGGCCGTATTCGAAGTACTGGGCGTGCGCAATTCCGTCGCCTCGCGGGTCAGCCATGGCGGCACCGCGCCGTCCCAGGTACGCGTGGCCATCGCCGCGGCGCGGGCACGGTTATGATCCGGCGCCGGACAGTGCTGCGTTTGGCGCTGGCGGCGCCGCTGTTGGCGGCCCTCGCCGCCTGCGGCAAGAAGGGCCCGCCCAAGCGTCCCGACGGCAGTACCGGTATGAAGATCGATCCGGCAAAACTGAAAAAGAAAAAGGCGGGGCAATAGGGCCATGGATCATTTTCAATATCGCGATGGGGTCTTGCATGCCGAGGACGTCGCTGTCCCCGACATCGCCGCCGCCGTCGGCACGCCGTTCTATTGCTATTCGACCGCGACCATGACCCGGCATTACCAGGTCCTGGCCGGCTCGTTGGAGGGTACCGGTGCGCGCATCTGCTATGCGGTGAAGGCAAATTCAAACCAGGCGGTGATACGCACCTTCGTGGCGCTGGGTGCAGGCGCCGATGTTATTTCGGCGGGGGAGCTGCGCCGGGCCATTTTGGCGGGCGCCGCGCCTGACAGCATTGTCTTTGCCGGTCCCGGCAAGACAAGGGAAGAGTTGGCCCAGGCCATGGCCGTGGGCATCTATCAGTTCAATGTGGAAAGCGAGCCGGAGTTGCGGCTGCTGAGCGCCGTCGCCACCCAAATGGGCAAGGTGGCACCGGTCTCCGTCCGGGTTAATCCGGACGTGGACGCGGGCACGCACGAGAAAATCACCACTGGGCGCAAGCAGAACAAATTCGGCATACCCATTGATCGGGCGATGGAAATCTTTGACCTGGGCGCCAGCCTGCCCGGTCTGGCCATGCTGGGCGTGGCCGTGCATATCGGTTCGCAAATTACCGACCTGGCGCCGTTCGAGGAATCCTTTGACCGCGCCCTGAAACTGATCGACCAGTTGCGCGCCGCCGGCCATGACATTCGCCGCTGTAATCTGGGCGGTGGCCTGGGCATACCTTATGGCGGTGAAACGCCGCCGCCACCGGCGGAATACGGCAGCATGGTCAAACGTCTGACTGCCAACCGGCAGCTTGATCTGGTGTTGGAGCCGGGCCGCGTGCTGGTGGGCAACGCGGGCATTCTGGTCGCCGGCGTGATCCATGAAAAGCACGAAGGCCGCCGCTTTATCATCATCGATGCGGCTATGAACGATTTAATCCGTCCCGCCATGTATGACAGCTGGCATGACATAGTGCCCGTGCGCGAGGCCGCGTCTGGCGCGGCCTTAACGGCGGCGGATGTGGTTGGGCCGATCTGCGAATCCGGCGATACCCTGGCCAAGGGCCGGCCCATGCCGCCGCTCGCTCCCAATGATTTGATCGCGGTTCGCAGCGCAGGGGCGTATGGTGCGGTCATGGCCTCCACCTACAACAGCCGCCCCCTGGTGCCGGAAGTGCTGGTGCACGGCGATCAGTTCGCCGTTATTCGGCCGCGGCAAAGCATCGACGATCTTTTGGCCCTGGACAAAACACCGCCCTGGCTGGCGGCGACCTTGGAATAGCCATATGAGGACACCGGACCGCATCGACTACCTATTCGCCTTGGCGCTGTTGGTGCTGTTCTGGGAGATTTTGTGGCGGGCCCTGTTGCCTTTGATCTGCGTCATTGGTCTGTTCGGTGCGCTGGCTCTGTTGCAGCTGCCGGCTCAACTGCCGGCCTGGGGCCATGCCGTGTTGCTGGCTGTTTTCGCGGTACTTTTGATCGCCGCCATCTGGCTCGGCTATAAGGCCTGGCGCGTTCCCGAAGAAGGCGCCGCCCTGCGCCGGCTGGAGCGCGATAGCGGCCTGCGCCATCGCCCCCTGGGCGGCCTGCGGGATCATTTGGCCAACAGCTACGATGCCGGCGCCCTTGCCTTGTGGCGCGCGCATCAAAACCGTCTGCAGCGCCAATTGCGCAACCTGCGCCTCGGGCTGCCCCGGCCGGGCCTGCCACAGGGCGACCCCTGGGGTCTGCGGTCGGTGGTATTTTTGCTCCTCGTCATGGGCCTGTTTATCGGCGGGGCCGAGGCGCCGCAACGTTTACGGGACGCTTTACTGCCTGATTTCAGCACCAGCGGGGGCGTGGCGGCAGAGTTAGAAGCCTGGCTCACCCCGCCCGGCTATACCGCCCTGCCGCCCATCAAGCTGGATCCGCAAAGTGCCGCGGCGTTGCAGGTGCCCCAGGGCAGCACCTTGATGGCCCGGGTCTTTGGCGGCGGCGCAACGCCACGGCTGGCGATTGACGGTGCGATAACGCCGTTCCAGAAGATCGATGCGCGGAATTTCGAGCTGAGCCAGAGCATAGAGGCTGGCCAGCGCCTGAGCATCGCCTCGGCCGAGCAAACGTTGGCGGATTGGCCCCTGGCGGTCATCATCGATCAGCCGCCGACCATTAGTGCCGACGAGGAGCCAAAGGTGACCCCGCGCCAGGCCCTGCGCCTGTCCTATCAGGCCGCCGATGATTACGGCCTGGCCGCCGCATGGGCCGAACTACGCCTTGCCGATCCGGATGCCAAACTTGATGCCAATTCGGATGCTGTTGCGGCGCCGGATGCCGCCGACGGTGTTCACAGGCTGGAGTTGACGGTCTCGCCGCCCGGCGCCCGGGAGTCAAGGGACAGCCGCTACTTTGATTTAACGCCGCATCCCTGGGCCGGCCTGAATGTTGTCCTGCATTACCTGGCCAGGGATGAAAAGGGCCAGGTTGGGCGCTCGGAAGCGGTCAGCCTGAAACTGCCGGAACGCCAATTCAGCCACCCCGCGGCCCGGGCGATCATCGAGCAGCGGCGGGATCTGAGCCGCCTGCCGGAGCGGCGGTTCCTTGTCGCCCTGGCGCTATTCGCCATTTCATCCGGTCCGGAAACCTATGCTCACGATCAGGTCGCCTATCTGGCCCTGTGGACGGCGGCCCGGCGTCTGCAATTGAGCCGTGACGAGCCGCTAAGCGAGGTGGCGGCGCTGTTATGGCAGGTTGCCCTGCGGATCGAGGATGGCGGCATGTCCCTGGCCGAGCGGGATTTGCGCGCGGCCCAGGATGCGCTGATGGCGGCCTTGGCGGAGGGCGCCGAGCAAGCGGAAATTGAACGCCTGATGGACGAGCTGCAAAGGGCCATGGAAAAATATCTCCGGGCCCTGGCCGAGCAGGCGCAAAAGAATGACCAGGCCCAAGGCCCGCAACCGCCCGATCCCAATGCCCGCAATATCGATGCGGCGGATTTGCAAAAGATGATGGACCGCATCAGGGAACTGAGCCGCCTGGGCGCCAAGGATGCGGCCCGCGAGATGCTGCGTCAGTTACAGGAGATGCTGGAAAACCTCCAGGGCCAGAGCGCGACGGCCCAGCAGCAAGGCAACCGGGCGGGCGAGCAGGCCATGCGCCGCCTGGGCGAGTTGTTGCAGAAGCAGCAGGATCTGATGGACAAGACCTATCAACAAACCCCGCGCCGCCGCCGCATGCCGTGGGAAAAGCAGCAGGGCGAAGCAGAAGGCGACAGTCAGGGCGGCCCCCAAGGCAAGGGCCGAAACGGCCCCGTGACCTCCGGCAAGCGCGAGGCCATGGGCAGGCTCGCGGGCAAGCAGGGCAACCTGCGTCAGCAACTGGGTGATGTCATGCGCCGGCTGGGCCAGGGTATTGGCGAGATCCCCGATGCCATGAGCGATGTTGACCGGGCCATGCGCGAGGCGCAGCGGGCCCTGCGTCTGGGCCGGGGCGGCCAGGCGCTGTCCGCCCAGCGTCAGGCGATCGATGGCCTGGCCAACAGCTTCCGCGAACTGGCGGAAGAGATGATGAAAAATGCTCAGGAGGACGGCCAGGGGCAGATGAGCAGCAATAAGGAAGATCCCGCCGGGCGGCCCTTCCAGGGCGGCGGCATGGATACCTCCCGGGTCATGGTGCCCGATGATTCCGAACTGGCCCGGGCCCGGCATATCCTGGACGAGTTGCGCCGCCGCGCCGGCGAACGCGCCCGCGCCCGCCTGGAACGGGAGTATATCGAACGCCTGCTGGAGCGCTTCTAGGCCACGTGCTAACGTTTAGGCCGAACGAGGCAACAAGTGTTGGGCAGGATGAAAACGCTACGCGTCAATGATTACGATATGTCCTATCTGGAGATTGGCCAAGGTACGCCGCTGGTCTGCGTACATGGCTCGCTTAACGACTTCCGGGCCTGGGCGTCGGTCCTGAAGCCGCTGTCGGCGAAGCGGCGGCTGATAATCCCCAGCCTGCGTCATTACTTTCCCGAGCATTGGGACGGCCAAGGCGGCCAGTTCAACATGGCCCAGCACGTTGATGATACGATCGCTTTTATCGAGGCATTGGCCCTTGGGCCGGTGGATTTGATCGGCCATTCCAGGGGCGGCCATCTCGCCTTTCGCCTGGCGTTGCAACGCCCGGAACTGTTGCGCAAGCTGGTTTTGGCCGAACCGGGTGGCGTGCTTGAGGAGGCATTGCTGCCCGATGGCGCCGATGACGGGACGCCCGCCGCGGGTTCGCGGGCCCATGTGGCCGAGGCATCGGAAAAGATCGCCGCCGGCGATCTGGACGGCGGCCTGCGGTCTTTCATCGACGGCATCGATGGGCCGGGCACATGGGATACCCTGCCCGCATCCGAGCGGCAAATGCGCGAGGATAACGCCTATACCCTGCTGGCCCAGGTCAATGAAGGGCGGCAACCTTTTGCCAAGGCGGAAGCGGAAGCGCTTGCCGTGCCGACCCTGTTCGTCGGCGGTGCCGATACGCCGGGCATGCTGCCCATTGTCCTGCGGGCGCTGGCGGCACATGTTCCGAACGCCAAGACGGTGATAATTCCCGATGCCAGCCACAGTATGTTCCGCCAACAACCGCAAGCGTTCTGCGAGGCCGTATTGCCTTTCTTGGAATAGCTGGATGATGCGACAGTTAGGCGGTCAGGTCCTGGCGTAATTCCGTGCCGACAACCTCGAATCCGTATTTGGCATAGAACGGTCTATTCTTTTCCGTGCTTTCAACTAGATACAGACCCATTTCCGCGCAGCCGCGTGCCTTGGCATTGTCGACGATGCGCTGTACCAGCAAACCGCCGATGTTCTTGCCCCGTGCATTGGGCGTTACCACCAGTTCTTCCAGCTGGCAGTATTCACCGCCATAGCGCATGGCCAGATTGTAGCTGACCGTCGCCATGCCCAAGGTCTCCGTGCCTTCAATGGCGAGGATGATTTCTCCCCGTTCCTTGGTCAGCAATTGCCGAAACGAATCCGCTACCGGAAGGGCGGGCCGTGACCCGGTCGCGGCTTTCAACTCGGACATTAATTCGATACAGCGCGCCTCGTCACTGGCGACGGCATTACGCAATTCGATACTCATGTGCGGTTCCTTCATAAAAAAAGCGGCGGGCCCCGAATGGCTGGGGCACCGCCGCCTGAGGTCTTGCGGTTGTTACGGTCGTCCGACTATTTCCAGTACACCGCGCGCATGTCGTTGACGAACATGGGTGAAGAGGTCCACACGCCCATCAAATTCTTTTTCCGCACCGTGGTCTTGGCCAACTGGAACAGATAGCCGTTGACCGCGTCGGCGGCCAATTTCTTCTGCGCCTGTTTCAAAAACTTCGAACGCATGGCGGGATCACGGGCGCCGTCGGCCTTTGCCATGATGTCCCGGAAGTCCTTATCGTCATACTGGAAGTAATAGCCGGGCCGGGCGTAGATGCCGATATCCATGGGCTCCACGTGAGAGACGATGGACAGGTCATAGGTCTTTTGCTTGTAGACCTGTTTCAGCCAGACCGGCCATTCCACGTTCTCGATGGTGATCTTGAAACCGGCCTTGTTCAATTGCTGGGCCACGATCTGGCCGCCATCGCGGGCATAACCCGTTGGCGGCAGTTTCAAGGACAATGCCAGACCGTCGCCATAGCCCGCCTCGGCCAACAGGGCCTTGGATTTGGCCCGGTCCAGGGGATAGGTGCCGGTCAAGTCCAGATAGTCGGGATTATGCGGCGCGAAATGGCTGCCGATCGGCGTGCCGGCACCAAACATCGCGCCTTCGATGATTTCCTTGCGGTCGATGGCGTGGGCAATGGCCTGGCGCACCTTCAGCTTGGACAAGGCCGGATGCTTGTTGTTGGTGGACAGAATGGTCTCGCCCTCGGTGGTGCCGAAGGTTACGGAAATGTCCGGGTTGGCCTTCAGGGGGCCAAGGCTTTCCGCCGCGCGCGAGAAGGGGATTAAGTCCAGATCACCGGACATCATGGCGGCGATCTGTGCCGCCTGATCATTGATGAAGCGGAATTTGACCTTGGCCAGCTTGACCGAGCCGGCGTCCCGATGGCCTGCATTCTTTTCCATCAGGACGCTGTCGCCCTTGACCCAGCGGACGAATTTGAAAGGTCCGGTGCCCACGGGCTTGGCGGCATTGGAGGCGGCGGATTCCTTGCCGACGATGACGGCGGTGGATTCGCCCATCCAGAAAAGGAACATCGGCCGTGGTTTTTTCAGGGTGATGCGCACGGTATTGGCATCCGGCGTCTCGATCTTGGCCATGTTCACGAAACGCTTCTTGCGCTTGATCTTGCTGTCTTCCGCCGCATTGGCTTCGAAGGTGTATTTCACATCGGCCGAGGTGAAATCCGTGCCGTCATGGAACTTCACGCCCTGGAGCAGATTGAAGGTATAAACCAGGCCATCATCGGAAACGCTCCAGCTTTTTGCCAGCATGGGGCTGACCGTGGCGTCCTGATTAATGCGGGTCAGGTTTTCATAGATGTTGTAAAGCGCGATTTGTCCGATCGCGGCGGACGCATTGGCGCGGGGATCCAGTCCCGGCGGCTCCAGCGTCATGGCGATATTGACGGAATTCTTGGCCGCCTGGGCGGTGAACGGCAAAGCCGCGACGGCTGCCACTGCCAGGGCATAGGAGAATTTTCTAGCTATGGACATTGTTATGCCTCCCTGTGGGAACTCTGGGTTTGAAGCGTTCGTTACAAATTATTCTGTCGAGCTCAAACTATGGAACCTTTTTAACCTGTCTTGCCATCATCGGCAAAGGCCTCCGGGTGGCTGTCACGGTAGCTGGGATGGCTTCCAAGGGCCTTCGCCTCGAACACCGCCCGCCCAACGGCCCGCGCCAAACAATCGGCGGCAATGGCGCCAATGCGCCCGACATACATCTCGACCGGCATCGCGGCGGAGCTAGGCAGGGCCATGCGGCCGGTCGACAAGGTAAAAACCGTATCACCGTCAAAGGGCGTATGCACCGGGCGGATGGCGCGGGCCATGCCGTCGTGCGCCATGATCGCCACGCGCTGGGCCTGTGCCTTGTCCAGGGTAGCGTTGGTGGCGATTACCGCCAGTGTGGTGTTGCCGCCGACCTGGGCATCCATGAGAAAATCATCCGCCCTGTCAGCATCGGGGCCGGCGCCAGGTTCGGGCCGGGCGCCGGGCGGGTGCTGACCGCCCATCTCGTTGTTCTGTTCCAAGTCCCAGGACCACAATGCGCCACTGCTTGGCATAACCACTTCGCCCACCGGGTTGGCCACCACCAGGGCCGCGACTTGCAGGCCGCCGTCGCCAATGGCCGAGGCGCTGCCCAGGCCGCCCTTTAGACGGCCCGCCGTGGCGCCCATGCCGGCGCCGGTATTACCCAAGGCGAACTCAAGCCCGGCATCATCGCAAGCCATTCGGGCCAAATCGCCATAGCCGGGATAGCGGCCCCTGTCGCCCGTGCCGCCCATGCCAAGATCGAAAATAATGGCGCCCGGTACGATGGGCAGGTGCCAGGAGCCAACGGTGAAGCCCTGGTCCCGTTCGTGCAGCCATCCTACGACTCCATCGCCCGCCGCAAGGCCATGTACGGAGCCGCCCGATAGACAAATGGCGTCAATGCGCTCGACCATGCATGTGGGGTTCAACAGATCGATCTCACGGGTGCCGGGGCCGCCGCCGCGCACATCGGCGCCGGCGACCGCGCCGCCTTCGGGCAGTACCACGGTGACACCCGTCCGGGCCGCCGCATCGGCGGCATTGCCAACGGTTATGCCGTCTACATCGGTAATCAGATTTCGCGGGCCGGGTTTGATCATGCCCGCAACAGATCAAAGTTCCCGGAGCGGGTCAATTGACAATTCGGGGTAACAAACTATATAACTGCGACTAAATTAATCGGAGTTTTATAATGAGCCAATATGGCAGCGCCGTTGAATATGCCCTGCATTGCCTGTTGTACTTGGCCCGGACCGGTCAGGGCACGGCACGCAGTACCCGGGATATCGCGGAATTCCAGAAACTGTCCACGGACTATGTGGCGAAACTGTTCACCCGACTGGAAAAAGCCGGCCTGGTGACCGCCACCGAGGGTGTTCGGGGCGGCTTTCATCTGGCGCGGGCGGCGGCGGAGATTTCCGTTCTGGACGTGGTTGATGGGGTGGAGGGGCGCAAGCCGCTGTTCGAATGCCGCGAGGTACGCGCCAATTGCGTTCTGTTCGACGGCGCGGCGCCCAGTTGGTCGGGCCGCGGGGTCTGTGGCATTCATGCGGTGATGCTGAAGGCGGATGCCGCCATGCGAGACAGTCTGTCGCAAAGCACTTTGGCCGAACTGGCGGCGCATGCGGCGGAGGTGGTGCCGAAGGCGCATCAAGAGGCGGCTCAAGACTGGTTTGCCGAGCAAGGCCGGAACAGAGGCAAGAGGAGGAGCAAAACAGATGCCTGAATTACTGATCATTGGCGGCGGCTATGCCGGGTTGTGGGCGGCCATGGCGGCGGCGCGGCGGGCCCAGGATGCGGATAACGGTGGCGCTTTGAATATCCGTCTGTTGACCAGGGATGCTTACCTGACGCACCGCCCGCGTCTGTATGAAAGCAACCCCCAGGACATGCGTACGCCGCTTGCCCCGGTGCTGGAGCCGATTGGCGTAGAGCTGGCGCTGGGCGAGGTCACCGCCATCGACCCGGCGGCACGGCAGGTCCGGGCCATGGGCCCGGATGGCGGCGGCAGCGAATATCAGTACGACGGTTTGATCCTGGCGGCGGGCAGCGTCCTGCGGCGGCCCGCCATGGATGTCGTCAATGCCCAGACCTGGTGCATCGATGATCATGCCGCCGCCGTTGCCCTCGACCAGCATCTGGCGGCGCGCATGGCGATGCCTGAATCCGATGATGATGCCGATGGGGACACTGTGGTTATCATCGGCGCCGGCTTTACCGGCATCGAATTGGCCACCGAGATGCGCGGCCGCCTGGCCGAACACGGCGGCGCGGCGCGGGCCGAACGGGCGCGGGTGATCCTGCTGGATGCCGCGCCCACGATCAGCGAAGACCTAGGCCCTGGTCCCCGCCCTCATGTGCTCGAAGCCTTGCAGGCGGCACGGGTCGAGGTTCGCCTGAACACGACAGTGCGGCGCGTTGAAGGCGATCAGCTGACCCTGAGCGATGGCGGCGCCATTACAAGTTCAACGGTAATCATCACCACGGGCGCGCGGGCCAGCGCACTGGCCGCCGGCCTGGGTCTGGAGACCGACCGGTCGGGCCGGCTTTTCGTGGACGAAAACCTGGCCGTCAAGGGATTGGCGCATGTCCATGCCGCCGGCGACATCGCCCACGCCCTGACCGAACCTGGTACGGACAGCGGCCATGTGGCCCTGATGTCCTGCCAGCACGCCATGCCCATGGGCAAGGCGGCGGGCTACAACGCCGCCTCGACCCTTTTGAACCTGAAGTCCCGGCCTTACGAGCAGCCGCGCTATGTCACCTGTGTCGATCTGGGGCCGTGGGGAGCAGTATTTTCCACTGGTTGGGAGCGGCAGGTGGAACTGGTCAAGGCAGAGGCCAAGGCGCGCAAGCAGTTCGTCATGACGGAAGTCATTTATCCGCCCATGGACGACCGCGCGGCAATTCTGCAGGCCGGCGCGCTGGATTAGATTAGACGCACCGGATGGCCCAGAGAGAGGCTCAGATCGCGGGCGGCACTGCCTTGATTAACTGCAATCTCCACCAGGCCATTGGCGTTTTCGTACCAGAAGGCTTGGCCCACCGGCACCTCGCTAAAGGTCCTCGCTCTGGCCATTGTGTCGCCATTCACCTGGATCTTTGTATCTTTGTCCATTTCTGCGGCACGCAGGCCGGTAATCGCGTTACCGAAATGATCAAGATAGATCACCTGGGCCAGATCATCCGGCCAATCCGGCTGGCGCCAGAGGTAATCGGCAAGCGCGCTCGTGGCAACATCATCGCCCATGGCAAGTGCTGCGCCGGTTGGTGCGAACAGGTCGCGGCCATGAAATGACGGGGATAGGCGTTCAGGGCGCCAGCTGATGGCCTGGGCCTCGAACGCGCCCGCCCGCCGGGCGATGATTTCAAACAGGCCATTGCCGGGGCCGACGAAAACCTGCCCGCCGGCATGCAGGACCATCGCCGGGCGATCGCCGCCGACGCCGGGATCGACGACGCAGACAAACACCGTGCCGGGGGGAAATTCAGGCGCGTGCGCGGCCAATAGATAGGCCGCCGCCCTGGCATCATAGACCGGCGCATCGGCGAACAGATCAATGATCGGCACCTCCGGCGCGCCCTGGTGCAGCACCGCCCGCATCTGCCCCATATAAGGGCTGCCGATGCCGAAATCCGTGAAGAGTACGATCATGGCCCGGCAACTGTATTGGTCATGACGGTCGGCCCGGCAGGTCGATGCGAAAAATGGTGCCGCGGGCATCACTGCTCAACAAGGTCAGATCGCCGCCATGGGCAATCACCAGCTCTTTGGCGATGGCCAGGCCCAGGCCGGTGCCGCCGCTGCGGGCCGAACCGGTAAAGGCTTCGAACAGATGCGCCCGCGCCTTTTCCGGCAGGCCCGGACCATTATCACTGAATTCGATGATGACACCGGCGCCGCCCCAATTGGCCGTCACGGTAATCTCGCCACCCATGGCCATGGCCTGAATGGCATTGCGGGCGAGGTTCAAGAAGACGCGGAAGATTTGTTCCCGGTCCGCCTGCAACATCAGGTCGCCGGGGACGTCGTTGCGCCAGACAATCCGGCCATCGCTGGGCAGGCCGGCGAAGGCGGCGACATCATCCAGCAGTTCCAGCAGGGAAAATGTCGCCGGGTTGGGCGCGGCCTCGTCGGCGCGGCCGAAACTAAGGGTTTGATTGCACAGTTCTATGGCGCGGTCGATGGAATTCATCAGGCGCGGCACGACCCGGCGGACCGCCGGATCCTCGACCTCTCCCAAGCCGTCGGAAACCAACAGCGCCGTGGCCAGAATATTGCGCAGGTCGTGATTGATCTTGCTGACCGCGACCCCCAGGGAGGCCAGATGGGCCTTTTGCGTCAGGGATGTGCGCAACTCGTCCTGCATGTGACGCAATTCCCGTTGCGCCGTGCCGATCTCATCACCACGCTTGCTGTCGGCGATGGTCGATTGGGTGTTCTCCGGCGCCTTGCGGAAGGTCACCATGGAGGCGGTGATGCGGCGCATGGGCAGCACCATCAACAGGTGCAGGGAGAGAAAGACCAGGCCGGCGGTCAGCAACGAGATCACCAGGGACAGCTTCACGATATTGGTCGAATACTCAATCATCGCGGTGTAAAGCTGCCGCTCGTCAACGATGACTTCCAGGCTGCCCTCTGACTGATCGGGAAAGGCACCGACAATCCGCAGGGTCCTCTCGCCCTCGGCCAACGTCATGAAGGCATCGGCGATCAAGGGCAGGGCGGAGGCATCGCGCAGATCATAGCTGGCATCCACCTTTGGCGGCATGTCCTCCATCAACATCATGATCCGCGCTTCCGGCCGTTTCAGCACCACGCCCCGCACCATGGCGTTGGCCAGCAATTCCATCTCCAACTGTTTGGAAACCACGTTATCCGGCGTCGCCTTCAACGCCAGGGAGGCCAGATGGGCATCAGCCACGCGGTTTTCCAGGAACATCAGGCGAAAGCGGGCGATGGAGGGGACGTAGATCAGGACTTCGGAGATCATGATGAAGACCATGGTCAGAACAAGCAAACGCGCCGACAGCCCGCGCAGCCAGCGCGGCAGGGATCTTCCCCGTGTTGGGAGCGTTGCTTGTTGCCCTGTTTCTTTTTCTGTTTGCATCAATAGGAAAGGTAACCCATTTCCCAAAAACCGCCACCCAATGCTTATACGTGGACGCTTAGGTCTTGTTCCGCAAACGTCCTCTGGTGGGCCAGATGAACCAGACAAAGGCCAGAACCTGCGTCAATATTGTCGCCAGAAAGCCCCAGAGATAGGCGACGTTGGGATAGCCGCCATCGGCCGTCATGGGCCACTGCTCGATCACCCAGCCGATACCCCACTGATAGGCGAAGGCCATGGCGAAGACGATGACGTTGGCCGCCGTATTGGCGCGGGCCGCCTGACTGACGGGAAAATGATGCGCCAGGGCGGCAAAGACCAGACCCGTCAAGGCAACGACCAGGCCGATATAGCCCCACAAAACATAGCTGGAAGGAACAATGTCGGTGACCAGCAGCAACATTGCGACAATGGAAAAAAAGGCGGCGAAGCCGCAGACGCCGGCCATGTCATAACCCATGCGCTGCAAGACGCTGGCAAACAGGCCGCTGCCCGTAACGCCGACGATCATGCCCACGGCCATGATTGTCAGATGGGTCGCCGTATCGGCTTGGCTGAATCCATCCACTTCCAACAGCCAGGGCCCTGCCCACAGGCCTTGAATAGCCATGAAGGATGAGGCGCAGGTGAACATCAGAGGTACGATGCGCCAAAAATACGGGTCCAGGTAGATCTGGCCGATTTCCCTGATCTGTTCGCCCAGGCTGCCCGCGGCGGCGCTGCCGGGACGCTCGGGCACCACCAGCAGGATCAGGGCCGCGACCACCAGGGTAACAGCCGCCAGCAGCATGAACATCTGCCGCCAATCCATACTTTGCATGGCGAAATCCACCGGCCCCGTGGCGGCCAGGGCGCCCAGGTCGCCAAAGGCGAAGTACCAGCCGTTGATGGTGGCGACGCGGCGCAGGGGAAACCACATGACGATGGCCTTGAGCGCCGCCATCAGGCCGCCTGAAACGCCGAAGCCGATCATTGCCCGGGCTAGGATCAGGGTGGAGACGCTCTCACCCTTGGCGAACAGCAATGCGCCCAGGGCGGCGATACAATACAAGGTACCCTGCACCCGCCGCGGCCCATAGCGGTCCAGCAACAGCCCGAGGGGAATTTGAAAAGCCGCGAAGGTCAGGAAGTAGGCCGCCGACATCAATCCCAGATCAGCGGGTCCCAGACCAATATCCTGCTGCAGGTATGGCGCGACAACCGCATTGACGGTGCGATAGAAGTAAGAGAAGAAATAGCCGCAGGCGAACGGCATGAAGACAAGCAGCATGGCGCGGGCCATGCTGGTTTTCGGGCTGGGGTTTTCGTTATCTAACTCGACTGGTGTCACGGCACCATGACTAGAGCATGATCGCGGCCAGCGCAATTGTGGGGCATGGACAATGAGTGAAAAACTTCTGTTGGCGGACGAGGTTGCCCACGCTCTGGCCAACGATCATGCGGTTGTGGCGCTGGAAAGCAGCATCGTGGCCCAGGGTCTGCCGGAACCGGAAAATCTCAAAGTCGGCCAGGCCATGCAGGCGGTGGTGCGCCAACAGGGTGCCATCCCGGCCATGACGGCGGTGCTGGATGGCTATCTGCGTGTGGGTCTGACACTGGACGAGATGGCCCGTCTGGCGGCCGCCGCCGATTGCCGCAAATGCGGCGCTCGCGACCTGGGCCCGGCCCTGGCCCTGGGCCTGCCCGGTGCCACCACGGTCTCGGCCACCGTAACAATCGCCGCCGCCGCCGGCATTGCGGTATTCGGCACGGGAGGGATCGGCGGCGTGCACCGCATGACGCCGGGCAGCGCCGCCAGGGCGGATATCTCCGCCGATCTATTGGCCATGTCGCGGGCGCCGGTGGCGGTGGTCAGCAGCGGCGCAAAATCATTGCTGGACCTGCCCACCACCCTGGAAACCCTGGAAACCCTGGGCGTACCCGTGCTGGGATTTGGCTGTGACCAGTTTCCGGCTTTCTACACCGCCGAAAGCGGCCTGGATGTGAGCTACCGCTTTGATGATCTGGCATTGCTGGCCGGGGCCTTGCGAAGCCATTGGTCGTTGCCCAATGCCGGTGGCGCCCTGGTCTGCAACCCACCCCCCGAGGATACCGCCATGGCCGCCGATGAGGTCGAGGCCCTGGTCCAGGATGCCACTGCCGCCGCGAGTACGGCGGGCCTGGCCGGCGCCGCGCTGACGCCCTTTATTCTCTCGCACATGCGCGAGGCATCAGGCAACCGGACCCTGCGCGTCAACGCCGCCCTGGCCATTGCCAATGCCGCCCTGGCGGGCCGCCTGGCGGTCGAACTCGCGATGCCGCTTTAGGGCATCAAGGCTTGCAAATAGGGTGGCATGGCGAAGGCAGCCAGGTGCACCGCCGGGCTGTAATAACGCAGATCCAAGGCCAGATGATCATGCCGCGCTTGCAATTGTTCCAGGGCGACGGCGCCGGCGTCGGTGCCGTCCGAGGCGCAGCCAAAGGCCATGGCACCGCCCATGTACATGGGCACGGCGGCGAAGCAAAAGCGTGGATATTTGAACAGGTTCTTGAAGGCCGCCGCAGATGCGGCCATTTCCTCGGCCTGAATAAACGGCACGCCGTTCTGGGTTACCAGAATGCCCGAGGGCCCCAGACAACGGCGGCAGTTGGCATAGAATTCGGGGCTGAACAGCACCGCGCCGGGGCCGATGGGATCGGTGGAATCAATAATGATCAGATCGAAACGCCGGTCCGTTTCAGCCAGGAATTTTGCACCGTCCTCAATCCGTAGTTCCGTGCGTGGATCATCGAAGGCGGCACCGCAGATCATGCCCAGATGCGCCTGGGCCAGCTCCACCACCTGGCGGTCCAACTCGATCATGGTGACCCGGTCAACGGGGTGTTTCAGCACTTCCTCCAAACAGCCGCCGTCTCCACCGCCGATGATCAGAACCTCGCGCGGGCTGTCCAGGCTGAACAGCGCCACATGGGCCAGCATTTCATGATAGATGAATTCGTCCCGCGCCGTGGTCTGCACCACATCGTCCAGAATCAAAACCCGCCCCAACAGATCGTTGTCGAAAATAAGTACTGATTGGAATTCCGTCCGGCCGCGATAGATCAGATGATCCATGCGGATTCCGGCCTGTAGTTCCGGATGCAGGGTTTCTCGAAACCAGTCTTCCGCCATCGTTTCGGGCCTTGGCAAATTGCGATAGGCCAACATAGGCGGATCGGCGTCCCTGGCAAGGCGCCTGCGGTATCAGGCGGCGGCTTCGCCGTCGTCCTGGGATTTCTGGCGAATGGCCCAAAAGCGCATGGCGCGCTTGGCGGTCTCCACGGGAACTTCCTTGTACAGCTCCAACAGCTCGGCCACTTCCTCGGGCCGGCGCAGCTGTTTCTCCACGCCGTCGCTATTGTCATCAGTGGCGCCATCCAGCAACAGCACAATGGTGGAGAAGGTGGAAAGATCGAAGCCCTTGGCCCGGCAGGCCACGGCCACGGCCTCGTGACCGGGCGTGAAGACGATGCGGCGGGCGGTCTTTTGATCGATGTCGGTCAGATAGCCTAGTCCGGCAATGAATTCCGAGACCTGCCCCCGGCGCAGATACTGCACCAGGGCATCCTGGTTAAGCTGGCCCAGCCGCATGCGCCGGCGTACGGCGCGCTCGACCCGGCTAAGCCTGTCTTCTTCCTCTTCCGAATCCCCTACCATGCCCTGCTCGGCTTCCGCCAATATGGCATCGACGGCGGCTTCGTCCACATGGGTCTCGGTCAGAATATGCTTTTTCAAGGCGGACGAAACCCACCAGAACATATTGTGCATTAAATCAGGCGGCAGATCCTCGCGTTTCAGCAGCGGTTCATGCAGTATTTCGCTGCTTTCCGAGCGGTCAACAATGGTTTCCATGGCGCCGCGGGAAATTTCGGCCCCGGCATTCTTGATCAGGGACAACATCACTTCGTCATCACCTGTGGCAACCAGGGCATCGGTGACGCCCTCGCTGACGCTGCCGCGCAGAGAGACCGAGAGCTGATGCTCCTTGCCTTGCTTATTGATGATCTCGATCAAATCCTGATCGCTCAAAACGCCACTGCGTTCCAGCAGCGGCCGGGCGACCTGGATCTCGTCCGAGGCCAATTGCCGGATCAGCTCCGCTGGCGCATTGTCCAGATCGGCCAGACGGTAGCTCAAGCGGGCGCGCACCTCGCGCTCAACTTCGGTGATGACCTTGCCCAGAATGTCACTGGCGATGACCTGTTCCTGATCATTTAGGCCCGGCCCGTCATCCATGAACAGATCGGTCACGCCTTCCAACAGCTCGCGCCGCTTCTCGGAGGAGGCTTCATGCGCCACCTCGATCAGATTTTCCAGTTTTCTCGTATGTGCCGTCATGCCTTCGTCAGGCCCACAAAATGAATTTACGCACGGACATGAAGATTGGGCCGAATTGGTTAAGAAACAATGATCCCCGTCACAAAAGCCATGCGATCGCCCACCAGACCCCGAACCAACCAGATTAAGTGGCCTGGCGGGCAAAACGCAGTATTATCACGAGCAATATACCCGTATTTATAGATATTTAGGCGTTTTTGATCGTTAAACCGGCATCAACGGGAAGCACCGCGCCATTCATATAACTGGAGGCGGGCAGAACGAAGTTCAGGGTGCCGTGGGCGACTTCCTCGGGTTCTGCATAGCGGGCCAGGGGAACCCGGCGCCGGGCGAAAATTTGCTTATGTTCTTCCTTGATCGCCGCGGTCATGCCGGTGCGGATGGCGCCGGGACAGATGCAGTTGACGGTGATGCCCTCGCGCCCCAATTCGACCGCCAGGGACCGGGTCAGACCGATAACGCCGTGTTTGGCCGAGGTATAGGGGCTTGTCTCCGGCGTCGCGCCAAGGCCTTCTGTGGAGGCGATATTGACGATCCGTCCGCCGTCGCTGGCACGCAGGTGGGGCAGGGCGGCGCGTATTGTCCTGGTATGGGCGCGCAACAGAATATCGAGGTGGCGGTCCCAGATTTCCTCGTAGTCATCGTCGTCGATCAAGGTGTGCTTTGAGATGCCGGCGTTGTTGACCAGAATGTCCAGGCCGCCGAACTGTGCCGCGACCTCGTCGACGACAACCTTGATGCGCGCGGGATCGGCGAGATCCAAGGTCCAGCCCTCGGCACTGAGGCCGGCATCCTTGATCTCGGCCACGACCTCGGCGACGCCGTCGCCGTTGACATCGGTGACCGCCACATGGGCGCCCTCATCGGCGAACAAATGCGCCGTGGCCCGGCCCATGCCGCTGGCCGCGCCGGTGATCAGCGCGACTTTGCCGGCGATCGAGCGGCTGAGTTTGGATAATCTGGTCATACTGTTTCCTCCTGAACTGATTTCTCACAGGTAATCATGAAATCAGTCAGGTTCATACCGAAAACGAAAATTTCACGGATGGTCTTTGAGGACCACGGCGCGGTTTCATGGCTGAATTCAAGCGTTGCTCTCGGCATCGCTGTTTTCAAGTATCGCACGCACTTTCTTAAGCAGCTCCACTCGGCGGTAGGGCTTGCTGACCAAAGTCGCGGCAGGGTCCAATTGACTTTGCAGGGCGAAGGCGTTCTCGGCGTAACCCGTGGTATAGAGCACCTTAATGCTTGGCTGTATGCGCTTCGCTTCCTCCGCGATCTCCACACCGTTCAGGCCACCTGGCAAGACGATGTCTGAAAACAGCAAATCAAATGGCCGGCCGCCCTTTAGCAATTCGATTGCCGCCACGCCGTCACTCGCTTCCACGACCTCGTACCCCTGATCGCGAAGAATATTGACCGAAATTTCCCGGACGCTCGGGTCGTCCTCGACAACAAGAATACATTCGGATCCGCGCCCATGCGTCAGGGTTTCAACCTTGGTGTCTTGTTGAACAGCGGCTTCCATGGATCGTGGCAGATAGAGTTTGACCGTGGTGCCGTGGCCAACCTCGCTATAAATCGTGACATGTCCCTTGGATTGCTTGACGAAGCCGTAAACCATACTCAGGCCAAGACCACTGCCTTTCCCGACTTCCTTGGTTGTAAAGAACGGCTCAAAAACCTTATCCAATGTTTCCGGCGGCATCCCGGTACCGGTGTCACTCACCGCCACCTCTATGTAGTCCCCGGGCGTCACCTCTTGCTGCTGCATCGCATAAGCCTCATCCAACGCGATATTGGCGGTCTCGATTACCAGCTTTCCACCGTTTGACATGGCGTCCCTGGCGTTGATCGCCAGGTTAAGCAGAGCGTCGTCGAACTGGTGCGGGTCGATCATCACGGGCCAGTTGTCCGGCGTGCCTTTGACCGTCAGATCGATCGTCTCCCCTAAAGTACGACGAAGCATGTCCTCAAGGCCGGCGATCAGGTTGTTTGCATTCGCTGCAACGGGCGACAATGGTTGTTTGCGTGAAAAGGCCAGCAGCCGGTGCGTTAGATCTGCACCACGTTGCGTTGCCGCGAGAGCGCGGGTAGCCAAGCCGGAGATTTTACCGGCGCGCTCTGTTTCCTCTATCAAAAGTTCCAGATTGCCCATGATGACCGCCAGCAGATTATTGAAATCATGCGCCACGCCACCGGTCAATTGGCCCACGGCCTCCATCTTTTGCGCTTGGTTCAACTGCTCTTCCAAATGCAGGCTTTCCGTGACATCGCGGGAATTCAGGATAATCCCCCCGACCGAGGGGTGTTCCAGAAGGTTGCGCCCGATGGCTTGCAAGTGCCGCCAAGAGCCATCCTTGTGGCGGAATCGCAGCTCGATCTCACTCAAGCTGCTGGGGTTTTCCAGTGTATGCTGCAGAGCTTCAAGCGCGCGAGGAACTTCATCCGGGTGCAAAAATTCGAGAACACTGCGGCCAACAAGCTCCTCGGGCTTATAGTCCAGCACCCTTTCGACCGAGGGGCTTTCGAACACGATCGTGCCGTCAGGGCTGAGAATCGTAATGATATCGAGCGCGTTTTCGATCAAGGCTCTGAAGCGTTCCTCGCTCTTCTTAAGCGCGTCTTCCGCACTCTTTCGCTGCGTAATGTCCACGAAGGTGGAGAGGACGGCGGGCTTGCCGTACCACTTCACGCGCTTGCCCATGATCAGAACCGCGATGGTGGAGCCATCCTTGCGAACCATGTCGGCCTCAAACGGTTCCGCCTGGCCGCCAGAAGCCAGCCGACTGCTCAAGCGGTCGCGAACACGTTGGCGTTCGTAAGGAGCAAAGACATTGATCGCTTTGGCACTCTGCATGAAATCTTCCACGGAGTCGTATCCAAGCATTTCCGCATAGGCGCGATTGGCGAAGTATCGCTGTGATTGATCGAGCACCGACACGCCTTGAAGCGAACTCTCGACAAGATCCCGAAAATTAGATTCGCTGTCGCGCAGTGCGTTGTCCGCTTCTTTGCCTGCCGTAATGTCGGTGCCGGTGCCACGGTATCCGGCAAATTCATCATTGGCGGCAAACACCGGCATGCCGCTTATCCTGGCGTGCCGAACACCGCCGTCCTTAACCTTGAATGCGAATTCGAGGTCTCTGAATGGCTCGTGGTACTCCAGGGCCTCGAAATGGGCGTTCCACTTGTCTTTGTTGGCCGCAAGGTCCGTTGGATCGATAAACTTGCCGCGCGCCGCACCGACCATGTCTTCGGGGCGGTAACCGGTGATCTCATAGTACCGTTCGGAAAGATAGGTGAACTGTAGATCCGGCCCCATTTCCCAGAACCAGTCCGAGGCGACATTGGCGAAGTCGCGAAAGCGATGCTCGTTATTTTTCAAAGCATCTTCGGCCATTTTTTGTTCGGTGATGTCTCGGGAGTTTCCAACAATCGCGACCGCATTGTTGTCTTCGTCGTAAATCACCGTGCGATTATCGCTAAACCATCTGTATCCCAGCTTTGGATGCTTAAACCGATACTCAAGTGTTGGGGCCATGTCTTCTTCGACTTTTTCATCCAATAGATGGTCGATATGTTCCTGCAAATTTGCGACGTCATCTGGATGTAATAGCGAAATAGCTAATTCAATTCCGCCTGCCATGTAATCATCAGCAGAAATTCCCAAAATTTTTTCGATAGACGGGCTCATATAATCATAGGTGCCGGTCTTGAGATTGAATTTATATAAAAGATCTCTGGAGTTATCTAAAACGGAGCGAAATTCAAACTCGCTTTCTAGTCGAGCGCTTTCAGCCTCAATTTGCAAACGCCTTCTATTTTGACGCTCTAGAAGGTGCGCGATCAGGCTGGGAATGAATTCGAAATACCTCTTTTCATTATCTTTTGTGACATGGTCAATGATGCCGTGTGAGAACAAATCGCCCGCAAGGCCTTCATTATTATTTCCAGTAATTATAAGTAATGTGAGGTTTGGATTGTCGGCCAGTATTTTGCGGGCAACTTCGACACTGGATACATCAGGAATTTCATAATCAATCGCAACAACATCGTAAGTAATATCTTGGCAAATAGAAATGCCTTCCGCGCCACTATGTGCAAAATCTACTGTATATCCGTGCCCTTCAAGCAAACCCTTAAATAATTTTCCTAGCCCGCATTATTCATGGCGGCCACCTGGTTTGAACAGGACGCGCGGT
>CAYWYB010000045.1:0-22873 GCA_964462145.1 uncultured Rhodospirillaceae bacterium
CTCGTACCAGAAATCCCACTCGTCGGCCGGCAGGTGTTTCTTGGTATTGGCGGGTGTTGACATGTAATAACCCTGACGGGCGACAAAGGCGCCGGCCCAGCCATCAAGCCACCAATTGATATAATCGTAAGCCTGATCCAGTTTCTTGCCGGACGCCTTGGCCGAAATGGCCAGGGCGCCGTGCCAGCCGCGCATGCCTTCCTTGGGCGAGGCATAGATGCAGGGCACGCCCTCTGCATTCACCGCCGTCACCGCCGGCGACCACATGCTTTGCAGGGCAACCTCGCCGCTGACCATCAGGTTGACGGATTGGCCAAAGGTTTCCCAGAAGGCCCGGAAATGGCCTTCCTTTTTCTTCTTGATCAGGAAGTCGACCAGGAAATCGATTTCCTTCTTGGTCATGTTGCCCTTGTCGCCAAACTTGATCAGGCCCAGGGCTTCCACGCCCATGGCTGCATCCATGGCACCGATCTGCGGCACATTAAGCAGCGCCACCCGGCCCTTGAAGTCAGAGCTGAACAATTCCGCCCAGCTTTCAATGGCCCGCCCGGTATCTTCGGGGTTGTACCCAAGAGAATCCGCATTGTGCCAACCGGGCACGGCGGAGATATACCGCGACGGCCCGTCGGTGCGGTTGCCGTCCTTGTCGACCCAGATCTGCCGTACCGGCGCATCGCCCTGGCCAACGCTGGAACCAGGCGTCAACATTCCCGTCTTGGTCAAGTTGGACACCTTGTCCCAATCCTTGATCCGCTTGGTATCGATGGGCTGGAAAACCTTCGACGGGATCATCACGTCGAACATGTCGAAATAGCATTCGGATACTTCGTACTGATCATTCTGGTTCAGGGTCTTGCCAAACAGGGCGCCATAGCCAAGCGCCTGGCCCCGAATTTTAAAGCCAACATCCTTGGCCGCCTTGCCCTGAATTTCATTGATGATGCTGACGCCCAGGCCGATCGTCCGAATTGGATCGGCGGCCTGTACGATATTGGGGAAACCGGTGATACCACCCGCCGCTGCCACTGTCGCGGCGGTCCCCATGAATTTACGGCGGCTCATCCGCAATGATGCGCCACCAGATTTGCTGTTGCCATTTTTCACGGTCATTTCTTGCCTCCCATCGGCTTGTCACAATGCTTATCCATTCGCGTGGCAATCATCGCATGTTTTCTCGCGGACCCCACGCCTCATCCATCCCTTGCCCCCAGCGACGCCACAACAGTGCAACTCGCCTACCGCCTAGCGCAAAGCTGGTTTAATGATACATTAGGTTTAGAATCCGCAAAGCTTAAAGTAACAAACATATTTCGGGGAGAGGGGCGTGACGGTTCTCATAAAGAATGGCCGCATCGTGACGGCGGCGGATGATTACCATGCCGATATCTTCATTGGCGCCGAAACGGTCTCGCTGATCGGGCGCAATCTGGAGATCGAGGCGGACCATGTTATCGATGCCAACCGAAAGCTGGTGATCCCGGGCGGCGTCGATCCCCATACACATTTGGAGATGCCGTTCGGCGGTACCACCACCTCCGACACCTTTGAAACCGGCACCAGGGCGGCGGCCTATGGCGGGACGACGACCATTGTCGATTTCGCCATCCAGACCAAGGGCACATCAACCCTGGACGCACTGGATACCTGGCATGAAAAGGCCGCCGGCCGTACCGCCATCGACTATGGCTTTCACATGGTCATTACCGATATGCCGGAAGAACGCCTGCCCGAGATGCGCCGGTTATCCGAGGAAGGCGTCACCTCCTACAAATTGTTCATGGCCTATCCCGGCGTCCTGTTGTCAGATGACGGCACCATTTTCAGGGCCATGCGCAAGGCGGGCGAGGACGGCACCCTTGTTTGCATGCACGCCGAAAACGGCATTGTCATCGACGAGCTGGTCAAGATCGCCTTGTCCGAGGGCCATATCGAACCCAAATACCATGCCCTGACCCGCCCCACCCGGCTGGAGGCGGAGGGCGCGCACCGGGCCCTGGCCATCGCCGAGGTCGCCCAGGCGCCGGTCTATCTGGTGCATCTCAGCTGCTTTGATGCGCTGGAGCAACTGCGCATGGCACAGGCCAGGGGCGTCATGGCCCATGCGGAGACCTGTCCGCAATATTTGTTACTGGACGTGGATTGCTATGACGAGCCGGGCTTTGACGGCGCCAAATATGTCCTGACGCCGCCGCTCAGGGAAAAATGGAATCAGGACGAACTATGGGGCGGCCTGCGCAATTCGGCCCTGGACGTGATTTCGACGGATCATTGCCCGTTCTGCATCCGCGACCAGAAAGAGCTTGGCCGCGACGATTTCAGCCAGATCCCCAACGGCGGCCCCGGCGTCGAGAACCGCATGAGCCTGATCTATCACAAGGGTGTCAATCACGGGAATATCTCCCTGAACCGCTTTGTCGAGCTGACCTCGACCTCGCCCGCCAAGATTTTTGGCCTGTTCCCCAAAAAGGGCACCATCGCCGTGGGCAGCGACGCCGACATCGTGATTTTCGATCCCGACCGGGAAGAAACGATCTCGCTGCATAACCCCCATACCCACCACATGAACATCGACTACAACGCCTATGAAGGCACCAAGGTGCGGGGCTTTACCGAGACCGTGCTGTCTCGGGGCCGGGTGATCATCGACAAGGGGCAGTATCTAGGCAAGCCCGGCGACGGCGCCTTCGTCAAACGCGGGCCTTACGGTGGCCTGCACGCCAACAGCCGTGGTGCCGCGGCCCGCACGGCGCTGACCACCTCGGCCCGCCTGGGCGCGCCGGGGGCGCATCGGTAGAAATCAAGGAGTTACGCGGTTGATCAGGGAAGCTACGGAGGAAGATTTTGGCCGATTGAGCGAACTCCATGCGCAACTACATCCCGACGACCCGGAGCTCGAACATGGCGAGGATCGGGCCGTGTTTAACGAGATACTCCAGTCAGGCAACCTGCATCTATTCGTCTATGAAGATGACGAAGCAGAGGTTCGGGCGACCTGCTACCTGAACATTATTCCCAACATGACGCGCGGCGCCTCGCCGTACGGGATCATCGAAAACATCGTCACGGAAGAGACTTTGCGGGGCAAAGGCATTGGCAAGACGATCATCGGGTATGCGCTGCGGTATGCCTGGGACAGAGGCTGCTACAAGGTCATGTTGCAGACCGGATCAAGGCGAGAATCGACGCACAACTTCTACAAAGCCTGCGGCTTTCGCGACGACGACAAATTCGGCTTTGTGGCCCGACCGCCTGCCAGCAGTGGCCAGTAGCGCCTCGCTCAATCACCGTCCTCGACGAATTCGAAATCCTGGCGCCGCTCCACCGGCATGGCCGCTAGGAAATCCTTGGCGTCCTTGGCGGGCATTGCTTCGACACTGCCGTCCTCGTGCTGGACGACCACGCCGCCCTGCTGCAACGAGGTGATACGCCGGTCGCGCTCTTCCCGTTCCGGATGGCAGACCAGGGCACAGTTGCCGCAGGTGGTGCTCAAATCCTGGCCGCCGAAGCCGAAGACCATGGGCTGTTTGTTGTTCACGCCCTCCGGCGCGGGCCGGCGGTTGAAGGGCGGGATTGCCTGGCGATAGGCGTTCTTCAATTCCTTGTCGTCATTAGGAATGGGAAAACGGCCCGGCGACCAGGTCGACCAGCGTCCATTCTTGGCCAGGCCGTTATAGCCGGCGCAGACGTAGGTGCAGCGGGCATAGTCCCGGCGTTCGGTGTAGGTGAATTCACGCCCGCCCATGGTGATCGAAACCTTGTCCTTCTTCCCGAAACGGAAAAAGCCCGAGGGGCAGGAGGCATTGCAGGCCTGACATTCGTCGCAATAATTATCTTCTTCCGCCAATGGCTCGTCCGCTTCCAAGGGCACATCGGTGACGGCGGTGGCGAAGACCACGTTGGGGCCGTGTTCCGGCGTCAACACATTGCCGGAAAAACCGAACCAGCCAAGACCGCAGCGGATCGCCAGATAGCGGTGGGATATGTCCGGCTGCTGCTCGATATACCTGACATCGTTGCCGGCGCGGTAGACGGAATTGGCCATCACAGCCACCGCCTCGGCCCCGAATTGACCCAGATAGCTGGCCACCATGCCGGCAATGCCGCTGGCCATGGTGTTGGAATGGTTCTGGTCATGCTGATGGCCGTGGCGGTCCTTTTTTGAGAGGAAATCGCGGATATTATCGGCATCATGGGGTACGGCGAAGGTGATGGCCGAGCGGGCACTGCCCAGAATATAGCTTAGATCGGTGGAGGGCGGGCCGCCGGCCAGGGTCTCGACGGTATTGATGCCGACCGAGGTGGCGCCATAAGTCAACGCCACGTCCTTGATCTTCTCGCGCATCGCTTCGATGGACACCGTGCCCGCCGCGCCGTGCATCATGCCATCGGCATATTTCTCAACCATTTCAAATACTCCTGATCCAAGCCATGCTCTTTTAACCACTAAATTCCCGGTTATGCTAGCCAGCCCGCGTCCGGCGATCAAGAAAGTGCAAGATCCAGCCGGCGGCGGCGGTTTCGTCGGTGGGCGTGGCCATGCTGGCGAGAGCGGCATCGGCGATGGCGGGGCCAACGATCTCGCGTCGTACTCGAAGGAGCTCGCTGGCAAAATCCCGGGCCAATTCCGGGTGGTTCTGGATGCTCAGCACGTTTTGGCCGATGGTCATGACGCCGATGGGACAAAAGTCGCTGCCCCCCAACACCTCGGCACCCGGCGGCGGCATGACCACCTGATCCTGATGGGAGGCCAACAGGGACAGGCTTTGCATTGGCGGCCGCATCCAGTCCGCCTGAACCCTCACCTCATGGCGGTGGACACCAACGCCCCAACCGGATGCCTTCTCCACCTTGCCGCCGAAGGCCTGGGCGATCAGTTGATGGCCAAAACAGATACCCACCACTGGCCGGGTTTCAGCCGCCGTGCGCACGAAAGCTTCCAATTGCGCGATCCAGGCATCGCCATCATAAACAGAAGCGGCAGCGCCGGTGATCAGCCAACCATCACACTCGTTTGCAGCCTCTGGAAATTCGCCGTCATAACAGAGATAGGAACGTAGCTCCGGCGCTTCGCCGGTGGAATACAGGAAGTCTTGGAACGCCTCCGAGAAGGTCGCCAAATAGCCGTGAAATTCCGGCGCCACCGCGCCCGCTTCAAGTATGCCGATAGTTAGGGTCATGGCACTATCAGGGATCGACCAGATTGCCCTTGTCGTCTCGGGTCTCGGGGCCCCGTACGCGGGCGCGGCCATCGCCGAAACCTTCATCGCGGCCAGCCAGCGCCGCCTTCAGGCCATCGGCCCGGGCGACCTTGCGGAAACTGCGGGTGCCGGGTGCCAAATGAGCACGGCCATCGTTTTCGGCCGCCAGCCGCTGCAGGGTACGCGCGCCCATCAGTTCCAGACCCAAATTGACGATACGTTTGTTGGCGGTCAGCAGATCAGGATCGATCTTGGCCAAGCGGTCAGCCAGGCCCTCAACCTCCGCCTCCAGCAGATCAGAGGGCACGGATTTCATCACCAGGCCGATCTCCACCGCCTCCGCCCCGGTGATGGTATCCCCGGTCAGCACCAGGCGCTTGGCCCATTGCGGGCCGCAATGATAGACCCACATCTGGTTCGGCAGGGAGCCCAAGTCGCGGGCCGGTGGGAAACCGATCACCGCATCATCCGCCGCGATCACCATGTCACACAACAAGGCGATATCGGTGCCGCCGGCGAGGCAATGGCCATGAATTTGCGCAATTGTAGGTTTGTGCATATCGAACAGCACCATGCGCAGGCGCTGGCTGTATTCCAGGCGCCAGATATCATCATCGATTGTCGGATCCGCATAGATGCCGCCGTCACGATATGTCCGCCCCGGACGCCCGCCGGCGGGCGGGTTGTTCAGGCCCGGCGTCAGGTCATAGCCGGCGCTGAACGACGGCCCGGCGCCGCGAATGATGACGCCATGCACGTCCTTGTCATTGTCCGCCTCCCACAAGGCCTCGTTAAACTCCTCCAGCAACGGCACGGACAGCGCATTGCGCTTTTCCGGCCGGTTCAGGGTAATGCGGGCGCGGCCGTCCACGGCCTCGTAGATGATGTGCTCGAACGTATCCATTTTGGGAACCTATGACTCTAAGCAGGAACTCTAAGCCTGGCTGCTTCGTCCGACCGGGCGCATGACCTTCAACAGCCAGAAAATAACGCAGAAGACACCGGTCAGAATGACCAGCGCGACGACCGCCGCCAGGCGTTTGCCAAAGGCTTCATCCAGGCTATAGCCGGGCGCCAACAGATAAACACAGAGAATCTGCACCGCCTGCAGGGCGGCGCCGGCGGAAAACAGAATGGCGATGAAGGTGGAACCGCGCAACGAGGTCAGCACCATGCTTTCAACACTGCGCTGTTGCACAATATGGGATTGATAGGCCCGCCAATGATAGCCGCAGAAGCCGGCGATGCCGACGATAACCACGGCCCACAGAATTGAATTCTCATAGCTCAAGCCGTTCAGGACCAGATTGAATAGATCCTCGAACGGTTTGTAGAAATACAAGAAGATCAGCACGACGATATAGATAATGAAGCCCACCAGGGTCCAGAACCACTGCCACCCATTCATATGCCGTCCCCTTCGAGCTTTGTTGTCCGCATTATTTTAGCCGTCACGACGGCAGTGCGATAGGGTCAATTGCCGGCAATTATTCACTTCGAGGCATCGGCGATCAGGCGGCCGAAGATGACCATCTCCGGGCTGGTCCGCCTGTATGTATCGAGAGCTGACAGAATAGCCGGAATTTCCGCCTCATCGGGCATCGCGGTATCCGGCATAGCCGGCAGTTCCGCGAACAGGTCATCCACCGCCCCGTCGATGCCGGCCAGCAGCGCCGCCCGGGCCACATCGGTATCGGGCGCGGTGAACAGCGGTGCCAGGACCTGGGCCAGATGCACGAAATAGTCGGGCCAGCGGGCCAGAATGCGATAGAGGCCCGGCACGAATGGTGTGCCGTCCACCTCCGTACCCAATTGCAACAAGGCCGCGCGGGTTTCTGCATCGGCCAAGGCCGGGTCGACCATTGCCGGCAGGGCCGGCAGGGCCTCGGGCGGCTGCCATGCAGCGCCGGTCCACCCGGCGCCCTGAGGCCGCTCCCCCGCCAGCAGATGGCGCAGCAGACCGGCGAACATCAGATTGACCGGCGCCACCCGGACAAAACCAGCGCAGACCTGGGCCACAACGGCCAGATCATCCGCCCCCAAGCCAAATTTCTGCACCTCGAACGGCGTCAGGGGCGGCAACGGCAAATCCGCGGCGACCCGCCAACCGGCACCTTGCGCCCGCCCGGAGCGAAAGGCCGGGCTTAACGCGGCCCAACTCCATTCCAGCCAACCCGGCTTGGTCGCCAGATGGCGCTGCAATGAAGAGACATAGGGCACGGCCCAAAGATGGCGGATTTCCTCGTAAATTTCGGCGATCTCGCCCGTCGCTGCGTCTTCCGAGAGTTCCGCCAGCATTTAGGCCGCCACCATCATTCCGCCAGCGGCGGACGGCGCAGGTGCCACTCGGTGGCCTGTTCGTAGGCATCAGCGACCTGCAGCAACAATGCTTCCTCGAACCAGGGGCCCAACAGTTGCAAGCCAATCGGCAGGCCGCTTTCGGTAAAGCCGCAGGGCACGGAGATCGCCGGCTGGCCGGTAAAGGCCGCCAGCCGCGTCAACTGCCCCAGGGCCTTCCAGCCGATCACTTCCCGATCACCCACCATCATCTTGCCCGTGGCGATGGGCACCGAGGGGATCACCGCTGTCGGCATGGCCAATATGGGCGTTTGCGCCAACACGCCGGCCATCTCCTGACGCACCCGTGCTTGGGTTTGCCGCGCCCTGATGTAATCCGTGGCGCTCAAACCCTCGCCCAGGCGCAGGCGTTCGTTGACATCCGGCGACAGTTCGTCGGCATGGTCGCGCAGATGGCCGTCGTGCACTGTGTGGGCCTCGCCCATGGCCACAGTATTCCAGCCCTGGGTGGCATCCCGGTTAAAGGACAATACTGCTTCCTCGACCACCGCACCCAGATCCTGCAACACGCCGAGAGCGGCCTGCACGGCGGCCTCGACCTCCCCATCCAGGCGGTCAAAAAAGAAATCACGCGGCACGCCGATGCGCAGGCCATCCAGGGGCCGGCCTAGAAGCGCGGTATAGTCGTCGGCGACCCGGGCGTTGGCGGTGGAAGGATCAGCCGGATCGGGACCGGCAATGGCGGCCAGGACCAGGGCCACATCACGCACCGTGCGTGTCAGGGGCCCTCCGTGATCAAGGCTTTCACAAAGCGGATAGATGCCGGCGCGGGAGGCCAGGCCATAGGTCTGCTTCAAACCAACCACGCCGCACAGGGAGGCCGGGATACGGATCGATCCGCCGGTATCACTGCCCAGGGTGGCCATGGCCAGGGCGGCGGAGGTGGCACAGCCGGAGCCGGACGACGAGCCGCCCGAAACATAGTCGGTGTTCCACGGGTTCCGCGCGGTGCCCACATGGGGGTTGATCCCCGTGGGACCAAAGGCGAATTCATGCAGGTTCAACATCCCCACCTGAATGGCGCCGGCCTCGCGCAAACGGGCCACAGACGTCGCGTCCGTATTGGCGATACCTTCCGACAACAATTTCGAACCACAGGTGCGTTCCATGCCCGCGACCTGGAATAGATCCTTAACGGCCATGGGAATGCCATGCAGGGGGCCGCGATGATTACCGGCGGCGATCTCCGCCTCCGCCTCCCTGGCCGCCGCCATGGCTGCATCGGGATAAAGCGAGATATAGGCATTCAAATCAGGGTTCAGCGCCTCGATCCGGGCCAGTTGGCTTTGCATCACCTCCACCGGCGAGACCTCGCGCGCCGCGATCATCGCCCCCACCGTAGCTATATCCTTCAGGGCCAGTTCGTCAGTACTCATTCCGCAGCCTCCGGGATCGCGACGATTAATAAAATGCCATAGATGGCGACAAAGATGCTGTCCTTGACCGCGCCCAAGCCCTGCTTGCCCTCGCTGCCCTGGATCAGCATGACGATGATCTCCAGCACGAAGGCAATGATGGCCAAAAAGAAGAACGGCCAGATGGTGCTCCACCACGAAATCTCGGGCAGGGGCGCTGCATCCTCGGGGATGGTCTTCATGGCGCGCCAGATCAGCAACAGGATCGGCAGGGCGATAAAGTAGGCGTGCGCGGCCAGGAACCGCAGCCGCGTGCGGGTCCGGTCCAGCATCCAGAAGATCAGGAAGAACAGCGCCACATACAGTACATCCCAGAACATCGCCGCATAGTCTTCGCCGCCCGGGTCTTGCCGCAAATTGATGAAAGCCAGGATCAACAGAAACGTCATGGCGTCGCAGAGCAGCCATTCCCGGTAGTTCTCCGCCGTGTCCTTGACGTTCCAGCCGCGCGAGGCCTTGTCGAACAACAACACCAGGGCCACCGCCAGAGAGGCGGGATAAATCAGGCCCAGGACCAGGGAGTATTGCTCCGCCCGGGGCAGATAGATCCAGTTCAACAGCAGGAACGCGGCCAACAGACCCAACAGCCCCAGCAAGCGCAGACCCGCCGGCGTTGGCTGAGTCGCGGCTTCGGGAGGGGAGGCCGAGGTTGCCGTCGCTGCCGATGCCAAGCCGGCCGATGGCGCCGCCGGCGCTGCGCCCTGCCGGGACCGTTGCGCCACCAGAAAGATCAGGAAGCCAATCAGGCCCAGGCCGCCGGCCACAAGCATGATGACGAAAAAGGTGATGGCCCGGCCATCGGCCCGCCAGTCCGCCGCCTGGCCCAGCAGGCCTTCGGTGGAGAACTGCCAGACCGCGAGAACCACGACCACCAACAGCAGCAGCGCCGCCAACAGGTATTGATACCAGCGGTTCGCGACACCACCGCCTTCGCCGCCGCCAACGCCGCCGTCCTTGGATTGGCTCACGGCCCGGCCAATGATAAAGACCAGGAACGCCAGCACGCCGACCACGGCGATGGCGATCATGACCTCCAGAAAAATAATTGAACGACTATCCACCCTGCCCTCTATCCCGCCATAGCCAATCTAAGTCCCCAGATCTAAGTCCGCAGCGTTACATCAAAGCGATCCTTGAAAGCCTGGCGCAGAACCTCGAACTGTACGCCGACCCGGATCACCGAGAAATCACGGAAGTCTATGATAGTGGATGATCGGCCCTGATGGTTAGCGTATTGCGACAGGCCGTAATCGAAACTGATATCCGCCGCCGCCCGCACCGCGTCATCAATATCGTCCAGGCGGTACTTGCTGCCCGACAGTGACAGATTGGCGGAGGAGCCGAATACCGGCATTTCCCGGGCCCAGGCCTGACGGGCGATTTCGTCGTGCATCTGTCCGGCGTTCAACAGCATATCCAGGGTGCCCGCCTTGGACGAGGAGTCCAGAACGAATGGGTCGACATTCGCCAGAATGGGATGGTCCTCGCGAAACGGCGCCACCACGGAAAACGGCAGGCCCACCTGTTCGACCATTTCCCGCACCATGGCATGGCGGTCCGCCGCCATGATGTGCAGTTCGGCGCTCATGGCATGGTTGCCGAACATGCCCGAAGGTTTTTCATAGCTGCGTTGCTTGGCGTCGAATATGCGGCGGATGCCCTGGGGGGTGGCGGCCAGGATGGCATAGGCCACATCCAGGGGCGCGATGGCAACACCGCCCGCCGCCAGACAATCCAGCAAAGCGCCAACATCGGCGGAAAGCTGTTCCGGCGCCACCGCATCCCTAGTTCGCCGCTCGTCCGCGGCGCGGGGCGGTATCGCTGTTTCGGCCTCAATCATACTATTTCGTGCCCCATTATTTCGTACCGTACAGGCGGTCGCCCGCATCGCCCAGGCCCGGCAGGATATAGCCGATATCGCTCAACTGCCGGTCAATGGCGGCGGTCAGAATGGGAACTTCCGGATGCGCGGCGGCAAAGGCCTCAATGCCCTCGGGGGCGGCGACCAGGGCAACAAATTTCATCTGTTTGGCGCCGGCTTCCTTCAGGCGCGTCACGGCGGCGGCGGAGGAATTGCCCGTGGCCAGCATGGGATCGACCACGATGACCTGCCGCTCGCCAATGGAATGGGGCAGCTTAAGGTAATATTCCACCGCCTCTAACGTATCGTGGTCGCGGTACATGCCAATATGGCCGACCCGGGCCGAGGGGATCAGATCCAGCATGCCTTCCAGCAGGCCGTTGCCGGCCCGCAGGATCGAGACAAGACATAGCTTCTTGCCGTCCAGGACGGGGGCCTGCATGACCTCCAGCGGGGTTTCGATTTCCACGTCCTTCAGGGCCAGATCGCGGGTGGCCTCGAAGGCCAGCAGCAAGGCGATTTCGCGCAACAACTGCCGGAATTCGGCGGTGGAGGTTTCCTTGCGCCGCAGCAAGGTCAATTTGTGCTGGATCAGGGGATGATCCGCCACCGTCACATTCGCCGCCGCCATTGCCCCAGGCCTCCCTATTTGTTTACGGCACAGTGTAACCAACCGACCCGCAAGGACATAGCCCCTTCGTGGCGTGTTCGCCTTGATTTCAACAACCTAGCGGGGCTAGCATTGTCCTTGGGTAGTATAGGTAGGCAGGTAATGAAAGTTTCGCCTAGTGGCGTTTATAGTTGGGCGGTGGCGTGTTTGGCCATGGCGCTGGCGTTGACCGGTTGTGGCATCAAGGATCCAGCGGTGCCCCGAAAGGCGAGGATTGAGGAACCAGTTCTGTTTCCCTCCAATGACCGGGTGCTGACCACCTATTGCCCCGCCGGCCTGCCGGAAACCCTGAAATGCCATCTGGCCGCCTGGGATTTGGATGGTGGCAATTTCAAGGCCTACCGCAAACCGGCGCACCACAGCTGGATGAACGGGCGGTTCTCGCCAGACGGTACGGAAATTGTGTTTGAGCTCAATGACACAGGCCGGTATTCGACCAAGCTGGCAATCATGACCCTGGCGACGGAACAGGTGCGCATTGTCGAAAGCACGGACAGCTACAAGCTTTGGCCATCCTATCACCCGAACGGCAGAAAGCTGATTTTCGCCACCGTATCCAAAACACCCGACAACACCGAAACCAGCCACGGCGTCAATGTTGTTGGTGTAGACATGCATGGCTTGGATCTTGCAACCGGCAAAACCAAGGCCTTGACGGACTATGATTTTTTTAGGGCGTTGCGCGCCTACTACACCGGGCGCGGCGACGATTTTGTCTACGGGGGTTATTATCCTTTGAGAAAGCCCCGCGATCCAGTGGATAAGGAACTTCACGCATTAGACAGCTTTACCGATTATCGTGAAAAATATGGCGGAAACTCAATAATAACCGCAAATGAACGCAAGAATGATTGGCGGCCTGATTTCATTATGGATGATAGCCCAAATTCAACATTCAGGGCATATGCAGTTAGCGCGGTGCCTGCCAAAAATGGCTCGATATTATACTTTGAATCGGATGCGGGAAAAATTGGCGGGTGCTTTAATTCTACCTGCAGCACGGCCATTTGGATCAGGGAGAATGGTTCCAATCGGCGATTGATGTATTTTAATGACGTTACGAAATTCCGAGAAAATTTTAGCGACTTCACACTGTCGAGCGATGAAAAATATTTCCTGATTTGGTCGCGGGGATACCCAGCGGGTGTGAGAGAACATGACGAAGGGCTTTGGCGTGTCGGTGTCGATGGCTCCGGTCCACGGCGCATCCCGATACCCTGGGACTGGCTGGCCACGACGGACAGTTCCGATCGCGGGCGGAAATAGGCGGAAAATCACCGGAACCCCGGATCATGGGCGGCCCGGCCGTCAGCGGGAATTCGGGCCTCGAATTCACCGTCAAACGGTCGGCACCCCATGAAGTTTCGCGTTGCCTTTTATTGTACGCGATTGGCCTAGTCGGTGTGCCTGGCCTTGCCCTCTTCATCGTCCAAGCCAATGGAGAAGAATGCTTCCGCCTTTGCCATGAAGCCGCGCGCTTCCACCGGATCGATAATATTCAGCAATTTGGTGCGGTCATCATAGCCTTCGCCTCTTATGCCGAGGCCCTGGGTTGGATCCTTCTTCAAATCCTGCCTGATCTTGACGATTTCCTTCAAGAGCTTCACATCGGCCTCTCGGCGTTGTTCACGGGCTTTTGCCGGCTTCCCTTCCTTTTCTGATTGGTCGGCGTTCCAGTAGCCGTCGTCATGGTACATGCATGCGGCATCGAACCTATCGATTGGCACGTTCGGATTTATGCCGCTGGGGTCGATTTCTTCTGTCAGCGGGGGCTTTTGCCCCGATTTGTAAAGCCCGTTGGTCCAGTTGGGACCGCAGAAATTGCCGTAACGTTCCTTGAAGACGATATCCCTGAAGAACTGCTTCATGCCGCGCCAGAACGGCTTGTCCCGGAAGGCTTCCGCAACCTCGTTGTCCGCTCCTTTCCGGGATTCGGCGGGACGGGACGGCTTTTTCGGCTCATAGGTGTCATCCGCGCGCGGATCGGATGTGGATGGTGCGCTTGGCGCCGCCGTCTCTTGCGCATCGGACATGGTCGTAGCGAATGTATTTGCGGCATATTGTTTCGGTTCCGCCGTGCCAAAGCTCTGATTTTGGTAGCTCGGATTGGAAGCGAGCGTTAGCGCACCCGCGAGTTCCAGCCGGTTATTCCTTTCTTCTTCCGTCAAATCCCAGCGGTCGATGGCCGTCACCCTGGGTGCGGGCGTGGCAGGATCATAAGTCCCGGCCCACGGCTGCAATGCCGCATTCAGGGGGGCGGCGATGGCCTTGCGGCCCTCGGGTGTGCCGCGGAAGAAGCTCTCAACCTCCGTCGCCGTCAGGTTGCCCATGTCATCGTAACCGCCGCCAAATCTGGGGCCGTTGCTGGCCGTCTTGTAGTCGCCAATTTTCTCCGCCGCCTGTCTTTGCGCCGCTCGCTGACGGTTCGTGGCCTTGGCCTCCCAGGCAAGGGCCGTGTTGACGCCCTGTTTGATGCGATCCTTCTCGGCCTGGCCGCCGCCGTTGTATTTCCGGGCCAATTCATGAGAAGTGCCATAGTCCCGCGACATTTTCTCGAAACTGTCGTCATCGTCCACGGCCGGGCCCTGGAAGTGCATGGTATCGTCGACATATTTGAACAGATCCGGCGCCCGCGTCCGTTCACGGCGCAGGATACTCAGGTCCGAGATGTCGTTGGTTGGATCGTCGGCGGAGATCGCGGCCTAGCGGTTGTGATCCTGCATCAGGAAGTCATCGTCGAACGGGTCGTCGTCGCCGTCGGGGTGTGATTGGTAGGTATAGTTGGTGGTGAATATGGACATGGCTCATGTCCTCCCTTGTTTAGTGATGAATGATTGCCGGGACGCGGGTCTGAACAAAAAAAGGACACAGCATGCCCTGGGGCGGTTACCCGCCCGGACCCTGTTTCCAATGATTTGGCTCGGCGCTTTGGCATAAAAAAAGCGCCCTGCCCCGCCGCTCGAATAGAGTCTGACTGGAGCCAAAAGGCGCTTGTTGGCTGAAATGGGCGGCTCTCGAGCGCACCAAGCTCAGTGTGATATTCCTACACTATATCCGTTTAAATTGCAATCAAATTCGCATAAATCCACTCAGAAAATCAGACCGAAATATGTTAGTGTCCTGCTTCGAAACTACGGGTAAGCAGAGTTGGCGGCCAAGAGCGGCGGCAGGGGAAGTAATGTCCTTGGAAAAGACCGAAATCGAAGCGCGGATCATTGCCTTGCAACAGGAACACCGGGACCTGGACGGCGCCATCGATGCCATGGTGGAAAAGGGCGCTTTCGATCAGTTGCAGCTGCAACGCATGAAAAAGCGCAAACTGTCCCTGCGCGACCTGATCGGCCGGCTGGAGGCACAGCTGGTGCCGGATATTATCGCCTGATTGGGGCTATTCCGACGGCACAGCCAAACGCGCCGCATATTAACAGACTGTAAGTTATTGCTGCTTGGCGGCCTTTAGCGCAGGCTTTTTCAGGGCATTTTTCTGCGCATACATGGCCCGGTCGGCGGCATCCATGGCTTCCTGGGCCGATTGGCCCTTCATGAACGTGGTAATGCCGTATGAGGCGCTGATGGTGAATTTCGCCTCGCCATGTTCGACCGGCGTGGCCATGATCGCCTGGGCCAGCTGGCGGCCCTTGACCAGGGCCTGTTCGGCATCGGTATGGCTCAAAATAACGCCAAATTCATCACCGCCCAGACGGCCCAGCATATCGGATTCGCGCAAGTTATTGGACAGGGCGGTGGCCACGTGCAACAGGGCCGCATCGCCGGTGGCATGGCCATACTTATCGTTGATCGACTTGAAATCGTTCAGATCGAAATAAACCAGGCTGGAAATGGTGTCATAACGTTCGTTGTAGGAAATCACCCGGCCCATTTCCCGCACAAAAGCGCGGCGGTTTGGGATCGGCACCAGGGTATCCTCGTCCGCCAGGCGCTCCATATGGGCCAGACGGCTGTTGACCCGCTCCACCTCCGCCCGCAGGCCCTCGACCTCCTGCATCAGGGTCATGATGGCCTGGCGCACCTTTGGCGTCAGTTCCGGTTCCGGAATGCCCATGACGGAAGCGCTGTCCGTCGGCGCGGCCGCGCCAAGGTCGGAGGAGGAGGCATAGGCGGACGCCGCCGCCGAAGTGTTTCGGCGCTGCGCGGTGGTGGGCCGCACGGGGCGTGTTTCAGGGATCTTCATACTTTCAGCGCCTGCCTTCCATGGCGAATACGACGCGACACCACGGCTAAGCTACCGTAATCTCGCGGGAATCATCGTAATATTACGCAAAAACTAACAAAATAAAGGTTAACAAAGTTCTTCCAGGCCCCCGCGACCCGAACTCGGCCTAAGCATTTAGCAATTGTCCGCCAAAATTTCCAGAAAAAGCGAAATTCCAGGTGGGTCGGCGCCCGGCAAAGGCCTATAATCCCGGCCCGAATTGGCCCCGTCTTCAGGCCATGCCGGCGTCCACGAACAGTTGGGCGGGTGTTTGGCACGGAGAGTGAATATGACGAAAACAGAAGCCAAGGTTGGCGTTATCATGGGCAGCCGCTCTGACTGGCCAACCATGCGCCATGCGGTCGAGGTTCTCGAGGAACTGGGCGTCGCGGTGGAAAGCCGGGTGGTATCCGCCCACCGGACGCCAAAACGCCTGTATGACTATGCCGCCACCGCCGCCGAACGCGGCCTTTCGGTAATCATCGCGGGTGCGGGAGGTGCTGCCCATTTGCCGGGCATGGCGGCTTCCATGACCAACCTGCCGGTGCTGGGCGTGCCGGTGGAAAGCAAGGCGTTGCAAGGCATGGACAGCCTGCTCTCCATCGTGCAGATGCCCGCCGGCGTGCCGGTCGGCACCCTGGCCATCGGCCGCTCGGGCGCCGTCAACGCGGGCCTGATGGCGGCCTCCATCGTGGCGCTGCAGGACGAGGCGGTCGCAGCCGCCTTAGCTGCTTGGCGGGCCCGCCAGACCGACGCCGTGCCCGACAACCCTGATGAAGAATAGCCCCAATGAAGATTAAGTTGCCATGAGCCCTCTCCCCCCCGGCAGCCGGATCGGCATTTTGGGCGGCGGACAGCTGGGCCGTATGCTGGCCCTGGCCGCCGCACCCCTAGGTTACCGCTGTCACATTTTCGGACCCGAAGAGGCGCCACCGGCAGGCCAGGTGGCGGACGCGGTAACCATCGCCGACTATCTGGACGAAGCCGCATTGAGCGATTTTGCCGAAGCCGTCGATGTGGTCACTCTGGAGTTCGAGAACGTGCCCGCCGCCGCCCTGGAATTCCTGACCCGGCACGTGCCCGTACGGCCCGGCGCTAAGGCCCTGGCCACGGCCCAGGACCGCCTGGTCGAAAAAAACTTCGCCAACAGCGCCGGCGCGGCGACAGCGCCCTATGCCACCGTCGACAGCCTGGCGGATTTACAGGCGGCGATGGCGGAAATCGGCCCCCGGGCGGTGTTGAAAACCCGGCGCCTGGGCTATGACGGCAAGGGCCAGGTCATGCTGGGCCCGGATTCGGATTTGCAGCAAGCCTGGGCGGCCATGGCCGGCGCGCCATCGATCCTGGAAGGTTTTGTCGCCTTTGATGGCGAAGTCTCGGTGATCGCCGCCCGCGGCCTGAACGGCACGGTCAGCGCCTATCCGCCCATCGCCAACCAGCACCGCGATCATATTCTGGACATATCAACGGTGCCGGCGGAGCTGAACCCAGTCCAGAGCGAACGCGCCATCGCCATTGCGGCGGACCTGATCGCCAGTCTGGACTATGTTGGCATCATGGCGGTGGAGATGTTTGTCACCGGCGACGACATATTGGTCAATGAAATAGCGCCACGGGTGCACAATTCCGGTCACTGGAGCATAGAAGGCGCCGAGACCAGCCAGTTCGAACAGCATATCCGGGCCATTTGTGGCCTGCCTCTGGGTGATATGCGCCTGCGTGGCCGGGTGGAGATGCGCAATTTGATCGGCGACGATATGGACCAGGTGCCGGCCCTGCTGGCCGAGCCCGGCGCGCATCTACACCTGTATGGCAAGGCGGAGGTCCGAGCCGGCCGCAAGATGGGCCACGTCACCTATGTGCGCTACGAGGCGCTGCCGTGATCTGGAATTTGGGCCTGCGGCTGCTGCATCTGCTCGACCCCGAGGATGCCCATCGCCTGACCATCCGGGCCCTGCGTCTGGGCCTGGGCCCCAAGGCTTCGGCCAATCCCGATCCCATCCTGGCCAGCCGCCATTGGGGCCTGGATTTCGCTACGCCTTTAGGGGTCGCCGCCGGCTTTGACAAGAATGCCGAGGTGCCGGCACAGGCCGCGGCCATGGGTTTCAGCTTCGTCGAAGTCGGTTCCGTCACGCCGCAGCCCCAGGCCGGCAACCCGCGCCCCCGGCTGTTCCGCCTGCCCGACGATGGCGCGGTGATCAACCGCAACGGCTTTAATAACGAAGGCCTGGACGCGGTGGCCCGGCGCCTCGCGCCCTTGCAACAACGCCGCTTTATCCTGGGCGCCAATCTGGGCGCCAACAAGGATAGCGAGGACCGCATCGCCGACTATGCCGCCGGGATGGCCGCGCTGGGGCCTCTGGCCGATTATGTGGTCGTCAACGTCTCCTCCCCCAATACGCCGGGCCTGCGCGATTTACAGACCCACGAGGCGCTGGAGGCATTGTTAACAGGTGTCCGTCAGGCCTGCCCGAACCCACCGCCCGTGCTGGTCAAGATCGCGCCTGATTTCGACGATGAAGGCCTGGCCACGCTGGCGGAAACCCTGCTGGCACTGAGCGTGGACGGGGTGATCCTGGGCAACACCACGATCGGCCTGCGCGAGACCTTGAAAAGCCCGAACCGGGGTGAAACCGGCGGCCTGAGCGGGCGGCCTCTGTTCGAATTCTCGACCCGGCAGCTGGCCGCCTTCCATCGCCACAGCGGCGGCAAGATCCCCCTGATCGGCGTCGGCGGCATCGACAGCGCCGAGACCGCCTATGCCAAGATCCGCAACGGTGCCTCGTTGATCCAGCTATACACGGGCCTGATCTACCAGGGCCCGGGCCTGATCCCAGCCATCACCGACGGCCTGGCGCAACTTCTACATCGCGATGGTTTCAACAATATCACCGAGGCGGTCGGGGTGGATGTGGATCACTGACGCAGGATCAGCTTGCGGCCATGAATTTCAAACGAGCCAAGACGCTCCAGGAACGACATGCCCAGCAATGATGCACTCATCTCCGCCTCGTTGACCGAGACCGCCACGTTATTGAACTGAATGGGTCCAATGGCCAGGCTGTCGAGAACGTAGGGGGCGCCACGGCCGCGGCCATTGGCGGTCTGATAGATTTTCGTATAACGCAGGGCCTTGAGGTCAATACCCAGACGTTTTGCATCCGATGGCGTCAGGACGATGTCAGAGGCGCCGGTGTCGATCATGAAGCGGATGCGCGCGCCGTGCGCGGAGCCAAAGGCATAAAAATGGCCGTCCGGCCCCTTGGTCAAGCTAAGGACACCATTCCGGTCCACCATGGGATCGCTGGGAAACAGCTCGGCCCCGACGCGGGCGCCAATGGAGGAAAGTTCATCCTGGTAGGTGTAAACCAGCACCAGCACCGCCGCCGCGCCGGTCCAGAGCGCGATATTGCGCACCATCTCGCCAAACCTGATCCGTCTGGTAACCAGCAACCCGCTGGAAACCAGGGCCAATATGGACAGCAGGCGAACTAATTGGATCTGACCTTCGTCCGAGGATAGGCGGCCCGGAAAATAGTCCGACAAGAACCAGGCCCCGACGCCAACAGCGAACAGCAGCAATAGCCACAGCAAAACGCCGAACGGAAAGCGCGGACCCTTGGGTCCCGGCGGCGCCTCCCATGGCCCCCGCGTATCTGGCATCGTTACCGGCGCGCGGCCTCGTGCGCGGCCAGGGCAGCCATGTTCACCAGATCACTGACCGAGGCGCCCATGGCGGCGATCTGCACCGGCTGCTCCAGACCCACCAGGATCGGCCCGATCACCGTGCCACCGCCCAACTCCTGCAACAGCTTGGACGAAATATTGGCCGAATGCAGGGCCGGCATGACCAGCACATTGGCCGGACCCGACAGGCGGGAGAAAGGATAGAGCTCTTTCAAATCCGGGTTCAGGGCCACATCCGCCGACATCTCGCCGTCGTACTCAAAATCCGTGACCCGGCTGTCCATCAAAGCCACCGCCTCGCGCACCCGGTCGGCAGTAGGCCAGCCGGGATCGCCGAAGTTCGAATAGGACAGCATGGCAACGCGCGGCTCGTGGCCAAGGCGGCGGGCGACCTCCGCCGTCTGCACGGCGATATCCGCCATCTCTACCGAGGACGGCAACTCGTGCACCGTGGTATCCGCCACGAACACCGTGCGGCCCCTGGCCAGAACCATGGACAGACCGAATACCCGCTTGCCCCGTTGGGCATCGATGACCCGGCGCACATCGTCATAGGCCGCGTTATAGCTGCGCGTCACGCCGGTAACCATGGCATCCGCCTCGTCCAGGGCCAGCATGCAGGAGGCATAGATATTGCGGTCCTGATTAACCAGGCGCTGGCAGTCGCGGTACAGATAGCCGGCACGCTGCAAACGCTGGTACAGAAAATCGGCATAGCGTTCGTTGCGTTCCTGGCTGAGCGCGGCGTTGAGGATTTCCACGCCTTCGAGGCTTTCAATGCCCAAACGCTCCATACTTTCCGCGATCCTCTCTTCGCGCCCGATCAGAACCGGTTTGCCATAGCCGGATTCCGAAAAACTCAGGGCGGCGCGGATCACCCGCTCTTCCTCGCCCTCGGCGAAGACCACGCGCTTATGCTCGGCCCGGACCTGATCAAAGATCAACTGCAAGGTGCCCGCCGTGGGATCAAGGCGGCGGCGCAATTGCAGGGCATAGGCGGCTTCATCCTCGATCTCGCGCCGGGCCACGCCGGTACGGATCGCGGCCTTGGCCACGGCCATGGGGATCTCCGTCATCAGGCGGGGATCGAACGGTGCGGGAATAATATATTCCGGGCCATAGCGCAGAGACGCCTTGCCATAGGCCTGGGCCACCTCATCGGGCACATCCTGGCGGGCCAACTCGGCCAGGGCCTGGGCCGCCGCGATCTTCATCTCGTCATTGATGGAGACCGCGCGCACATCCAGGGCGCCTCGGAAGATATAGGGAAAGCCCAAAACATTATTGACCTGGTTCGGATAGTCGGAACGGCCGGTGGCGACAATGGCGTCGCCGCGCACCTCGGCGACCTCCTCGGGCGTAACCTCCGGATCCGGGTTGGCCATGGCAAAGATGATCGGCTTGGGCGCCATGGAGGCAATCATTTCCTGCGGAAAAGCGCCACGGGCGGAAAGGCCAAACACCGCATCGGCGCCGTCCATGGCCTCGGCCAGGCTGCGCATGGGCGTATCCACGGCATGGGCTGATTTCCACTGGTTCATGCCGTCTTCCCGGCCCTGATAGATCACCCCCCTGGTATCGCAGACGATGACATTCTCGCTCGGCATGCCCATGGATTTGACCAATTCGACGCAGGCAATACCGGCGGAACCGGCACCGTTCACCACCAACTTGGTCTCCGCCATTGAGCGCCCGGTCAGATCGACGGCATTGATCAGACCGGCGGCGGCGATGATCGCGGTGCCGTGCTGATCATCATGAAACACAGGGATGTCCATCATTTCGCGCAGACGCTGTTCAATGATGAAGCAATCAGGGGCGCGGATGTCTTCCAGATTTATGCCGCCAAAGCCCTTGCCCAGGAACCGCACGCAGTTGATGAACTCGTCCACGTCCTCGGTATCGACCTCGATATCGATTGAATCCACGTCGGCGAAGCGCTTGAACAACACCGCCTTGCCCTCCATCACCGGCTTGGCGCCCAGGGGTCCCAGATTGCCCAGACCCAGCACGGCGGTGCCGTTGGAGATAACGGCGACCAGGTTACCCTTGGAGGTATAGTCATAGGCAAGGTCGGGATCGTCGGTGATGCGCAAACAGGGCGCGGCCACGCCCGGAGAATAGGCCAGGCTCAAATCCCGCTGGGTGGCCATGGGTTTGGTTGGCGTAATAGATAATTTGCCGGGCCGGCCTTCCGAATGAAAGCGCAGGGCTTCATCATTTTGATACGTGTTATCCATTTTCTTCAGCCATTTCCTCGAATTTTGTGCCAGCTATCCAGCGGCTCCGCCCACTACGCCTGGACGATACAGTATTTACGGGTAGCTATCACAGCCCTTTCGAAGGCGCCATTTTTTTCCCGGCACCGGGATTGTATCAGGGCGGCATGGGGAATAAGTCCTTCTCTCCGCATCGGCTTTTGACTACGGTCGCCACACGGCCAACAAATATCCTCCTCCTTGGGCAAGATGTGTGAGCAAGAGTAGCACCCCCGTATCACCGCAAATCGGTTATGTCCTGCTGGTCACCACCTGGCTGTGCTGGGGCTTCAGCTATCCGGCGACCGCATTCATGTTGAACAGCATGGATGTGTGGAGCAGCCGGGTGCTGGTGATGATCGCCGCCGCCGCCACTTTGCTGGCCCTGGGCCGCTTGCAAGGGTCTTCCCTGGCCATACCGCGCGGCCATTGGCGGGACCTGACCATCGCGGCGATCTGCAATATGGCGGTTTTTCAGGTCTGCATGACCTATGGCGTGCAGCTGCTCAGTGCCGGGCGGACTTCGGTCATTGTTTACACCATGCCGTTGTGGGCCGGTATTTTTGCTCATTTCCTGCTGGGTGAACGCCTGAACCCGGCCCGGCTCGCGGCCTTGGGACTGGGCCTTGTGGGTTTGGTGGTGTTGATCTGGCAGGATTTGTCGCATCTGCGAAACGCGCCGGTGGGGGCCGGGTTGACCTTGTTCGCCGCCGTTCTCTTTGGTCTGGGCGTGGTCTGGATGAAGCGGCGCGCCTGGCAGAACGACCCCACCGTACTGGCCGGCTGGCAGTTATTGATCGGCGCCGTTCCGGTGACGTTGATCTGGGGCCTGAGCGATGCCACCCTGAACCTATCCGGCATCACGACGGAAAGCTGGCTGGCCATTGTCTATCTGATCGTGATCGCCAATGCCCTGGCCTACTTTTCCTGGTTTCGGGTAATTGCCGCCTTCCCGGCCACGGTCACGGGCATTGGCGCCATGGCGGTGCCCATCGTTGGCGTCATGGCCTCCGCCTGGCTACTGGATGAACAACTGGGCTGGCGCGAATGGCTGGCCCTGGCCCTGATCATCAGCGCCCTGGCGGCCAACCTCGCCTCGACACTACGTGATGCCTAGACCATTTTGAGTTTGAACGACCCACCCGCTCCCCCTGCCCGGCCACCCACAGGGTACCATTATTGGGTGGCCGGGCAGGGGGAGCGGGTGGCTTGG
>CAYWYB010000046.1:0-8294 GCA_964462145.1 uncultured Rhodospirillaceae bacterium
GTCAACAATGAATGAGGCGCTGACCACTTCGCCGCCGGCATCGCGCATTAGCTGCACAGTGGTGGTGGCGGTGTTGTTTGTGGCGATCAGATCGTCGATAATCAGGATTTTGTCACCCGGTTCCACGCTGTCGATATGAATTTCCACCTCGTCGGTGCCGTATTCCAGTTCGTACTCCACCGAAATGGTCTGCCAGGGCAGCTTGCCCTTCTTGCGGATCGCGACAAAGCCGATGGAGAGTTGATGCGCTACGGCACCACCCAGGATAAAGCCGCGCGCCTCGATCCCGGCAATGCGCGATATGGAGTTGCCGGCGAAAGGTTGCACCAGTTCATCCACGGTGCGGCGAAAACCGGCCGGATGTTCCAGCAACGTGGTGATGTCGCGGAACATGATGCCCGGCTTCGGGTAATCGGGAATGGTCCGCACGAGATCCTTGATATCCATGATACGCGTCCTCAACTATTCAGGAGGCGGCCCGCGACCGCGTCCAACTTGGCCAACAGGGCCGGGTCCCGCTTTTCCGGGCTGGTAATCAGCGCCATTTCCAGCGCACTGTCATCGCCCGAGGGACAGACAGCGGGCCGCTCGGCCATGCGCGGCGCCACGGCCTTGACCAGGGCGCGGGCATGATCGGCGTTGGCCAGCAGGACCTTGATGATATCGTCCACAACGACGGCGTCATGGTCGGGATGCCAGCAATCAAAATCCGTCACCATGGCCACCGTGGCATAGGGAATTTCCGCCTCACGGGCCAGTTTCGCCTCGGGCATGTTGGTCATGCCGATTACCTGGCAGCCCCATTGGCGGTAGAGATTGCTTTCCGCCAGGGTGGAGAACTGCGGCCCCTCCATGCACAAATAGGTGCCGCCGCGATGCACGGGCACGCCAACCTCGCGCGCCGCCTGCTCGCACCAATCGCCCAGGCGGGCATTGACCGGATGGGCCATGGAGACATGCGCCACCATGCCGGGCCCGAAAAAGCTCTTCTCCCTGGCAAAGGTGCGGTCGATGAACTGGTCGATGATGACAAAAGTCCCAGGCGGCAATTGCTCCTCGAATGAACCGCAGGCGGACAGAGAGATAATATCAGTGACGCCTGCCCGCTTCATGGCGTCGATGTTGGCGCGGTAGTTGATGGAGGATGGCGATTCCACATGGCCGCGGCCATGACGGGGCAGAAATACCATTTGCACGCCGTCCAGGCTGCCGAAAAGCAATTCGTCCGACGGTTTCCCCCAAGGGCCTTTCACGGCCTCCCAGCGGGTATCGCTCAAACCATCAATTTCATATACGCCGCTGCCACCAATGACGCCCAGTACTGGCGCCGCATGGGTCTCACTCATCAATTAGCCTCCGAGATAAATTACCGGGCGCAGCATAGCCTTAATTGGAATTTGCCGCCATTGGCACGGCGTGGAAATTTGTCCTAAATTTATCAATGATTCGTGCGGCTTGGCGTAATGGGGGCGTCTGTAGCGTGACAAATATTCAAATCCAGCGCCTGCATGGGTTGGATCATCTGCGGGCTCTGGCCATCGTGCTGGTGCTGCTGTTTCACTATCAGGTCTATTACGGTCTTCCAGAGCCGCTGGCGTCGAGCGGTCTGGACATCATCAGCGGTTTCGGCTGGTCGGGCGTGGATCTTTTCTTTGTGCTTAGCGGATATTTGATCGGCAACAAACTGCTAAGCAACATCGACAATCACGGCAATATCCGGTTCGGGCAATTCTATATGAACCGGTCGTTTCGCATTTTCCCTGCCTATCTGGCCGCGGTCGCGATCTACTTCGCGTTTTCCGAAGTCCAGGAAGGGCGCGGGCTGCAACCCCTATGGAAATTCCTGACCTTCACGCAGAACATACCCATTGATCTGCGCGCCAACACATTCTCCCATGCCTGGTCGCTATGCGTGGAAGAGCATTTTTATCTGGCATTGCCATTGATCTTGTATCTCCTGTTCACCAAGGGCCTGCAAAGGAGGGGCGGCTATATTCTGCTAGCGCTGATCGGCCTGGGCATTCTGATCCGCTATGGCATCTGGAGCGAACTGGTCGAACCGTTGTTTGGCCGCCGGCGCTTGGGCGCGGCGTTCCAGCACCTCTATTATCCGACCTACACGCGCCTGGACGGACTGATTGTCGGCGTCGCGATCGCCGCCTTATTTCGCTACCAGCCGGAATTGCGAGACCGCCTCACCCGGCATGGCAATATCATCCTTGCCGCCGGGCTGGCTGTGCTACTGGCTTGCTATTACTTGTTTGGCGGCCAGCTCATTTCCAATGAATTCTGGAGCCTGCATACGGCCCTGGTCGGCTTTCCCTTGCTTTCCGCCGGATACGGCTTGCTGGTCATTGCCGCGTTGAGCCCCGGCAGCCTGCTTTATCGTTTCAAATTCACACCAACGGCGGCCATCGCCGCGGTCTCCTATTCGGTCTATCTGGTGCACAAGATGTCCAACCACTGGATCAACGAGAACCTGGACGATTACCTGGACCTGGGCGAAACCCAGATTTTCGCTGTTTGTCTGGTCGCGGCCATGCTTGGTGGAAGCGTATTTCACATTGTGGTCGAAAGGCCATTTCTCGCACTTCGGCAACGTCTTTCGCGTTAGCTCGGTTGCGGGCACAAATGGAAAGGGCCGCCAAAGGCGGCCCCAACCAAGATGCTTCAACGACGCCGAAGCCTAATGCAGCTTGGCCCAGACCTTGCGTTTGACGCCATATAGCACCAGGGTCAGGATGATCAGGTAAATCACCACTTTGACGCCCATGCGCTTACGCGCCTCCAGGGTTGGTTCCGCCGCCCAGGCCAGGAACGCTACCACATCCTTGGCGATTTGATCCTTTGTCGGCGCGGTACCGTCGGCATATTCAACAGCCTCGTCGTCAATGGGCGGGCCCATGGCGATCTGATGGCCGGGGAAATAGGGATTGTAGGACATCCCCTCGCCCAGGGTGACGCCTTCGGGCGCCTCCTCGAGATAGCCGGTCAGCAGGGAATAGAGATAGTTCTCGCCGCCCGGACGAGCCTTGATTATCAACGACAAATCGGGGGGAAAGGCGCCATTGTTGGAGGCACGGGCCGCCTTTTCGTTGTCGAAGGGCGAAGGCATGTAATCGGACAATTTGCCCGCACGCTCGTACATCTCGCCCTCGTCGTTGGGACCGTCCATCACCGTGTATTCCGCCGCGATGGCCTTGGCCTGATCTTCGTTCAGGCCGATTTCCAACAGATTGCGGAAGGCGATGTACTTCAAGCCGTGGCAGCCGCTGCAAACCTCGCGGTAAACCTGCAAACCGCGCTGCATAGCGGGACGGTCAAAGGTGCCGAAGGGGCCGCTGTGGCTCCACTTCATGTCCTTCGGTTGGTCCGCGTCGCCGGCGGCCAATGCGGTGGTTGAGAGAGACAGGGCCGCGAAAGCCGTGAACATTACAATTTTGGCAATCTTAAACATCAGCCGCGATCCTCCGCCTTGGCGGTGGCACTATCGGGCGCGCCGCCACCTCCGCCACCATCGCCGTCTCCGCTGCTTTCGAGCACGGCCGTGGCAATGGATTCGGGCAGTTTCTTGGGACGTTCAAACCAGCCGATGAAGGGTAGGACCAGGAAGAACAGGAAATACAATGCAGTCGCCAGGCGCCCAACGACGATGAAGATGCCCTCTGGCGGCTTGCCGCCGATATAGCCCAGCACCAGGCAATCGATAAAGAAAGCCCAGAACAGCATCTTGTAGACCGGACGGAAGCGTGCCGAACGTACCTTGGAGGTATCCAGCCAGGGCAACACGAACAGAATGAAGATCGCCGCGAACATGGCGATCACGCCAAACAGCTTGTCCGGGATCGCCCGCAGAATGGCGTAGAACGGCAGGAAGTACCATTCCGGCACGATGTGCGGCGGTGTTACCAGGGGATTGGCCGGGGTGTAGTTGTCCGGATGGCCCATTAAGTTGGGCGCGAAGAACAGGACCACTGCGAAAATAACGCCGAACACACCCATGCCATACAGATCCTTCACCGTGTAGTACGGATGGAAGGGAATGGTGTCCTGAGGTCCCTTGATGTCGATACCCAGGGGGTTGTTCGATTTGTTGTGATGCAGGGCCCACAGATGCACGAAAACCACCGCGAAAATCACGAAGGGCAGCAGATAATGCAGGCTGTAGAAGCGGTTCAAGGTCGGCTGATCGACTGAAAATCCGCCCCACATCCAGGTCACGATGGCCTCGCCCACGATGGGTACGGCCGAGAACAGGTTGGTGATCACCGTCGCGCCCCAGAAACTCATCTGACCCCAAGGCAGCACATAGCCCATGAAGGCCGTGGCCATCATCAGAATGAAGATGATGATGCCCATCCACCACAGGATTTCCCGCGGCGCCTTGTACGAGCCGTAGTATATGCCTCTGAAGATGTGGATATAGACCACGATGAAGAAAAACGACGCTCCGTTGGCATGCATATAACGCAGCAGCCAGCCATAGTTCACGTCGCGCATGATATGTTCCGTACTGGCGAAGGCCAGATCCGCATGCGGCGTGTAATGCATGGCCAGGACGATACCGGTGACGATCTGCACCACCAGCACGATCCCCGCCAGGGAACCCATGTTCCACCAGTAATTCAGATTCTTTGGCGTTGGATAGACTACCGCCGATTCATGAATGAAGCTGAAGATCGGCAGCCGATGTTCGACCCATTTGATAATGGCGTTATTCGTTTGAAAACTCGATTGACCTGACATATCCGCCCCCTAGCCGATCTTAATGTTGTTATCGTCCAGGAAGACGTAGGCCGGCACCGGCAGATTGGTCGGTGCCGGTCCCTTGCGGATACGTCCCGAGGTATCATAGTGGGAGCCGTGACAAGGGCAGAACCAGCCATTGTACTCGCCGGCCTCGCCCAGAGGCACACAACCCAAATGGGTGCAAACACCGACCAGGATCAGCCATTCCGGCTTTTCCGCGCGAATGTCATCACCCTCGGGGTGCGGTAGATCCGCCATGGGAACCGCTTTGGCCTCGGCGATCTCCTCTGCCGTGCGATGCCGGATGAATACCGGTTTACCGCGCCAGCTGACCGTGATGGACTGCCCCACCTCGATACCGGACAAATCAACTTCGATCGAGGACAGAGCCAGAACATCCTGGGACGGGTTCATCTGATCGACCAAAGGCCAGACGAATCCCGCAGTGCCGACGACACCAAGACCGCCGGCTGCTACGTAAAGGAAATCCCGGCGGCTGGGGTCATGTACATCCCCGCCTGTGCTATCCGCCATGGTTCACTCACCTTATCTTAAAATTATCGGGAGATTAGATTGCCTCTATTTGTCATGCCGCCGCGCATTTGTCCAGCCATGGACGCGGTTTGAAGCCATGTCGGCGGCGTCAGCGACGATTTGCCCGCCAGTACTGGCCAGATTGACGCGAATCGGCGATGCTGGCATATGCGCCTTGCCCTGTATCAACCCGATATTCCACAGAACACCGGCACCCTGGTGCGCCTCTGCGCCTGCCTGGACGTGCCCCTCGATATTATCGAGCCCTGCGGTTTTACCTTCACCGACAAGCAGTTGCGCCGCGCGGCCATGGATTATGCCGACCGGGCGGAGCTGATCCGGCATGATTCCTGGGCTGATTTCCTGCCTGGACTGAATGGCCGCCTGGTCCTGGCGACCACCAAGGCGGCCCAGCCCTACACGGATTTTGCCTTCCGGGCCGGCGACATTATCTTGTTGGGGCAGGAACAGTCCGGCGTCCCGGACGAAGTCCATGAGCGCGCCGATGCCCGCCTGGTGATTCCCATGCAGGGCGGTGCGCGGTCGTTGAATATTGCCGTTGCCGGCGGGATGATTTTGGGCGAGGCCTTGCGCCAGACCAATGGCTTTGCTACCGACATGACGGATTGATGGGAGAATTTTGATGCCGCGCTGCTTACGACACCTGTGTCTCGTCTTACTGCTCTGGCCGCTGACGACAGCCGCCATGGCGGCGGATCTTGGGATTGCCGCGTTCGAGGGCGTATGGAAGGGCAATGCTGTTTCGGAAAGCGAGATCAGCGCCAATTTCCAACTGACCAGCCGGGATATCGATGTCACTGTGCGCACTGGCGGCGGTGGCGGTTTCAACATTGTCTGGAACACGGTGCAGCGGCAAAAGGGTGATCCGAACAATCCCAGGGCCAAGCTTAAGTCGACGAAAATGCAGTTCACCCCGGTCCGTGCCGGGGTTTGGCGCGGTGTCGGTAGCGGCGATCCGCTGAACAGCGCCACGCCCATCGCCTGGGCCTACGTCAAGGAACGCAGCCTGACCATTGTCAGCCTGCAGATTTACGCCGATGGCCGCCATGAAACCCAGATCTACCGCAGGACGCTTTCGGGCACGGGCATGGCCTTGGAATTCATCCGCAACGTGGACGGCGAACAGGTGCGCCGGGCTAGCGGCCGCCTGATCAAGGTGGCGAAATAGCCGTGGCGGCGCCGAATACTGGAGTAGACACGGTCGTTTTCGACCTGGGCGGCGTGCTGATCGATTGGAGCCCCTACCACCTGTACCGCAAACTGTTTGATTCAGACGAGGAAATCGCCCGTTTCCTTGAAGAAATCGATTTATACGGTTGGCTGCATGGCATTGACGCCGATAAGCCGTTCCAAAAAGGTGTCGAGGAGCTATCCGCCCGCCTGCCCCAACACGGTGCGGAAATCGAGGCTTATTGGCACCGTTGGGCCGAAACCCTGAATGGCACCCTGGATGAGAGCATGGCAGTGCTGGAAGAATTAAGGGCCAGAGACGTGCCGCTCTATGTCATCTCCAACTGGTCATCGGAAACCTGGCATCACGCCACCGACCGTTTTGAGTTTCTGAACTGGTTTGACGGCCTGGTGATCTCCGGCCTGGAAGGGGTGGCGAAACCGAACCCGGGCATTTATCACATCGCCTGTGAACGGCATGGGATCGTGCCTCAAAATGCTGTTTTCATTGATGACAGAGCGGAAAATGTGGACAGTGCCCGCGATCTGGGCTTTCACGGCATCCACTTCACGGACGCAGCGGCATTGCGGAAAGAATTTGTCACGTTGGGATTATTGCAATGAACCAAGACAAACCAACCATCGGCTTCATCGGCCTTGGCCTGATGGGCCAGGCCTTTACCGAATGCCTGTGCGGCCTGGGCTACACCGTGATCGGTTACGATCTGGCGGAAGAGAAAATCGCCGCCGCCGCCGGGCATGGCGTACAGCCGGCCAGCTCCGCCGCTGATCTGACTGACCGCGCCGATATGGTGCTGATCTGCGTTACCTCGACCGATGGCGTGCGGGCGGCGGTATTCGGGCCTGGCGGCGTGGTCGAGGCAGGCGGCGCCGACAAGCTGCTGATCGATCATTCCACCTCTATCGTGCAGGACACCAAGGACATGGCGGCGGAATTGCGGGAGCGGACCGGCATGGGCTGGGTCGACGCGCCTGTTTCGGGCGGCCCGCCGGCGGCACTGACCGGCAGTCTGGCGATCATGGCGGGTGGCGCCGATGCCGACATCGCCCGCGCCGCACCGGTGCTGGATGATCTGGCCGCGCAGTTCACCCATATGGGCCCGGTCGGCGCCGGTCAGGTGACCAAGATGATCAATCAGGTCCTGGTCTTGAACAACTATGCAATCCTGGCGGAAGCCCTGACCATGGCCGAGGTGGGCGGTATCGACGCGGCCAAGATCCCCGAGGCCCTGGGCGCGGGCCATGCGGGCAGCAACATGCTGGCGTCTATGTATCCCCGCATGCTGGCCCGCGATTTCGCCCCCGCCGGTTTCGCCCGGCAGATTTTAAAGGATCTGGACATGGTGCACGATCTGGCCAAGTCCCTGGCCGTGCCCACGCCCATGTCGAGCCAGACCGCCAGTCTGTACCGCATCCTCAATTCCAAGGGCCACGGCGAACTGGACGGCATCGCGGTGCTGAAGCTGTTCGATCCAAAAGACGGCGTTTAAAAGGTGCTTAAGCGATCAAGACGCCTTCGCCGGGGCGGGCTCCACGTCGGGGGGTAGGATTTCCGCCTCGATAGCCGGTTCGTCCTCGGCATCCGCCATTTCGGGCGTGTAGGCCAGAATGGCGCCGGCCCCCGCCGGCTGGCGCCAGGCAAATGCATCGAAACTGCTGCAATCGGGACAATGAGGCTGCCAGGCGCCGGTCTGCCGGCCGCAGCTTTGACAGACCCAGGTGGCATCCGCCGGCAGCTTGGCGGCCCGGCGCAGCCATTCCCGCGCGGCGGCACCGTCGCCCTGTTCGGTTTCTTCCAG
>CAYWYB010000046.1:8304-22850 GCA_964462145.1 uncultured Rhodospirillaceae bacterium
ATCAACCGCGCCACGCGGGCCGCGGGCGCCTGCTCCATCAAGCTGCGCAATTGCTCCCGCGCGGTGTCGAATTCACCGGCATCCAGAGCCGCCTGGGCCAGGGCCATGCGGCTTTCCGTATCCCCTCCGTGATCGGCAATCAGTTTCTGTACCGCCGCCAGTCGCTCCTCGGGCTCCTCGCTGGGATGAATGGTCAGCCAGGCTGCCAAAATGTCGGGGTGCGCCGCCTTCTGCCAGCCGTCGCGCAGCAGACGCCGCGCCTTGCGCATCTCGCCCGCCGCGCCATGCAGGCGGCCGGCCAGGGCCGTGGCCGGGCTGAAATCAGGCAGCTGCGCATGCGCCTTGCGGGCCAGTTCCAGGGCGCGCTTGCTTTCACCCAGATCGGCCGCCGCCTGGGCCTGGGCAAACAGCACCACCGCCTGACGCCGGGCCGCATCATCACCCACCAGCAATTTACGCTTCACCGTATGGGCCAGGGTTTTCTCGGCCGCCTGCCAATCGCCGGCGGCGGCTTCAAGGGTAAACAATTCCTGCCCAACCCAGGGTGTATCGGGGCGCAGGGCAAAGGCACGCCGCGCCAGGGTCAACGCCTCGGCCTGATCGCCGGCGCGGCGCGCCTGTACCAACAGGCCGCGCAGGCCAAGGAATTCCGTATCGGGACGTTCCCGCATGGCCTGGAAATGCGCTCTGGCGCCGGCTTCGTCGCCTTCCAGCTGGGCCGCCTGGGCCGACAGCAACAGGGTCAACGATGGTTCGTCCAATAGTTGCGAGGTGCGTTTGGCCAGTTTCTTGGCCTGTCCCACATCGCCCGCCGCCACCGCCACCAGGCCCGAAGACAGGCTTTGATAGCCCTTGCGCCGGCGTCCTTCGGCACGCAGATGGCTCAACGCCATGGGCGAGGTCGCCAGCCAGCGCCAAAACCGGTACAGCGCCGCCACTACGATCAATAGTATTAGCACCGCCGTTGCCGCCACCGCGGTAGATGTCTCGATCCGCCGGCCACCCCATTCCATGGAGATCAAGCCCGGATGATCGGCCAGCCAAGCCCCGGCCACGCCCAGCGCGGCCAAACCCAGAAATACCAATACCGCGCGCAACATCAGCCGTCCGCCAATCCGGCGATGGCCTGGCTTTGCAATGTAGCCAGCGCTGCCATGGCCCCCAGCCGCGCCTTGGCGCCTTTCAGCCAGCCTTGCGCGGCATCCCGTCCGGGTTCCGCCAAGCCATTGATCAGTTCAACCGCCGCCGCCAGTTCACCGGCGGCCAGCCGGCGTTCGGCACGGGCCAGAACCGCGTCGGTTTCCGTACCCTCGACCTCGCCGACCCGGCGCACCGTGACCAACGAGGTTACCCGATGCAGGGTGCGGCGCCAGAAATCGCCGGATTGCGCAGGATCCGCCTGCAGGACAGCACGGGTCATGGCGGGAAACCGGTCAGACAAGGCCCGCAGGGTGACGACGCCATCCTTGGACCATGGCGCCAGGGCAGCCGTTGCCGCAGCCAAGGTCTGGTCCTTTCCGATCAAGGCCGTCACGGCGGCCAGATCCGCCCGATATGGCCTACCGGACAACACCGAATTCCGCAATTGCCCCAGCGCCAGAACCAGGCCCTCGCCGACGCCGGCCTTCAGGCGGGCAGTCTGGCGTTGCGCGGTTTGCTGTATGGATTGCTCCACCACTTCCAGGCGCGCCTGCATTTCGGCCATGCTTTGGCGCAAGGCTTTGTTTTCATGCGCCAGAACGCTGAGCTGCCTCGCCAGATCGGTCACCTGTTCGTTCGGCACAGCGACCGCCGCCGTCGAAGCGCCGTCGGCCTGCTCCGTCATGCCGGCCTTCAAGGCCTCGACCTCCGCCGACAAGGCAGCCAGCGCTGCCGCGCCGCCTTCGCCGGCCTGCTGGCCTAGCTTGCCCAGGGTATCTTCCAAGGCTGCGAGCTTCTCGCCCAACGCGGTTAGGGTTTCCCCGTCACCCACGCCTTGGGTCAGATCGCCCAGCTGTTTGGTGAAATCATCCATCGTCCCTTTAACGGCAGCGATTGCCGTGTCGAGGCGGGCATTCGCCGCCTCCAGCCGTGCCACGCGCTTGTCCAGGGCCTGCAAGTTCTCCATGGCTTCGGATACAGGTTGCGGCAGCTGCGCCAGCAGACGCGGCTGCAGGATCGGCCAGGCAAAATAGAGCCCGGCGCCCAACGCCACCAGGATGACCAGCACCAGCAAAGGTCCGCGTCCGCCGCTGCTTTTTTTCTGTGGGGTTTCGTCCACGACAACGTCCGTCACGGCATCATCGGCCGCCTCAACAGACGCCTCAACAGGCTCATCGGAAGCGGCTTCCCACGGCGATTCCGCTTGGGCCTCTACCTTTTCCTCGTCTGGTTCCTCGTCTGGACCGGAGGAAGATTGTTTCTCGTCTACCATTTAGCTCTCGTCAGTTCATAACAGCGCCAATAACTCATCCTGGCGCGGCATTGCGGCAATATTTTGGCGCCGCCAGGGCACCTTTGACCCGGCCTCCGCCACGGCGGCGCTAAGCCCGTAAAGATCCACATCGCGACAAACCTCCCCCAGACCATCGCACAGTAATAGTTTAACAAAGGTAGCCGCGCTGCGCGGGGAGAAAAAAAGTACGCCATCAATCTCGCCGGCACCGAGGGCGGCGCGACACGGCGCGCTTAATTGCGCGGTTGTTTCAGCCCCATATAGCACCGAACGGCGCACCTTGTAGCCATCGTCGCCAAGATCGCCGGCCAAATCGCCGGCCACGGCACTGCCCGCCACATGCACCAGCACGCCATCTTCGGGCCTGAAACGCTGACGGACCAGCGCCGCCAAGGCGACGACATCGCCGCCCGCCGCCGCTACATCCGAGAAGCCGGCCTCCCGCGCCGCCGCCGCCGTCGCCGCGCCCACCGCCAGAACCGGCAGGTCCCGCCACGCGGTCGCTTGCGCCAGCGCCCGGACGCCATTGGCGGAAGTGAGCAAAAGTGCTGCTGCATCGGCCAAATCAAGGTTCGCGTCTTCGATGGGTTGAATGGTCAGCATGGGTTCAATCAGCACCTGATGGCCAAGGCCCCGCAATTTATCCGCCAAGGCTTCGGATTCCGCGCGGGGACGGGTGACGATCAAATGCATATTGTTATTCGCTATCGAAAAAACCAGGGCCGGCCCGGCTCAACAGTTCCTCGCCCGCGTCCCGCCCCATGGCGGCGGCATCCACCGCCAATCCTTCGCGTTGTGTTTCCAGGGATTCGCTGCCGTCCTCGCGCAGGATCTGTGCCCGCAGGGATAACCGCTCGCCCTGCAGCTCGGCCAATGCCGCGATGGGCGTTCGGCAGGAACCGTCCAGGGCCGCCAGCAACGACCGTTCCGCCGCCACGCACTGGGCGGTTTCATCGTGATGTATGGGGGCGAGATAATCGATGGTCGCATTGTCATCCAGGCGGGTTTCGATGCCGATCACCGCCTGCGCCACCGCCGGCAGCATGACGTCCACGGGCACCGGCGCGGTGATTCGGTCGGCCATGCCGAGACGGTTCAGACCGGCACAGGCCAGGAATGTTGCCTGCGCCACGCCTTCCGACAGTTTGCGCATGCGGGTGTTCACATTGCCGCGAAAGTTCACTACCACCAGGTCGGGACGCACATGGCGTATCTGCGCCACCCGGCGCAACGACGACGAACCGACGGTCGCACCCTCGGGCAGTTCGGCCAGACTATTGGCGACGGGCGAAAGGAAGCCGTCGCGCGGGTCCTCGCGGGGCAACAGGCAGACGATGCCAAGGCCGGGGGGCAATTCGGTCGGCACATCCTTCATGGAATGCACCGCCATATCGATCTGACCGGCCAGCAGCGCCTCTTCGATCTCTTTGGTGAACAAGCCCTTGCCGCCGAATTCCTTCAACGGTTTGCTTTGGATCTGATCGCCGGTGGTGGCGATCACGACGATCTCCACGGCGTCCTCGTCCAGGGAGGGGTGAGCCGCCAACAGGCGGGATTTGACTTCCTCCGCCTGGGCCAATGCCAGGGGGGAGCCACGGGTGCCGATACGGAGTTTTGGTTGCGGGTTCATAATGGCGGTGCTAAGGCCTCCTGAGGCTGCGCGCAAGCGTTTTTGCAAGCAAATTAAATATCTGGAATCATCGTGATCGTATTGGGTATCGAAACCTCTTGTGACGAAACCGCGGCGGCGGTGGTTGATGATGCACGGCGCATTCATTCCAACATTGTCCTAAGTCAAGTTGACGAGCACCGCCCCTATGGCGGCGTGGTGCCCGAAATTGCCGCACGGGCCCATGTGGAGCAGATTGACGGCCTGATCCGCCAGGCCATGAAAACGGCGAATTTGCAATTTTCCGAGCTTGACGGCGTCGCCGCCACCGCCGGGCCGGGCCTGATCGGTGGCGTCATGGTCGGTCTGGTCACGGGCAAGGCCATCGCCGCGGCCATTAACAAGCCGCTGCTGGCGATCAATCATCTGGAGGGCCACGCATTGAGCGCGCGGCTGACCGATGATCTGGCCTTCCCCTATCTGTTGCTGCTGGTTTCGGGGGGGCATTGCCAGCTGCTGCTGATTGAAGGGCTTGGCCGCTATCGCCGTCTGGGCACCACCATTGATGATGCGGTGGGCGAGGCATTCGATAAAGTGGCCAAGATGCTGGGCCTGGGCTATCCCGGCGGACCGGCGGTGCAGGCGGCGGCGGAACGGGGCAATCCCGGCGGCATCGACCTGCCCCGGCCCATGGCGGGGCGGCAGGGCTGCGATTTCTCGTTCTCGGGCCTGAAAACCGCGGTGCGCCGATTGCTGGACAATAATCCCGACCTTGCCGCCGAGGATGTGGCGGCGGCATTTCAAACCGCCGTCGGCGATGTCATGGTGGACCGGGCTGGTAACGCCATCGCCATGGCTCAAGCGGATTATCCCGATCTGGCCCATCTGGTTATCGCCGGCGGGGTTGCCGCCAACAGTCATTTGCGCCGGCGTCTCGATGTTCTGTGCCGGGAACGGCAGCTGGCGCTGGTGGCGCCGCCCGTCGATCTTTGCACCGACAACGGCGCCATGATCGCCTGGGCCGGGGTGGAACATCTGGCCGCCGGCCTGAGCGATCCTCTCGATACCCTGGCGCGGGCCCGCTGGCCCCTGGACCCGGATGCCAAACCCATGCCCTTCGCCGGTAAGAAAGCCTGATGTCATGAACCAAGCAAGCGAACTGCAAATCCAAGGCCACGGCCTGTTTCCCACACCCGTGGCGCTGGCCGAACTGCCTGACAGCGGCCGCCTCAACGCCGGTCTGCGCCAGGTGATCGAGGCGCGCATGGCCAGCCATCCGTCAACCGCGCATTCCAATTTAGGCGGCTGGCAATCCAGTTGGGACCTGGCGGATTGGGGCGGCCCATGCGCCAACGAGGTGTTAGATCATGCCCGTGCCCTGGCCACCCGCATGACCTGCGACCGTCAGGGTCAGGCGGTCACAGTGGATTGGCGGATGAATGCCTGGGCCAATGTCAACGGCACCGGCCATGGCAATGAATTCCACACCCACCCGGGCAGTTTCTGGTCCGGCACTTATTATGTGGATGACGGCGGCATCGGCGAAGACCCCAGCCTGGGCGGGGAGTTCGAAATTCAGGATCCGCGCGGTATTGCCCCCGCCATGTACGCACCGCACCTGGCTATCAGCGCGCCGGGCGGATATGCCATGGGCAGTAGCGAAACCATCCCGCCCAAGGCCGGGCGTATCCTGATGTTCCCATCCTGGCTGTCCCACGCCGTGCGGCCCTATCTGGGCACGCGCCAGCGGATCTCGATCGCCTTTAACCTAAGCGTTTGAACCTAAATATGTGAACGGGCCTCGGCCGCGCCGGCGCTGTCGCCGCAACCGTCCAGGGCCTCGGCATACCAGCGCCAGGCAAGGGGGCTGTTGGCTTTCGTGGAAGTGCGTTGGGCCAGCAGACCGCGGGCATCCTGGTAGCGGCCCGCATCCAGCACCGAACGGCAGATCATCTGGGCCCAGACATCCCGTTGCGCGTGGCTACCGCCCAGACGCCAGATATGATCACGCAAGGGCAATAGAATGTCCGCCGCGTCATCCGCCTGACCCCGGCACAGGGCCAACGTCGCCCGGCAGACGGGCAGTCCCACCGCCGCCATCGCCAGGGCCTGATCGCCACCGCCGGTCTGGGCTTTCTCCGCCAGACTGTCCAGCATGGCCGTCGCCGCGTCATCCCGGCCAGCCTTGGCCAGGGCCATCATGTAATGAGCATCGGCAAAGGCCATGATGGCGTCCGTATTATGCCGCTCCGCCACATCGGCCAGGCCTTGCCAACGGTCGCCGATGTCCACGCCTTGGTATTCCAGGCGCCATAACATGGCGGCGGCGTTGGTGAAGTCGAGATATTCATCGCTGGGTCCGGCCCAGAACTCATCATCGTAAAGCGCCAGAACCGTATCGAACTGGCCCTTTTCCAGGTGAAACATCGCCTTGTGCCACCAGGTGTGAAAGCGGAAATTGTTCAGCTCGGCCCAGTTACCGCTCAAACCATCCAGCCAGGCAACGCCTTCATCCTGACGGCCCTGCATCTCGTAGACATGGGCTACCGCATGCGTAGCCCAAATATCCTTGGCATTGATCTCAACTGCCTGTTTGCCGAACGCCTCCGCCGCTTCGTAGTCCCCGGCTTCTTCATGACTAAAGGCGGCAATGCCCAGAACAAAGCCATAGTCGGTCCGGTCCTGGTCCCAGGCGCCTAAGATTCGGCGCACGGATTGGCGCATGGCGCCGCCGCCGGTCAAATAGAAGTGCGTGAAGTGGGACAGGCGCAGCGCCATGACATCATGGGGGTAATGCAGCATTATCTGCTCCCACCAATCCGTGGCGCCGGTCATGTCGCCCACATTCCAGGCCTGCAGCGCCGCCAGATGCCATTTTTCCCGCTGGTTCGCGCCACGGACGGCGATGGCCTCGGCAGCCGCCTTGGCGCTATCGGCGGCCTTTCGCTCCAGGGCGGGAATGGAGAAGAGATGGAAAAAATAGCCCCGCGTAATGAGGGCCATGGGCATGTCGCCATCCGCCTCCAACGTGGCCTTTAGATGCACGCCCACATCGGTCTGAAAGCCCAGATAGGCGCGTACACAGTTGCTGTAGGCCGCCGCCGCATCGGCGTTTTCCGTGGTCAGTTCCAGACCTTGATAGTCTTGTGCCATTTACCTTGCCCCATATTCCCCTAATTCCCGAACACAGCTAAACCTATGTCATGACGCCGAATTGCCGCAATAAGATTTGCCCCGATGAGGCTGGCCGGGCCGCAACCCTCGACCTTTTTCCAGGGTTTTCCTATATAGGTACCCCCATAAGAGCCCGACGGGCATTGCAGCCAGAGTAATATTTCGCATGACAGAATTTTCCGTACTTGATCTCGCCCCCGTGCGCGAAGGCGGCAGCCCGGGCGATGCCCTGCGCAACGCCCGCGATCTGGCCCAGCACGTCGAAACACTCGGCTATCGCCGTTTTTGGCTGGCGGAACATCACAACATGATCGGCATCGCCAGTGCGGCGACCTCGGTCGCCATCGGCTATGTGGCCGAGGGCACCTCGAGCATCCGCGTGGGTGCGGGCGGCGTCATGCTGCCGAACCATTCGCCCCTGGTCATCGCCGAGCAGTTCGGCACCCTGGCATCTTTATATCCCGACCGCATCGACCTGGGCCTGGGCCGGGCACCGGGCACGGACCAGAGAACCATGCAGGCTCTGCGCCGCCATCCAGCCGTGGCGGAAAACTTCCCCCAGGACGTGCTGGAATTGCAGGCCCTGCTGGGGCCGGTACAGCCCGGTCAGGCGATCCAGGCGGTGCCTGGCGCGGACACCAATGTACCGCTTTGGATTCTCGGCTCGTCACTGTTTGGCGCACAGCTGGCGGCCATGCTGGGACTGCCCTATGCTTTTGCCTCCCACTTCGCGCCGGAGGCGTTAATGTCGGCGCTGGATGTCTATCGGGAGAATTTCAAGCCCTCGCCCGAACTGGCGGAACCCTATGCCATGGTTGGCGTCAACGTCATCGCGGCGGAAACGGAGGCCGAGGCCAGGTATCTGTTCACCACGCCGCAACAGCAGGTGACCAACTTGTTCCGGGGTACACGGGGGCGCCTGCAGCCGCCCATCGACGATATCGATGATTACTGGACCCCGGCGGAAAAAGCGCAGGTCGGCGCCATGCAGGCCTGCTCCTTCGTCGGTACGGAAGAGAGCATCGCGGCCCAATTGCAGCCGTTTATTGAACGCACCGGCGCGGACGAGCTGATGGTGGCGGCATCAATCTTTGACCATGGGGCGAGAAAACATTCGTTTGAAATACTCAGCCATGCGGCGAAAGAGCTATAGGGGACAGGCTATGCTGGATCAAAACAAACAGGCGCTGCGCGATAGCGCCAGGGAACTGGCCCAGGGGCAAATTTCGGCGCGGGCAGCAGAGGTTGACCGCACGGAACAGTATCCGTGGGACAATGTAGCCGACCTGAAGGACGCCGGGTTTTTCGGCATGACCATCCCCAGTGCATATGGCGGGCGCGGCCTGGACTATCTGGATGCCGCCCTGGTGGTTGAGGAAATGGCCAAGGTCTGCGGCGTTTCGGGCCGCATCGCGGTGGAGGCTAACATGGGTGCCATCGGCGCCATCATGGCCTATGGCACGGAGGAGCAAAAACGCCTGGCCGCCGACCTGGTCCTGGCGGGCGACAAGCCGGCGATCTGCATTACCGAGCCCGATGCAGGCAGCGCGGCGACGGAGATGACCACCCGCGCCGACAAGGTCGGCAATCAATACGTTCTGAACGGCAAGAAACATTGGATCACGGGCGGCGGGGTTTCCCGCCTGCATCTGATCTTTGCCCGGGTCTTTGACGAGGACGGTAACGAAGAAGGCATCGGCGGCTTCATCGCCATCCGCGACGAGACGGAGGGCCTGGTGATCGGCGGGCGCGAACCGACCATGGGCCTGCGCGGCATACCCGAGGCCGAGGTGATGTTCGAGGACATGGCCGTACCGCCGGCAAGTCTGGTTATTCCGCCGCGCGGCCTGCGCAAGGGCTTCGCGGATCTGATGAATGCCTATAACTCCCAGCGCGTCGGTGCCGCGACCGTAGCTCTGGGCGTCGCCCAGGGCGCCTACGAAAAGGCCCTGGAATATTCCAAGGCGCGGGAGCAGTTCGGCCGGCCCATCGCCGAGTTTCAGGGCCTGCAATGGATGCTGGCGGATATGTCCATCCAGCTTTCCGCCGCCAGGGCTCTGGTACATGGCGCCGCCGAAAACTTGGTGGACGGTTTCCCCGAGCCCCTGGCGGCGGCGCAGGCCAAGGTTTTCACCTCCGAAATGGCCATTAAGGTAACCAACGATGCCCTGCAGATGTTCGGCGCGGCGGGCTATTCGCGGGATAATCCCCTGGAACGCATGGTCCGCGATGCCCGCATGTTCACCATCGGCGGCGGCACGGCGCAAGTTCTGCGCACCTTGATCGCGGGCCGCATACTGGGGATGAAAACGCCGCAGACACGGGATGGCTATAGCAAGCTGGCGGAAAAGTAGGCCAATGGTTTATTAGTAATCAATAAAGCTCGTCTGAATCAAAGTCGGCCTGGCGATTTGCACCCGCTGGTTTGTGGACAGCGGCGGCACGGAAGGCGAGTATTGGGTATGTGGGTAAAGCTTGGGAGCCATGCATGCTCGGCACCATTGAGAGCGTGAAGGAACGGGTTGGTAACGACTTTCAACAGCGTGACCGCTTTTACCCTGATGCCCTGTTTGAATTGGAAGCCTGGGACAGCCCCATTTCGATCATGTTCCGATATTGGCTTGATCTGCGGCAGGGAAAATTCCAGCCGCCGAACTTTGATGCATTTCAGCAAGGCAAGCTGTGGGAATTAAAGATCCCGCAGCATGTGGCGCTGATCGATTGTTCCTCGGAAAACCCGCTTAATTTCTTCGTTGAACGGCATCCCTACGACATCACGGATAAACCCTGGCTATTCGGCAAGCCGGTGTCCGGCCTGCGCGCGGGCGAGGTGCCGAGCCTAATGCTTTCCAACGGTTTGCAGGCCGACTATCAAACGGCGAAAGCATGCGAGACCATGAATCTTGCCTGTTACAGCCGGATAACACAGGTGGTGAATGGTGTTTTTCGTGACTATACGCGCTTGCTTCTGCCGTTTACGGGCCCTGACGGCAAAGTAACGAAACTGGCTTCGGCAACGCGAATGCATCAACCGGCATCGCGAGATCCGGAATTGTTCCCCAAGATATCCGTCAGCTAGAGCGTTGCGGTCCCCGGTCGCGGGGCGCATACTGAATGCGAAAATCCCGCGGGCCGGAGACGGCATACAAAAATAGCGGGAAAGTTGGTCCATGGCCCATGCACTGAAAAAGGCATGGGCCAGGCCCGATAATGCAAAGCGTTGAGGAACATCATCGAGGTATACCATGAGCAATGCGGATTTCTTTGTCGAACCAGTACGTGAAACTCCCATTATCAACGATGTCGATGTCCTGGTCTGCGGCGGCGGTTTCGCCGGCGTCGCGGCGGCGGTGGCAGCGGCGCGCAACGGCGCCTCGGTCATGCTGGTGGAGCGCTATGGCTTTCTGGGCGGGCTGGCGACGGGCGCACTGGTCATTACCACGCCGCCCCTGAACAACGGCATCAACCGCGAGATCGCCCGCCGCCTGACAGAATGGCAAAGCTATGCCCCCGACCCTGAAAAGGAGCATGCCACGGCGGATGATCTGATTGACGGCGCCGACGGCCTGTTGCCCTATGACCCGGAGGCCACCAAATTCGAATTCGTCCGCATGCTGTTGGAAGAACGGGTGGAGATCCTGTTTCATAGCTACATCGCCGATACCCTGTGCACCAATGGCCATATCGACGGCGTGGTGATCGAGAACAAGGGCGGCCGCAGCGGCATCCGGGCCAAGTTCATTATTGATGCCACCGGCGATGCCGACATCGCGGCGCAGTCGGGCGCACCTGTCCGGACGGTGGAACGGCCCATAACCATGATGTTCAACATGGCGGACGTGGATTCCGAGCGCGCGCTGGAACACCTGGGCAAATGGACCGGCCTGAAAAAATTCATGCGCGAGGCCATCGCCAATGGCGAGATTGATTTCGACCTTGGCGTCGATGCGGATTTCGGTGCGCCTGGCATTTTCGCCGCCGACCTGATCCACAAGGGCCAGCTCAATATCTGGAGCGGCATGCTGTATTCCAACCAGAGCCTGGACCCCGCCCAACGCACCAGGGCCGAGATCGTCACCCGCGATCATTCGTTTCGCATGGCGAATTTCCTGAAGAAAAACCTGCCCGGTTTCGAGAACGCACGCCTGGAACAGATGTCGACCGAGGTCGGCATCCGCGCCACCCGCAACCTGGATGGCCCCGATGTCCCCTCCAAGCAGGAAATCAGCCGGGGTGAATTCAAGGACACCATCGCCCGGCCGTATCTGGGCAAGAGCCTGGCCGTGCCCTATCGATCATTGCTGCCGAAAGACGTGGACAATCTGCTGGTCGCCGGGCGCTGCATTTCGGCCCACGACGACATCATGGGCCGCCTGCGCCTGATCCCGGTCTGCTCCGCCACCGGCGAGGCGGCGGGCGTCGCCGCGGCCATGGCCGTGGAGCAAGGCATAACCGCCCAGGCGGTGGACATCGGCCAGTTGCAGGCGCAATTGGCAGATCAAGGGGTTGAACTTTAGGGAGACGCAATCCATGACCCGCCGTAGCATCGACGTCGACAAGCCGTTCCAGAAATCCCTGCCTTTTGCCCAAGGCGTGGTGGTCGAGGGGCAATTGCTGTTCACCTCCGGCATCACGGCGCGGGACGAGAATGGCGAGGTGGTCGGCGTCGGCGATCTGGAGCACCAATTTGAACAATGCTTCGGCAATGTCGCCGATATCTTCGCGGCGGCGGGCACCGGTTTCGAGCACATGGTCAAAATCGTCATGTACACCACCGACATCAAGCAATGTTACGAGTTCCCGGATGCCTGGCGAAAATATTTCGGTGCCCGCCCCGCCAGTACACTGGTCGAAGTCAGCGCCCTGGCTCACCCGGACATGATGCTGGAGATCGAGGCAGTGGCGCGGATTCCATAAACTCGGCTTTACATTTGCACGTGCGCTCCTCCGATTCAGCGTTGTGAACGATAAAGCACCTGGTTACCGCCTTCAGGGCTGACGGACGCGGTTATTCGTGCTGCAATGGCGGCAACCAAGCTCGGGCACGGAGGAAACGATGACAGCAGCCAATGAATTAACCGCCAGCCAGGCGCGGGCGGCGATGGATGCCGGCGAGATCAGCGCGGACGATCTGCTGGCGGCGTGCCGGGCGCGGATCGCGGCGCGGGATGGCGATGTGAAGGCGTGGTGCCATTTGGGCGACGATGATGCGCCGACAGGTACAGGTCCCTTGGCGGGCATTCCCGTGGGCATCAAGGACATCATCGATACCGCCGATATGCCGACCACCTATGGCTCCAACGTTTATCCCGATCACCAGCCGGCCATGGATGCGGCCTGTGTGGCGCTGGTGCGGGCGGCGGGCGGCATGGTGCTGGGCAAAACCGTCAGTACGGAATTCGCCTATTTTCAGCCGGGCAAGACGGCCAATCCGCACAATCTGGAACATACGCCGGGCGGGTCATCCTCGGGCTCGGCGGCGGCGGTGGCGGATTTTATGGTGCCGTTTGCCTTTGGCACGCAAACCGGTGGCTCGGTCATTCGGCCCGCCGCGTTCTGTGGCGTCGTCGGCTACAAGGCTTCATTCGGCGCCATGCCCCTGTATGGCGTCAAGGCCCTGGGCCACGATCTGGACAGCCTGGGCTGGTTCTGCCGCGAGCTGGCCGATGTGCATCTGATGCGCGCCGCCCTGGTGGGCGCGCCAACAGAAGTCGCGGCGGTGAAGCCGAAAATCGGCCTATGCCGCACCCATGAATGGGATCAGGCCGACAGCGACAGCCAGGCCGCCGTTCTGGCCGCCGCCAAGAGCCTGGAAGCTGCTGGGGCCGAGGTGGTTGATCTGGATCTGCCGCCGTTGTTCGGCACCCTGGTGGAGCATCAGAAAATCGTCATGGCGCAAAACGCCGCCCGGGATCTGGCCTTTGAATACAACCAGCACCGCGACACCATGAGCGAACACATCATCGCCCTGATCGAACAGGGCCAGGGCGTGGATTTTGCGATCTATCAGGCCGCCATCACCGCCGCCGTCAAGGGCCGGCGCCTGTTGCACAGGACATTTGGCGAAGTCGACGTACTGCTCTGCCCCTCGGCCGTAGGAGAGGCGCCGAAGGGATTGGAAAACGGCACCGGAGATCCGGTCTTTAACCGCATGTGGACCCTGCTGGGCAGTCCCTGTGTGAACCTGCCCGGCCATACCGGGGCCAACGGCCTGCCGGTTGGCGTGCAGGCGGTCGGCGCCCTGGGCCAGGACGCGAAGCTGCTGGCCCACTGCGCCTGGATGGAACGGCGGATTACCTGAGAGGGCGTATCATGAAGGGTATTGTCGTATGTCCACAGCCCCGCGCGGCGGACGTGGGCGTGGAAATATTGCAGGCCGGCGGCAACGCCTTTGACGCCGCCGTCGCCACGGCATTTGCGCAAATGGTTGTCGATCCGTTCATGTGCGGCCTGGGCGGCATGGGCACGTTTCAGTATTTCGATGCGGACAGCGGCGAGAACGGCATGATCGACTTTCATGCCCGCGCCGGCGCCAAGGTGACGCCGGATATGTGGGCCGCCGACAGCCAGGGACGCACGGAAGTATCCGGCTATTCCCTGTTCGACGATTTCCGCAGCGAGCTGGGCTACACCTCGATCCTGACGCCGGGCACCGTGGCCGGCTTCGCCGAAGTGCACCGCCGTTTCTGCCTCAAGCCATGGGGCGATTTGCTGGCACCTGGCGCCCGCATGGCCCATGACGGCATCCGCACCACCTCCTACGCGCATGAATACTTGACGCGGGAAATGATGGCTGGAATTCCTGGCGGCATACAACGGGTTTCCGTCACCGAGGCCTGCAAGGCGATCCACCTGCACCCGGAAGGCCGGATCTATCGCATTGGCGAGCTGCACAGAAACCCCGATATGGCGCGCACCTTTGAACGTATCGCGGACGGCGGGGCGGAGAGTTTTTACCGGGGCGAGTTGGCGGCACAAATCACCGCTGATCTGGATGCCAACGGCGCCTACGTCACGGCGGACGATATGGCGAACTACGCCGTAAAGTCCTGCGCGCCAGTGAAAGGCCGGTACCGCGGTTTCGATGTCTCGTCCAATCCGCCGCCAGGCAGCGGCGTGACGCTGATCCAGATGTTGCAGATACTGGAGCATTTTGATCTGGCTTCGCTGGGTCATGGTTCCGCCGCGCATATCGATGTGGTGGCCCGCGCCATGGCCGCCGCCCATAGGGACCGCAACGCGTATCTCGCTGATCCCGACTTTGCCGATGTTCCTGTGGAAATGATGCTGTCCCAGGATCGTGCCGCCATGTGGGCGGAGCGGATCCGT
>CAYWYB010000047.1:0-22589 GCA_964462145.1 uncultured Rhodospirillaceae bacterium
GTGGCTTGGTGAGTCGATGAATATCGAAAATGGTCTAGCGCGTGTTTTTCAACAAAAGATCCGCCGGGCTACCAGGCCACGTGTTTTTGGGCTTCGGCGCGGCCGACCACCATGTGGTGGACTTCATCGGGACCATCGGCCAGGCGCAGGACCCGTTGCAGCACATACATGCCGGGCAGCGGTGTCCATTGCGAGACCCCGGTGGCGCCGTGCATCTGGATCGCTTCATCGATAATCCGGCAGACTTTTTCGGGCACCATTGCTTTTACCGCGGAGACATAGACCCGGGCCTCGCGGTTGCCCATGACGTCCATGGCCTTGGCGGCTTGCAGTACCATCAAGCGCATGGCATCGATTTCGATACGGGCCCGTGAAATCACTTCCAGATTCTTACCCAGCTTGAGGATCGGCCTGCCGAAGGCTTCACGGCTTCCCGCCCGCTTGACCATCAGCTCCAACGCCTTTTCCGCCTGCCCGATGGATCGCATGCAGTGATGAATGCGGCCCGGGCCCAGGCGCACCTGGGAAATCTCGAAACCGCGGCCTTCGCCAAGCAGGATATTTTCCTCCGGCACGCGGACATTGTTGAACAGGATGCGCATATGGCCGTGCGGCGCGCCATCTTCGCCGAAATACTGCATTGGTTCGACAATCTCGACGCCGGGGGTGTCGATGGGTACCAGGATCTGCGATTGCTGCCGGGATGGTGGCGCATCGGGCGAAGTCTTGACCATGACGATCATGATCTTGCAGCGCGGATCGCCGGCACCGGAAATATAGTACTTCTCGCCATTGATGACCCATTCACCGTTTTCCAGCACCGCATGGGTGGCGACGTTCTTGGCATCCGACGATGCCACGCCCGGTTCGGTCATGGCATAGGCGGAGCGGATTTCACCGTTCAATAGCGGCGTCAGCCATTTATCCTTTTGCTCCGGCGTGCCGACGCGTTCAAACCCGCCCATATGACCTGTGTCGGGGGCGCTGCAGTTAAGGCTCTCGGAGGCAAGGGGGCTCTTGCCCAACTCGGCTGCGATGTAGGCGTAATCAAGATTGTTCAAGCCTTCGCCGGTTTCGGCATCGGGCAAAAAGAAGTTCCACAATCCGGATTCCTTGGCCTTCGCCTTGGCGCCGTCGAGCAGTTCCAACTGGCGCGGATGCCAGACCCACCGGTCGGCCTTGCCATGATTAAGGGCAAAGAACTCTTCGGTAATGGGATCCACGTTTTCGGCAATGTGTTTTTGCACCGCGTACATCAGCGGACGCGATTCATCCGACATGGCCAAATTGAAAAGTTCCTGATCCTGTCCCGACATTTTTAAAGCTTCCCTGTTCATGGATTTTACATTTTCGAACCAAGACACTACCCATTCCCATGCGGCACCGCAATTCGCCACTACACCGATCCGGACTTGGCCATGACAAGTCCGAATGGTGCTTATGGAAAAGCCTCCTATCTGTCATGATGACAGTGATGAAAATCGGGAGGATGCAAGGTGGGCGCGATATCGGTTCCTAAACTGGATGGAAACCGCGGCAACGAAGGCAGGGCCTGGCCCAACGAGGCGCCGGACCCCTTGGATGCACCCGAACTCTATGACGGCATCCGGGTCAAGCGCCTGATCGCTTATCTGATCGACATTTCGATCATTATCTGCCTTTGGCTGGCGCTATGGATTTTTGGCAGCGTCTTTGCCCTGATCACATTGGGCCTGTTGTTTCCGGTCTTGAGTCTGGCGGCGTTCCTGCTGCCCTTTGCCTATCATACCTTGCTGATTGGTGGTGCCTCGAATGCCACGGTGGGGATGCGGGTGATGGATCTGCGCGTACTGGCCTGGAACGGCCATTCCCCGGGCTATGCCCAGGCGGCTTTGCAGACGGTGTTGTTCATCGCCTCCGCCGCGATCACCAATTTCCTGATTCTCGGCGTGTCCTTCTTTAATCCGCGCGGCCGTTGCCTGCATGATCTGCTGACCGGCACGGTGACGGTCAACGATCTGCGTCTGCGCCGTCTATCCAATCAGGCCAATTAGACCGGCCGCTGCCAGGAAGATATAGGCGATCCAGCGATAGGTCTGATCCGCCGCCTTGCCCGCCAGGCGGCTACCGATCCAGGAACTGGCCAGAATGACCGGCAGCAGGACCATGGCATCAATCACCGCGGCCAGCGCCGTGGGCGAGGCCAGCATGACCATGGTCACCAGGACAAAGCCGGTCAGCAGGTAATAAGCCACGATATTGGCCCGTATGGTCGCCGCCGGCATGGCGGCGGCCAGCATATATAACAGAACCGGCGGCCCGCCGACGGACGTGGTCGCCATCATGGCGCCCGAGATGCCGCCGATGCCCAGGGTCAATGCCAACGGGCGCGGGCCCTGATAGCGCCAGCCGGTGATCAGCACGACGACGAACAGCAGCACGATGACCGAGACCGCCTTGGTAATGGCCGTGGCGTCCAGGCTGACCAGCAGCCAGATGCCCACGGGCATGGCGGCCATGGCGATGGCTGACAGCGGCGCGACGAATTTCCATTCCACATCTTTGCGGGAGCCCAAAAACAGCATCACGCTCATGGGCAGTTCGATCGCTGCCACCATGGGCACCATATGCACCGGCCCCAGCAACACAGCAAAAATCGGCGCCATCAGAATGGCGGAGCCAAAACCGGCGAAACCGCGCATCAACCCGGCGACAAAAGCGGTAATCCCGGCCCAAAGCAAAACTCCGCCGGGATCGGCCAGCAACAACGAACCATACATACGCGTTTACTCCTTACCCGCGTAACGCGGCTGGCCGGGATCAGGCACAGGCCAGGGCATATACTCCCTGCACGCCATCGGGCAATTGATAGGTCTGCCAGGTTTCGCCGCCGTCCTCGGTGCCGAAAACCTGGCCCCGGCGGGCGGCGCAATAGACCCGGTCGGGGGTGCTGACGCTTTCGGCCACCACCATCAAGGTGCTGTCGATGGAGACATCATGGTCAAAGCGGGACCAGGTGGTGCCGAAATCGTCGCTGCGATAGAGGGAGCCGGCATCGCTCATGGCGGCCACGGAAAGTGCCGCATACATGCGCTCGGACTCGTGGCCGGAAACCATGACGTCTCGGGCGTAAGTCAGGGGCGAAAAGCGCCCAATGCCGAATTCGGACCAATCCGCGCCGCTATCGTCGCTGCGGAACAGCCCCATGCGGTTGGCCAGCCAGACCGTTCCCGGATGGGATGGACTGAGGGCCAGGGCGTGTGAATCCATCATGCCCTCGATCTCGTTGTCGGAGACGATGGCGCTTTTCAGATGCTCTTGCTCGGTCATCTGCAACAGCACCTTGTTGCAGCTTTGCCAGCTTTTGCCGCCATCCCGGCTGCGTACCAGGCCGCCGATTTCGAAGGCCACCAGAATATCGTCCGGGTCTTGGCTGGCCACCGCAATGCGGATCACCCGCATGGGAAAGTTGGCTTGCAAACAGCCCTCCGGCGGTTCGATCGGCAGGCGTTGCCAATCGGCGCCGCCATTGCGGCTGCGGAAGACGGTCGTGTTCTGGGTGCCCACATAGATTGTGTCCGGATCCGAAGGGTCCAGGCAGATCGACCAGACCACCTTGTCCTCGGCCGAGGTGCCGTCGGGCAAGGGCAGGGCGCGCCAGTTTTTTCCGCCGTCGTTGGAGACATAAGGGCCGTCCTGGGTGCCGGCGTAGACCGTTTTCGGCTGGTCCGGACGTATGGCGATATAGCGCACTTCCAGATTGTCGGGCAGGCCATCGCTAATCGGCTGCCATTCGCCCAAATCCGCATCGAAACCAAACAGGCCCTGAGCCCGTTCATCATCTACAACGCCGACCCATTGTCCCGCGCCCACGAATACCGAATATGCCATGACCCATTTCCCCTCCCCATGAAAGCCGTGCCCCGCAAATGTGCGCTATCGCGGCAGCAGACGCAACGTTCCCGTTGCGCCGACCATATAATCCTCCGGCCTTGTGCTCATGGGCAGATAGCCGCCCTCGGCCCAGGTCTCGGCCATGTCGGCGTAGTGGGGCGAGAGCGGATTGCCCGACTGACCCGTGGAATGAATAAACAGCGAGCGGTCGGGATCATCCAGATCATAGATGGCGCGCAGGCTGGGCCCATGCTTGGAGGCAAAGGGCCGTTCGGGGTTGAAAATATCAAAGTCGCCAACGTTCAACGTATAGACGCTGCCGGAGACGGGCACGGTGATATCGAACAGATGGCGCAGGTAATCGACCTTGCCGAACGGTCGGTGGCCGGAGCGCGCCAGATGCTCCGCCCCCCAGCGCCAGGCGTTGACCGTGTTGCCCTGGCGTTCCGAAATCCAGAGCACGGCCTGGTCCAGGGCGCGGACCAGCATGGCATCGCAGTTTTCTTTCGCGGCTGTCCGTTTGTCGTCGCACCATTCGGGCCGGTCCTGCAGGACACGCAGCACGAACGGTCCGCGCCGGCCCCAAACATCGGCCTGAATACCGCTCAAATCATCTTCCGTGATCAGCTTGGCGAACTGCCAGATCCAGGCATTGAAGATCAACGGCTCGGCACGGTCCCGGTCCATCTCGCCCCGCCATGGCCCCAACATCTCGAAGGCCTGGCGGGCCAGCTCCGATCCGGGCTGGATGGCCAGCATATGGGGCAGGGCGGCACGGGCAAAGGGCGAAACCACGTCGGCCTGCAGGGCCCGGAAGCCATCCACCGAATGGCGTTCACGGGCGCGAAGCAGGCGGTGGATCCGCTTGGCCCGAAAACCCGCGGCCCAGTCAAAGGTGATGTGATGGGGGTAGCTGTCATCGACGATTTTATGGTTCGCCGTGGCGATAATGCCGTCCCGGGGATTATAGCTGCGCGGCAGTTCCGCGAACGGTATCAGTCCTTGCCAGTCGTATTTTTTCTCCCAGCCCGGCTGCGGCATGGTGCCCATGACCTTGTTTTCCGTTGACCGCACCGGCACCCGGCCCGGCGCCAGATAGCCGATATTACCCCGCACATCGCCGTAGACGACATTCTGTTGTGGCGCGTGGAAATTTTTCAGGGCGGCTGTGAAATCGAGCCAGTTTTTTGCCGTGGACAGTTCAACGCCGGCCTGCGGCGTCAGATCATCATCCCGCAGGGCGGTCCAGGATAGGGCCAGAACATAGCCCGGGGGCATGGCGGCGGCGGCGCCGCGGTGGGCATCGCTCAACACCGGGCCGTGGCGGGTGCGCCGCACCTGCATGACCACGTCGGCGGCATCCTTGACCTTGATGATTTCGTCGCGGACCTCGAAGACGGCCGGGCCGTCTGGCGTCAGATAACGGTTGGGATCGGTTGGGTCCAGTTTCTCGAAAAACAGATCCTGGACATCGGGTTGGGTGTTGGTGAAGCCCCAGGCGATGCTGTCATTGCGGCCCAATATCATGGTCGGAACGCCAGGAAGGGTCGCGCCGATGATGTTGCGCCCGGCGATGTTCTGGTGCATGAAATACCAGATGGCAGGCGTTGCCAAACCCAGATGCGGATCATTGGCCAGCAAGGGTTTGCCCGTGGCGCTGCGTTCGCCCGAGACCACCCAGTTATTGGAACCCGCGCCATCGCCTAAGGGCAGGTAGGCATCGGCCAGGATTTGCGTCAAGCCTTCATCGCTTAGAATCCTGTCGGCCAGATCGCCATCAAGCCCCATCGCCGCCAGTACCCCACGGGGCATATCGCCGCCGTAGGGTGCCATAAAATCATTGATGCCAGCCTCGCCCATGCGTCCGGCCAGACGCAGGCGGGTCAGTTCCTTGCGCCAATTGCCGCCCAGATCCAAAGCCATGACCTTGGTCCAGACGATGCTGTCGGCGATCCGCCACGGCTCTGGCTGGTGGCCCAGGATCAGGAATTCGGGCGGCAGCGGTCCGCCGCGGCTTTGCAGAAACGTATTGACCCCGGCGGCATAGGCGGCGAACACCGCCTGGGCCTGTGGTGAAAGATGCTGCAACGTGGCCTCGGCATGGCGGTATAGGCCCAGCATGCGCAGGAAGCGGTCCACGCCCAGGGTTGCCTGACCGAGAATTTCCGACAATCGGCCGGCGCCGATACGGCGGTTCATCTCCATCTGCCACAGCCGGTCCTGGGCGTGGCTGAAACCCAGGGCGAAGGCGGCATCGGTTTCGTTGGCGGCCGTGATATGGGGGATGCCGTGGCGGTCGCGCACGATCTCCACCGTCCTTTCCAGGCCCGGCAGGGTTATGCTGCCATCAATTTTGGGCAGCGAACCGCGCAGCCAAAAGAAGCCGCCGCCGCTCCCCAGCAGCAACAGGATGATCACGGCAACAAGGCCACGGCGAAACCATTTCATGGCTGTCTCTTACGCTGTTGCCGCTTGCTTGCCAAGGTGCGGCGGCATTTCGAATTGGTTTCTGGACGCCGTCAAATCACCCTGTATAGTCCCCAAGGATTCCAGGGAGATTTTGCAAACGGAGATTGCCATGAGTGAGAAAGTCGCCTTTATCGGACTGGGTGTCATGGGTTACCCGATGGCGGGGCATCTGGCGGCCAAGGGCTACGATGTCACGGTCTACAACCGCAACGGCGCCAAGGCAGAGGCCTGGGTGAAGCAGCACGGCGGCGCCAGCGCGGCGACGCCGAAAGAGGCGGCCAATGGTTGTGCCATCGTCTTTGCTTGTGTCGGCGCCGACAATGATTTGCGCGAGGTTACCCTGGGCGCGGACGGTATCTTTGCCGGCATGGCGGCGGGTGCGGTCTTTGTGGACCACACCACGGCCTCGGCCGATGTGGCCCGCGAGATGCAGGCGGAGGCCAAGGAACGGGGCCTGGGCTTTATCGACGGGCCGGTCTCGGGCGGTCAGGCGGGGGCCGAAAACGGCGCCCTGACGGTGATGTGCGGCGGCGACCAGGGCGACTTCGACAAGGTCAGCGCCGCCATCGACAGCTATGCCAAGATGTGTCAGCTGATGGGCCCCGCGGGTGCGGGGCAATTGACCAAGATGGTCAATCAGATCTGCATCGCGGGCGTTGTGCAGGGCCTGGCCGAAGGCATGAACCTGGCCTTGAAGGCCGGTCTTGATGGCGCTCAGGTGGTTGATGTGATCTCCAAGGGCGCGGCCCAGTCATGGCAGATGGAAAACCGCTACGAAACCATGCTGGCGGATGAGTACGAACATGGTTTCGCGGTGCAATGGATGCGTAAGGATCTGGCGATCTGTATGCAGGAGGCCAAGAATCAGGGCATTTCGCTGCCCATGGCCGCACTGGTGGATCAGTTCTATGCCGAGGTCGAAGCCATGGGCGGCAGCCGCTGGGATACCTCGGCCCTGCTGGCGCGTATGGTCTCCCTGCGGCCCAAGGAATAGAGCGTTAGCCCATTTCCGGAATTGACTTATCCTCCCGCTCCCCCTCCCGGCCACCCATGGGATCATACTCCCAAAGGCGCCCTGGGGGTGGCCGGGAGGGGGAGCGGGCGGCGCGGCGGTTCGATGAATATCCTAGTCGGGCGCCTTGCCGATGGCGATGCCCGCGGCTTGGTAGCCGCCGCCGTTAACTTTAAACTGGGCGCCGACTTCCTCCGCGCTATTTCCGGCTCCGCGCATGAATGCGCCTTGCAGATTACCGCTGCGCCCGGAACCGCTGATCAGACCCGCGAACCGTGCGCCGCTGGTTCCGTCGACGCCGCTGATGGAGCCGCTGTAGCTGGCACCATCCAGATTGGAAATCGTGCTTGTGCCGGAGCGGGATGAAAAGCTCCATGTTTGGCTATAGTTGCCAAAGGCGACATATTGGTTGCCGCCGTTTTTGATATTGGCGGCGACATGGCCGGAATACGTGGCGGAACCTGTTATGCTGGAGGTAACCGAGGCACCCGAGAGCCGGCCCGCGACCCATGGCATTAAATGAAAACGCTGGCGTTCGGAATAATCATCCTTGCGCACCTCGCCGGAAATAAAGCCCCATTTGGTGTATGCGCAGGCACAAAAGCTGACGCCGCTGGTTAGGCTGCCGGACAGGTTGGTGAAGGCCGAAGTGACCAATGCCAGTCTGCTGTTGGAGGCGGTTATGCCGCCAACCGTAGGTGTGTTGGAGGTTGAATCCCGAATGGCGAAAATACTGTCATTGATAAATGCCTGGCGCGCGGCCGAGGCGCCCGAGGGATTGCCGAAATGAAGGATCGTCGCGGAACTGCTGCCAATTGCGTCTTCGGTGCGCAGCGTTGCGGTGGCCCGGTTTGTTGACGGCGCGGTGACAATTTGAAAATTGCTGGGCGATGAATTCAGGGTTCTGGCGACGTAGGTGGAGATCGTGCTGCTGACTTTCGCTGTCACGATACCGGCGGCATAGCCATTCAATGTCTGTGCCGTGCGAGAGTTGCCTACCCCGCTAGGCACCGGGGCAGGGCGGCTATAGGTCTCGTGAAAAAATGTCAGGGCGGGGGTTGCCGTGTTCTCCAGGGTCTGGGCAAAGGCGGCGGCATTGTACAATGTGCCGGAACTTGTGTAATCCGAACTAATCACGAAATGATCCGGCCCGCTGAGGCCGAAGATGGAGCGTCCGAGATCATCACGCGAGGTCGTGCCGCCGCCGCCGTCGACCCGGACCGGCGTGCCGCTGGCCGTCAAACGTACCGAACCGCGATTGTAGCCGGTCAGGTAAACATTGCTATTGTCGCTGCTGTCGGAAATATAGACGCCGGTATAGGTGACCATTGCGGATTTTTGGTTGGCGCCGACGCCGTCGATCGCTATGGAGCTATACAAGGCAACAGCGCGGTCGTCGTCGGGAAAAGTGCCAATGTTGTTTGAATAGACGCTGTACAGACGCGCGATTGGCGCGCCGCCGAAATTACCACCGTAAGCCTTGGGCAACATGGGAATTGAGGTCTTGCCTGGAAAGCCGGGATGAAGATCATGAACCTTGATGCCGGAGGTTGGAAAGGTGCCCGTGAAGGGCACGCCGGCAAACAGGCTGGCGCGATTGTTGCCGTGACCCGTTTCGCGCAAATTAAAATAATAGAAAGACTCATCCGGCGAGCCGTAGGCGCTGCCACTGACCGGGCCAAACTGGGTGAAGGCGGATTCATTGCCAAAATCGTAGAAGCTGGACTTTGCCGGCAATTTGAATTCGCTGCCGTTATATCCGTTTCTCGCGGTCAGGAAACCGGATTCAATCGTGCCGCCACTGCCGCTATGGTTGCGCTGTGCAACTGCGGTCGTCGTGCCATCGCTGAAATTGTAATTGGCAAAGGGCGCGTTGCTTAAAAACCGCCCGCCATAAGCCAAGCCGTTACTTACGGCAATAATCCGTTCGCCGCCGCTGGTGCCCGTGGTCTCGTCCAAGGTGGTGCTTTGTTGTGCCTTGGTGGTTGATTTGGCAAATACTCTAGCCTGCCGCTGGTGCGTCACGTGATTGTCGCCCGGCGGTGGCGGTGGCTGCAACATGCCGGCGGGTGGTGCCGGTACGATGGCCTTTGGCTTTATGGAGGAGCCCAGGTGCGCAACCTGGGTATCGGCAACATCCTCGTTGGTTGGGGGCTTTGGCGCACCGGCATTATTTTTTCCGCCAGCGCCTTCCAGTCCGGCCAGGCCCTTGCCGGGCCCTTCTGCCATGGCCGGCCGGCTGGGCGCCTGGTTGGGATTTACGGCGACGACCTGAAAGCCAGGGATATTTACCGCGCGGGTAACGCCGCCCGATTGTACGGTCATCTGGCCAAAGGCCAGTTGTGCCGTTGTCACCGTCTGCGGACCCGGTGTCTGGGGCGCGGCTTGCGCCAAACGCAGGTTTCCCGCCGGGCTGGCCCCGTTGCCGCTGTCGCCGGCCGTCAGGCCCGCGCCTAGGCTAGCTTGCTTTTTAACTTCCTCTACGGTGACGATGGCAATGCCGCCGCGAATGCCGATGACCGCGTTGGGGGTCTTGAAGATCACCGCCGTTTTCTTGGAGATTTTGCCGCCCACCAGGCGGAACAGGCCTTTAGTTGCGCTGAAAGCCAGTTTGCCGGCCTTTTTATTGGGGTCGTAGACGAATTCATCCAGAACTAGATCGGAATTGGGCCCGATGGTCAGGGCCGAGCCATCCAGAAACAGCAACTGAGTCCGGCCCTTTTCCGAGGTTTCGATCCGCTCGTTTTGCAGCATTTTGGAGCCGACAATGACGACCCGGTCCTTGCCGCCAGGCGGCGTGCCCGTGGTCGCGGGATTGACCGCCGCCGCGATGCCGACCCGTTGGGTGGCGGCAAACGGCGCGCTCGAAACCAAGCAAAACGCGCTAGCTAAAAGGACCGTCTGAAAAGTTGCGAAAGCACCATAACGCTTTGACATCAAAAGAGTTTTCCTTCGAAAACAATACCCGCCAAGAACAAGGACACGGCGCGTGGATCGGAATTCGTGGATTTGATGTTAATTGTCTGTGCTGAAGGTTAATTTTTTACTAGCCGGTACCGATCTAGCCATCGCGCAGCAGGGTTGCCGCCTTGGCCGCGAAATAAGTCAGAATGCCGTCGGCGCCGGCCCGTTTGAATGACAGCAGGCTTTCCATCATGACCCGTTCGCCGTCCATCCAGCCCCGTTCCGCCGCACCGGTCAGCATGGAATATTCGCCGCTGACCTGATAGGCGAATGTGGGCACGCCGAATTCGTCTTTCACCCGGCGCACAATATCCAGATAGGGCATGCCCGGTTTGACCATAACCATGTCGGCCCCTTCGGCCAGATCCAGGGCGATCTCGCGCATGGCTTCGTCGGAATTGCCCGGGTCCATCTGATAGGTTTTCTTGTCGGCCTTGCCCAGATAGCTGCCCGAACCAACCGCATCACGAAACGGTCCATAAAAGGCCGAGGCGTATTTCGCCGAATAGGCCATGATGCGCACATCATCGTGGCCGGCGGCATCCAGGCTGTCGCGGATGGCGCCTACACGCCCGTCCATCATGTCGGAGGGGGAAATAATCTGGCAGCCGGCTTCCGCCTGATTGATCGCCATCTGGCACAACACGTCAACGGTTTCGTCATTGACCACATAGTCGTCGCGGATCAGGCCATCGTGGCCGTGTGAGGTGAAGGGATCGAGCGCCACATCACACATCACGCCAATATCGGGTACCGCATCGGTAATGGCGCGCACCGCCTTGCAAACGATGTTGTTGATATTGGTCGCTTCCGACCCTTCGCCGTCTTTCAACTCGGGCTCCACGGCGGGAAAGACAGCGATGACGGGAATGCCAAGCTCGGCCGCCTGTTCCGCCGCCTTGACGATGCCCGTGACGCTGAGCCGGTTAACATCGGGCATGGAGGGGACCGGTGCCGTTTCATCCCGGTCGTGCACGAACAGCGGCAAGATCAGATCATTGACCGAGACAGCATTTTCCGAGACCAGGCGCCGGTTCCAGTCATCCCGGCGGTTGCGGCGCATCCGTGTGCGCGGGTATTGGCCATGAGGGCGGGTTGCTGCATCGGCTGACGCCGCCGGTTGTTGCTGGCCTGGATTGACCTTGGCTATTTCCGCCATTTCAGGGTCCTCGCGCGATTGTTCGTGGCAATGAATATTGGCCGCAGTGTACTGCTAGACGGCGCAATGATCTAGGCGTGCATTGTTTGCGGCCTGCGTGTTATGAAGAGGCCACTATCATGATGAAGCGGAGAATGTGCGGTGGACGGCATCAGTGTAAGCGGGCGCGAAGCGGGTAAATCTACAAAAAGCGCACCGGCGAAGACGCGCAAGCGCGCCGCCAAGCCCGTCAAGAAGGGCTTCAAGTTGAAGCACCATGTCCGCTTCGTCACCGCGACCTCGCTGTTCGATGGCCATGACGCGGCCATTAATGTGATGCGCCGGATGATCCAGGGCACCGGGGCGGAAGTCATCCATCTGGGGCATAACCGCTCGGTCGAGGAAATTATTTCCGCCGCCATTGATGAAGATGTCCAGGGTATCGCCATCAGCTCCTACCAGGGCGGTCATATCGAATTTTTTCAATACATGATCGATTTGTTGAAACAGCGCGGTGCCGGCCATATCAAGGTTTTTGGCGGCGGCGGCGGCGTTATCGTGCCCGAGGAAGTCCGCGCTCTGCATCAGTATGGTGTCAGCCGTATCTATACGCCGGAAGATGGTCAGGCCATGGGCCTGCCGGGCATGATCGAAGATCTGGTCGGGCGGGCCGATTTTGATCTTTCAAAGAAACTGCCGAAAACCCTGGCCAAGCTGAAAAAGGGCGACCGTGGCGCCCTGGCGCGGGTGATTACCGGCCTGGAAGCGGGCACCCTTTCCAAGGCCCTGCGCAAGGATCTGACCGCCCTAGCCAAGAAGAAAACCGGTGTGCCCGTGGTCGGTATTACCGGCACCGGCGGGGCCGGCAAATCATCGTTGACGGATGAAGTGGTGCGCCGTCTGCGCACGGATCAGCCGGACATGAAGATCGCCATTGTCGCGGTCGATCCCTCGCGCCGGAAATCGGGCGGTGCTTTGCTGGGCGACCGTATCCGCATGAATGCCATTGACCGCTTCCCGGGCGACGGCTCGGTCTATCTACGATCGCTCGCCACGCGGGGATCGGGCAGCGAGTTGGCGGCCTGTCTGCCCGGCGCCGTCGCGGCCTGCAAGGCGGCCGGTTATGACTTTGTTCTGGTCGAAACCTCCGGCATTGGCCAGGGCGATGCGGCCATCGTGCCCTTCGTTGATCTGACCATCTATGCCATGACGCCGGAATACGGCGCCGCCAGCCAGTTGGAAAAGATCGACATGCTGGACTTCGCCGATTTGGTGGCGATCAACAAGTTCGACCGCAAGGGCGCCAAGGATGCCTTCCGCGACGTGCGCAAACAGTACCAGCGTAACCACGAACTGTTCGCTCAGCCGGTTGATGAGATGCCGGTATTTGGCACCATCGCCTCTAAGTTCAACGATGACGGCGTGACCGCTTTGTATCACGGCATCCTTGAGGCCTTGGCGGAACGCGGCCTGGCGCATTTGTCTTCAAGCCTGCCGATTAATCCGGACAAATGTTCGTCACGCCAGGACTTCATCGTGCCGTCCGACCGGGTGCAGTATCTGGCGGATATCGCACGCGGCATGCGCGCCTATCATGGCGCCGTGGCGGATCGTTCGGCCGCGGCGCGGGAGCGCCAGCAACTGTTGGCCTCGCGCGAGATCCTGGCCAAGGGCGGCGCCCCCAAGGCGCAGCTGGCGCGTATGGAGAAACTGGCCGCCGGCCGTGACAAGGATATTGGTAATGACGGTGTTGCCATGCTAGCGGCCTGGCCGAAGACGAAAAAGGCCTATCAGGGCGATGAATTCGTTACCAAGGTGCGGGGCCGTGAAATCCGCAGCCAGCTGACCTCGACAACCATATGCGGTACCGCCATTCCCAAGGTGGCGCTGCCCCGTTACGAAGACGAGGGTGAACTGCTGCGCTGGATGATGAAGGAGAACCTTCCCGGTCACTATCCCTATACAGCCGGTGTCTTCCCCTTCCGCCGCGAGGGCGAGGACCCGACGCGGATGTTCGCCGGCGAGGGCGATCCGTTCCGCACCAATAAGCGTTTCAAATTCGTTTCCAAGGACAGCCCGGCCAAGCGCCTTTCAACAGCCTTTGACTCGGTGACCCTGTATGGCAACGACCCGGACCCGCGCCCTGATATCTATGGCAAGGTGGGCAACTCCGGCGTCTCTATCGCCACCCTCGACGATATGAAGGTGCTCTACGACGGGTTCGAATTGTGCCAGCCCTCTACATCCGTTTCCATGACCATCAACGGACCGGCACCGACTATTCTGGCGATGTTCCTGAACACCGCCATGGATCAGCGTCTGGCCGAATTCGAAGCGGAGAAAGGCCGCGCGGCCAGCGCCAAGGAGGCCGCGAAAATCCGCGCCTGGGTGCATGAAAATGTCCGCGGTACCGTGCAGGCGGATATCCTGAAAGAGGATCAGGGCCAGAACACCTGTCTGTTCTCGACCGAATTCAGTCTCAAAGTGATGGGCGATATCCAGGCCTATTTCGTCGACAACAAGGTGCAGAACTTCTATTCGGTCTCGATTTCCGGCTATCACATCGCGGAAGCCGGCGCCAATCCGATCTCGCAGCTGGCCTTTACCCTGGCCAATGGCTTTACCTATGTGGAGAGCTATCTGGCCCGCGGCATGAAGGTCGATGATTTCGCGCCCAATCTGTCTTTCTTCCTCTCCACTGGCATGGATCCGGAATATTCCGTGCTGGGACGTGTGGCGCGGCGCATCTGGGCCGTGACCATGAAGGAGCGCTATGGCGCCAACGAGCGTAGCCAGAAGCTGAAATACCACACCCAGACATCAGGCCGCTCCCTGCATGCCCAGGAATTTGCCTTCAACGATATTCGCACCACCTTGCAGGCCCTGGTGGCCAGCTATGACAACACAAATTCCCTGCATACCAACGCCTATGACGAGGCGATCACCACGCCGTCGGAGGAATCCGTGCGCCGGGCCATGGCGATCCAGATGATCATCGGCAAGGAATGGGGCCTGGCCAAGAACGAGAACCCCAATCAAGGCTCCTTCATCATGGAGGAATTGACGGACTTGGTGGAAGAAGCGGTGTTGCAGGAATTCGAGCGGATCTCCGACCGTGGCGGCGTTTTGGGCGCCATGGAAACAGGTTACCAACGAGGTAAGATCCAGGACGAAAGCCTGTACTACGAAACCCTGAAGCATGATGGCAGCTATCCCATCATTGGCGTCAATACCTTTGTCTCGCCTGAACCGCCGGCGGAAAATTCAACGCTGGAACTGGCCCGCTCGTCGGAAAAGGAAAAGAAGTCGCAGTTGAAGCGCCTGGCCGCGTTCCATAAGCGTCATGCCAAGGAAGCGCCCGCCATGCTGGAGCGCCTTCGGGAAGCGGCGCGCAACGACGACAATGTTTTCGCTGTATTGGTGGATGCGGTGCGGGTCTGTTCCCTGGGCCAGATCACGAATGCGTTATTCGAGGTGGGCGGGCAGTACCGACGCAATATGTAAAACCCCATGGGCAAGGCAATGTTGCCGATAAGCCATCATGGGGTGCTGTGATGCGGTTTCTTTCGATTGTCGCCGTTTTTCTGTTGTTTCTGAGCGGTCATGCGAACGCCGCGCCGCATCGTTGCGACGATGCGGTGGCGGCAAGAATGTCTCAATTGAAAGTCAATCCGGCCCAGACCGTGCGAACGGTGATTGTCACGGTCACCGATGGCGGTTGTTGTGAACAGTTTGCCTACTTTGAAGCCTGGGTGGATTTGAAACAGTGCCAGGGCAGCGTTGTGATGAAGTTGTCAGAGCAATGTGGTGTGGATGAAATCTACACCAAGGGGGCCTGCAAGTTCGAGGGCCTGAAAAATTTTCGCTAGCGCGCCTCAAGACAAGTGTCTTGCCACGGTCTCCAGGAATACCGGGACGGAAATAGGCTTCGCGAAATAGTCGTCGCAGCCGGCTTGCAATATTCTTTCCTTGACGCCCAGATCCGTAAAAGCCGTCACCGCGACAATGGGCAGGTGTTTGAAGTGGGGATCGGCTCTTATTAAGCTGGCCAGCTCGATTCCAGATGATGCCGGCAGCTGGATATCCATGATGACCAGGTCCGGGCAATGTTCGCGGACCATTTGCAACAGATTATGGCCATCAAACGACTGCACTATCCGATAACCATGATATTGCAGAATATCGTTGAACAGCTTCATGTTGAGCTGATTATCTTCGACGATGAGGACCGTTTTGGCCGTCATTTCGAGCCAGCACCAAATATACAGCCCTGAATGAATACCAGCATCATGATCGGCCAATACAGGATGATCATAAGCCAATTGGCCAGCGTAAAGCCATTACGGGCCGGTGCGTACCGTAATCGTAGAAAACCCCCCCAAAGCAGGCCAACCAGCCAGTAATTTGCAAGATACTCAATCACGTAATAAACCACCTCAACCTGCGCCATTTTATCATGACGGGCGAGGGTAAAGAATTGTCTTGGTGTCCATGGTGGACACCAACCGGTGTCTGTAATTGTTACCCTGTTACTATATCGCGATGGATCTCGATCGTGCTGATGGCAAGCCTGGTGGCATGATACAAGCCATCATCATACCGCTCTACATAGCCTTGGCGCATCAGGTCGCTAAGCCGGCGGATCACCGATGAACGGGGTATATGGGTTGCCTCGGCCAGTGACGAGGCATTCATGCCGCCGCCCGATTCAAGTTTGCGGGCCACAAGCGTGATCAAAAGGCCGGCCATGGAACGGTCGGGAAACAGCATCATGTTTGCCCGAACGATCCGGGTCAGGAATTCGGCGTAATCCTCGAGGCTTTGGGTCATATCTCTCGGGACACCGTTATCAACTTCTCGACCAAACCGTCTTGGAAGAGGGGGAAGGTCAATTTCTCGTAGACAACCGGTCGACCGTCAAGCAGGCCGTCAACGGCGTGTGCCATGGGTTCGCCAAGGTCGCGGGTCGCGCGGAGCGAGGGCGCGATTAATGAGGTATAACCATCGTCGGGAATGTCACCAAAGCGGCGCCCGACAAAGGAATGGTTCGCCAGTGAATTGAAGTCGGAGGTGAAGGCCTGGATGATCCAGTCCAACGGATCGTCGGACGCGGTGATATGCACGATGGTCGCACGGTGGCTGATGATTTGCAGCAGCGGGCTAAAACCCAGCTGGCCTATATCGTAGCGGCGGTCGCGGGTTATCTCCGACCATTGTTTGTAAAGCTGGGCGAGGCTTTTACAGACCTCGGTAACTGGAATTTCAGCACAGCGCATTTTCGGTACTTCCACCGCAAGTTTACGCCCTCAGCCATCGGTCCCGGTAATACGCCGATACGGCGCGGTTTTCAAGCTCTCGCCGCCGAAGGCTTTGACCTGGGCCGCGAAGGTCTTGAAGAAGTCCTGTTCGAACAGATAGGCCTGGGTCTCGGCCTTATCCCAGCGGCCGATATGGACACGGCCAGGGCCATCGCCCTTGATGTTGACCTGATAGGAAAACCGGCCTTTCAGGCGCGGGTCGGCATCAATCGCCTGTACGAAGGCATCCGCCGCCGCTTTCCATTCCCCTTCGTCCCCGGAATAGTCATATTCAATGATGATACCAAGCATCGATTGTCTCCCCATCTTCGATTTCGGTTCATGAACTTATGGTAACGGGCTCCACTTCATCCAGCATCCAGCGCGCGATCGCCGTCATTCGGGCGTCCTGGTGTTGCTGGCCCACGACCTGCACGCCGACCGGCAGGCCGCCAACGGCCAACAATGGCATGCTCACGCAGGGTGCGAACAGCATTGATGTCGGCGTGTTGAAAATGGCGTCACCGGTGGGCCGCGCCGCCAGGGGTTGGCCCTGAATATCGCCCGGCCACAATGGTGCCGGGCCGGGGCAGGATAGGGTAATCGCCGCATCGGCCAGCAGGCCGACCACGTCATGACAGCGTTGCGCCGCCTCCCGTGCCAACAGCGCGGCGCGGTAGTCGTCGGGGCTCATGGCCTCGGCCAGGGCCAGACCGGCTTTCAGGCGGTCGGAGACAAATTCACCCTTCTGGTCGACCAGATTGCGCTGGGCCCAGTGGTTTTCCCAGCGTGTGATGTCGCCGCAGATGGCGGGTGCTTCCAGGATTGCCTGCTCCAGCTTCTCGATCAGGACATTGTCCTTGCGCCGCAGCAAGGTAACGCCGGCCTGTTGCAGGTTTTCCAGCAGGCCCTCGAAGGCGGTCTTGGAGGCATCGTCCAGGATGGCCCAGCCGGCGGTTTCCAATACGATCAGGCGGTTCGGTTTGGCTGCCACGGGCGTAGTATCGGGACCGAACAGGCCGAGGCTGCCACGGTCGCCGCCGGCGCGCCGGGCGATCTCGATGGCGGCCTGCCACATATCCTCGATACAGTTGGCATGTACGCCATGGGTGCTCATGGAGGTCGCCTGGCGCTCGCCGCGATTGATGCCGCCCTGGGTTGGTTTCAGGGCGACATTACCGCAATAGGCCGCCGGGCGAATGATGGAGCCGCCGACCTGGGTGCCGATGGCCGCCGGCACCATTGCCGCCGCCACCGCCGCCGCCGAGCCGGAGGAGGAACCCCCAGGTGTGCGCGTGGCATCGAAAGGATTTGTCGTCAGGCCAGGGTGGGTGCCGCCGAGTTCCGCGGTAACTGTCTTGCCCAGCACCACGGCGCCGGCCTCCCGCAGGGCCCGGACCGCGGCATTGTCGTTCTTTGGGAAATTTCCGGCATAGGCCTCGCAACCCATTTGCGTCGGCATGTCCTTGGTTTCCAGCAAGTCCTTGATGGAGATCGGCAGGCCGTCGATGGACGATAAAGGCTGGCCATCCTTATAACGCTGGCTGGAGGCATCCGCCGCTGCCCGCGCGCCGTCTTCGTTCAGGGCGACATAGGCCTTCACCACCGGTTCGCGTTCGGCGATGGTCTCCAGACAGCGTTCCAAATAAGCACGCGGCGTATCGTCGCCGCTTTGAAAGGCCGGTACGGCGTCATGAAAGGTCAGCGCCTTGAAAGTCCGTGGATCATACGTACTCATCTACTCTTCCTCTCCTGCGATACCTGTGGCCCGTAAATCTGCTATTTCAGTGGCGTCAATTCCCAGTTCCGCCAATATTTCGTCGGTATTCTCGCCCAGGCCCGGCGCCGGTTTGCGGATCGAGGCGGGCGTGCCGCCGAATTGTGCCGCGTGGCGGGCCTGGCGCACGGGTCCCGCGACGGGGTGATCGCTTTGCAAAACCGTTTGGTTGGCCACGACTTGCGGATGTTCAATCAATTCCGTGCGGGTCAGAACCGGGGCGCAGGCGACGCCTTCGGCATCCAGGCGTTCCAGCCAATGGGCATTGGGCTTGGTTTCCAGAACGCTTTGGGTCAGAGCCACGCGTTCATCGAAATTCTGGTCCCGTAGGGCGGGGCTGGTAAAGCGCGGATCTTCCAGCCAATCGGGCTGCTCCAGGGCGCGGGTCAAGCCCGCCCATTGCGCGTCCGTCATGACGGAAACCGCCATATGGCCGTCCGCCGTGGCATAGATCAGATCATTGAAGGCCGAGACCCGGTGTTGCGGGAACGGATTTTCCACGAACGTTTGCCCGCCCATGTCCGATGACCAGAGAAACTGCATCATGGCATCCAGCATGTTCAAGGTTATGTGCTGGCCTTCGCCGCTGCGTTCCCTCGCCAAAAGGGCGGCGGTAATGGCCTGGGTGGCGGTCAGGGCGGTCACTTTGTCGGGCACCACGGTGCGGACGAGGCGGGGCCGCAGGTTGTCGCCGCCGCCCTGGACAGAGGCCAGGCCGGAGACCGCCTGAATAATCGGGTCGTAGACCGGTTTGTGTACATAAGGGCCGGTATTGCCAAAACCTGACATGGAGATATAGATCAGTTTTGGGGCGAGGGGTCGGATGTCGGCCTCGGCAATGCCAAGGCGCTCAACCACGCCGGGGCGGAAATTCTGCACCAGAACGTCGGCCGAGGCGGCCAGGCGGTGAAGCAGACCGCGTCCCTCGGGCCGTTTCAGATCCAGGGTGATGGACCGTTTATTGCGGTTGTTGTTCAGAAACGAGGCGGAAAAACCACCCTGTTGATTGGCCGTTGCGCGTACGTGGTCGCCACGGCCGCGAATTTCCACCTTAATTACGTCGGCGCCCTGATCACCCAGCAACATGGTCGCGAACGGGCCCGCAACCATGGTGGTTAGATCAATCACTTTGTAGCCTGCTAACGGTCCTGTCACCTAATTCCCCAATTCTGTTGTCTCTAACCCTAATCCTGCCGAAAGCAGCGGGGAATAGCAACAGAGGTCAAATTCTGCCGGGACAACCTTTCCCAAGCGGCAAATCTTACCTGTCTGAGAGTTGCGTAAACATAATATCACAAAGGAAAATATTTTAAAAACAACAGCTTAAGAGCCGTTGTTCCAGTTTCCAATTGGCATGCTTCTTGCATTTTTTTCTGCGGGTGCACAACGCACCGGTCCGCAGAAGCGGGTTTCATAGAAAATGGGAATATGATCATGGCTTTATCAGTCAACACAAACGTTGGTGCCATGCTGGCGCTGCAAAACCTCTCCAAGACCAACAAGGCGATGGAGAGCACGCAGCTAGCGATCACCACCGGCCTTCGGGTCAGTGGTCCGAAACAGGACGCTTCGTCTTATGCCATCGCGCAAAATATGCGTGGCGACATCTCGGGCTTGAGTTCGGTGAAAACCGCTCTGGCCAATGGCGAAGCAACCGTCAACACGGCCGTTACGGCTGGTCAGTCGATTGCTGATCTGTTGACGGAGATGAAGGCTAAGGTGGTTCAGGCGAACCAGGCCGGTCTCGACACCGCGTCGCGGACCTCGTTGCACAACGACTTTGTGGCGTTGCGCGACCAGATCTCGACAATCGTGGCCACGGCTGAGTTCAACGGAACCAATCTGGTGAACGGCAGTGCTTCGGCGACTTCGGTCCTGAGCACCGTTGAAGGGTCGACGATTTCCGTGGCTGCCCAGAAGATGGATGCTACCACGTTGGCCATTAACGCCAGTGTCCTGAACACTTCGGCTGGTGCGTCCAGTGCTCTGACGGTCATTGATGCGGCGATTACGTCCGTATCGGATAAAATGGCGGCTCTGGGCTCGGTAGCCAAGCGGATCGAAGTGCAAAGTGACTTCACCGTCAAGCTGACAGATATTCTGAAAGCTGGCGTTGGAACCTTGGTCGATGCGGACCTGGCGGAAGAGAGCGCCAAACTGCAGTCGTTGCAAATCAAGCAACAGCTGGGTGTGCAGGCTCTGTCTATCGCGAATTCCGGCCCGCAAGCGATTCTGTCCTTGTTCGGTTAGTAGGGGGACACGGGGTGCATCGCACGGTGCGGTGCTACCCCGGCCCCTTATTAATCGCGGCGCCCGAGAAACAATCCTATTTTTTCAGAAATTCAGGCCGGTCGGCAGGCACCGCTCTGCCTGCACCGTGGCCCTGCCGGGGGGGCGGGTTTCTGCCCTTTGAACCTACCCTTTCATGTGCCAACGACAGCATTAATTTCAGCTAACGGCGGCGGCTAAAACAGCCATGAAAATATTGCCTATCTGGTCAGATCTGCCCAGTGAAAGCGTAATTGGTAAGAAACCTGTATCAAATAAAAATCAATAAAAATAAATAGTTATCTTATTTTTGTTGTAATTTTTGAGTTGGCATACGTCTTGCACATCCTATGCCAGGCGCATAACGCACCCTAGTTTGGCGGCGCAAGAATTCGGCTCTTTGGAGGACTACGGAATGACTCTTTCAGTAAATACAAATATTGGCGCCATGGTGGCGCTGCAGCATCTTAACGCGACCAACACGTCCATGGAAAAGACTCAGCTGGCAATTACCACGGGTCTGCGGGTTAATGGCCCCAAGGACGATGCCTCGACCTATGCCATCGCGCAGAACATGCGCGGTGATATTGTCGGGCTGGGCGCTGTTAAGACGGCGCTGGCCAATGGCGAGGCGACCCTGAACGTGGCGATCACGGCGGGTCGGTCGATCTCGGATCTATTGACGGAAATGAAGGCCAAGGTTGTGCAGGCCAACCAGGCCGGTTTGGACAGCGCGTCCAGAACGGCGCTGCATAATGATTTCAACGCCCTGCGCGATCAGATTTCCACGATCGTGGCCACCGCCGAATTCAATGGTACCAATCTGGTCAATGGCAGTGCCACCGCGACCTCGGTGCTCAGCACCGTCGATGGCTCGACGATTGCGGTTTCGGCACAGAAGCTGGATGCCACGAGCCTGGCCATTCACAACACCGTTTTGAATACATCGGCTGGCGCGGCGACGGCTCTGACAGCCATCGATACGGCGATCACCAATGTTTCCGACAAACTGGCCGCCTTGGGTTCCGTGGCCAAGCGGATTGAGATCCAATCGGATTTCACCGTTAAGTTGACAGATATTCTGCGCGCCGGCGTCGGTTCCCTGGTCGATGCGGATCTGGCCGAAGAGAGCGCCAAGCTGCAGTCCCTGCAGATCAAACAACAATTGGGTGTGCAGGCGCTGTCGATCGCGAACAACGGTCCGCAGGCCATTCTATCCCTGTTCGGTTAAGCGGCGGCGTAGAACGGAAAGTCACTCTGATGGAAAATCTCGGCGGTGCGATCATGTTACCCCTACCTTGCCTCAAGGTAGAACGGAAACTCGAGCGGAAGCACCAGGATGTGCTCTGGTCTTCCGGACAGTGCCGCCGATCCGGCGATGTGCATGGCGTGGATGTTCCTCCGCATCCAGCCCTGCCGCCGGCCGCTACTGGGCAAATCCTGCAGCCTATCTTCAATAGCCCATAGCGACAGCCCGCCCAGCTTTGCCGACCCGGCAATAATTGCCCGATTTACCGGGCAATCTTTGCCTACTCGGCATTTTCTGCCTGCTCCCGCGAGCATGGTTAATTTTCCTAAACCATTAATATTACAGGGTTTCAACGGCTTGTCGTGAGCCGTTTTTCTAGTTGTTTGGCATGCTTATTGCATTGTTGCCGGTAGGCGCAAAACGCGCCGATCCGCGAAAGCGGGTAAACCTAGAATAAAGGAGATAGAGATGCCTCTATCAGTTAACACCAACCAAGGCGCGATGCTTGCACTGCAGAATCTCGCCAAAACCAACAAGCAAAT
>CAYWYB010000048.1:0-21991 GCA_964462145.1 uncultured Rhodospirillaceae bacterium
CGTGGCCCAGTTGAGCCAGACCTTGCAGCGCCGGGTGCCGGTCTATGAGAAGGCCCAGGAAGTCCACTTCATTCTGATCAGCGCCCTGCATAAATCCCTGCGCGGCTCGGACGTGGATGCCTCGCTCTATTGGCTGGCGCGAATGCTGACGGCGGGGGAGCAGCCGCTTTACATCGCCCGGCGTCTGGTACGCTTCGCGGTGGAGGATATCGGCTTGGCTGATCCCCAGGCCCTGGTCCAGGCCAATGGCGCCAAGGACGCCTATGATTTTCTCGGCAGTCCGGAAGGCGAACTGGCCATTGCCCAGGCGGTGATCTATCTGGCCACCGCGCCCAAGTCCAATGCCGCCTACGAAGCACTGAGCCGGGCCAACCGCGCGGCACGGGAAACCGGCTCCCTGATGCCGCCGAAACATATTCTGAATGCCCCCACGGGCCTGATGAAGGACCTGGGTTATGGTGACGGCTATGTCTATGACCATGGCACTGAGGAAGGTTTTTCCGGCCAGGATTATTTCCCCGAGCAGATGCCCCGGCAGAGTTTCTATCGCCCGGCCGAGCGCGGCTTTGAGCGCGAGGTAGGCAAACGCATGGCGTATTGGGATAAACTGCGGGGCAAATCGTTAACGGACACGGGGGAGGAGGAGCCCGGATCATGAAGATGCTGTTGGCAGTGGCCTGTGGTGGCGCTTTGGGCGCCATGGGGCGTCATCTGGTCTCGGGCCAGGTCATGCGCTGGGCGGGCAGCGGCTTTCCCTGGGGCACCTTAACGGTGAATATCCTGGGCTCGTTCATGCTCGGTGTATTGGTGGAATATTTGGCCCTGCGCTGGTCGGCAACCCAGGAAATGCGCGGCTTTCTGGTGGTCGGCATGTTGGGCGGCTTTACCACGTTCTCGGCCTTTTCCCTGGATGCGGTGCTGCTGTTGGAGCGCGGCAGTCTGGGCCCGGCCTTTGCCTATATCGCCGGCAATGTGCTGCTGTCCATTTGCGGCCTGTTCGCCGGTCTGATGATCTTCCGTCAGGTGCTGGCATGAGTGCGGTACAATTAGTGAGCGTTGGCGAGGACGAGGGCGAGGTGCGTCTGGACCGCTGGTTCAAACGCCATTTTCCCGAACTTAGCCATGGCCGTCTGGAAAAGATGCTGCGCAAGGGCCAGGTCCGTGTCGATGGCGCCAAGGTCAAGGCTGGCCACCGTCTGCAACCGGGGCAGGAGGTGCGCGTACCGCCCCTGGACGCCCCGGCACCCAAGAAAAAGAGCCCGCCGCGGGCGGTCTCGGCGCAGGATGCCAAGGAACTGCAACAACGGATTCTGCACCAGGACGCGTCTGTCCTGGTGCTGGACAAGCCGGCTGGCCTGGCGGTGCAGGGCGGCAGCGGCACCAAACGCCACATTGACGGCATGCTGGACGCCTTACAGTTTGACGCCAAGGAGCGCCCGCGCCTGGTGCATCGACTGGATCGGGATACCTCCGGTGTTCTGGTGCTGGCCCGTCATGCCCGCGCCGCCACCGCATTGACCGGGGCCTTTCGCGACCGGGATACGGAAAAACTCTATTGGGCCATCGTCGCGGGCATGCCGCCGGAACCCCGTGGCCAGATCAATCTACCCCTGGCCAAGACACCGGGGCCGGATGGCGAGCGGGTGCGCGTCGACCGCAAGTTGGGCAAGCAGGCGATCACGGATTTCCTGGTCATTGAAAATATCGGCGACCAGGCGGCCTGGCTGGCCCTGTGGCCGCGCACAGGGCGGACCCATCAGTTGCGGGCCCATTGCGCCGCCATCGGCACGCCGATCCTGGGCGATGGCAAATACGGCGGTATCGATGCCACCTTGCCCGGTATGGATTTGGGCAAGGGTTTGCATCTGCATGCCCGTTCTATCGCGTTGCCGCACCCCGACGGCGGTACCTTGTCCGTTGAAGCGCCGATCCCGGCGCATTTCCGTACCACCCTGCGCACCCTTGGCTTCAATCCCGAGGCCGCCGCCGAGCGCATGGCCGAACTGGCCGCCGAAGAAGAATGGTGAAACCACCAACTGACAATATTGGCGGACAGTTCTATTGTGACCGTCCGCCAGAATAATTCATAAGGAACACCCCGCATGCCCCATATCCAGGCCGAAGGCGCCAAACTGTATTACGAGGAAGCCGGCAGCGGCGACGCCATTATCTTTGTGCACGAATTCGCCGATGATTTCCGTAGCTGGGAACCCCAGGTGCGCTTTTTCTCCCGGCGCTACCGCTGTGTCAGTTACAACGCCCGTGGCTATCCGCCCTCGGATGTGCCCTCGGACCCAGCACTTTATTCCCAGGACATGGCCGCCGACGATATCGCCGCCGTGATGCGCGGTCTGGATATCGGCAAGGCGCATGTGGTGGGCTGTTCCATGGGTGCTTTCGCGACCCTGCATTTTGGTATGCGTTATGCCGATATGGCGCGCAGCCTGGTGGTCGTTGGCTGCGGCTATGGCGCCAAGAAGGACAGTGGTGACAATTTCACTTCGGAAGTGGAGCAATTTGCGGCCTCCTTTTTAGAAAAGGGCATGGTCGCGGTTGGGACACCCTATTCCCAGGGCCCGACGCGCGTGCAGTTTCAGAACAAGGACCCCCGTGGCTATGTCGAGTTTCAGGAACGTTTCCTCAGCCATTCGGCGGAGGGTTCCGGCCTGACAATGGGTAACGTTCAGGCCAAGCGGCCTTCGCTCTATGATCTTGAAGATGGCTTGCGGCAACTGACGGTACCCACCCTGTTGATGACCGGTGACGAGGACGAACCCTGCCTTGACGCCAATCTTTACCTCAAGCGGACCATTCCTTCATCGGGCCTGGTGATGCTGCCGCGCACCGGCCATGCCGCCAATCTGGAGGAGCCGGCGGCCTTCAACCAATCGGTGGCGGAATTCCTCTCGACCGTGGAGCAGGAACGGTGGACCTTGCGGGATCCGCGATCGGTTTCGGACTCCGCGCTTGTGGCGGGGCCCGATAAATAGTTTGACGGAGGCTGCCACGCCCCTACGCCTGATCGTGTTTGACTGCGATGGCACCCTGGTGGACAGCCAGCACGCCATCGTGGCGACCATGGCCGCCGCCTTCGCCGAACTGGATCTACCACAGCCCGGCGCGGACGCCGTTCGCGCCCTGATCGGTCTGTCGCTGGAGGAAATCGCCCGGCATCTGTGGCCGGCGGGGGACGAGGACGGCCGCGGACGTTTGGTGCAGACTTACCGGCGGCTGTTTTTTGAACAGCGCAGCCGTGCGGTGGCGCCCGATCCCTTGTATCCCCATGCCCATACGATCCTGCGGGAGCTGGAGGCGCTTGGCTATCTACTGGGCGTAGCGACGGGAAAATCGCGCCGGGGACTTGACGCGGTGCTTGCCAGCCACAATCTGCAAGACTGCTTTTTGACGCGGCAAACAGCCGATGGCCATCCGGGCAAGCCGCATCCTGGAATGCTGTTGCAGGCCATGGCCGAGGCGGGCGTGACGGCGGATGATACAGTGATGCTCGGTGATACCAGTTTCGACATGGCAATGGCGGTGAATGCCGGGGTGACACCGGTGGGCGTGTCTTGGGGTTATCACGGTGTGGATGCCCTGCAAGACGCCGGAGCGCGCCTGATCTTGAACGATTTTCGCGAACTGCCGGCATTCGTGAGCGGACACTGGCCGGGGTCATGAGGCGCACTCTTAAGTACATGCGGATCGCATTGGGGCTTGTTCTGGGCCTCGTCGTCAGCATTACCGCCGTGCTGTATTTCACAAATTTCAACGAATATCGCGGTCTACTGGCCGAACAATTATCCGCCGCCCTTGCCCGGCCCCTCCGTATCGATGGCGATATAAAACTTCGCCTCGGCCTGCATACGGGATTTTCCGCTTCGGACCTGACGGTAGGTACGGGGCGGGATGATGAGCTGGGCAGCAGGGCCAAGATTGGCCGGATTTCATTTGGCCTCTCCTTATTGCCGTTGCTGCGGCAGGAAATCGAAATCGATCAGCTACTGATCGAAGATGCGGAGGTTCTGATTGACCGCCTTCCGAATGGTCAATTCGATTGGATATTCGGGCATTTTCTGACCCAAGGCGAAACGGCGGCTTTTTGGATCGTGCCGCGCCTCGCCGATTTTCGCCTGCGGCGCGGCAAAGTCACCTATCGGGACGGAGATGCGGAGTTCGCTTTGGCGGTCAGCGAATACAAGCTCCATGTCGTCAAAACCTCCGCCCCCGCCGATATCACCCTTGCGGCCAGCATTCATGAACAGCCTGTCTCCTTCGTGGGGCAGCTTGCCAGTTTGGATGCCTTGATGCAGGGCCGCGAAATTCAAATCGACGGTACCCTGGAGGTGGCGGACGCCACGGCAAACCTGAAGGGCCGGATTTTTAAACCCCTCGAAGCCCATGGCGTGGACCTTCATGTGACGGCCAAAACGGATCAGGTGCAGCGCTTGCAGCGTCTGGCCGGGCTGGATCCCATTCTGCAGGGGCGGGCTAATATTTCTCTTGATTTGAATGATCGGGACGGGCCGTTGGCGGCGCGTAACATCGTCGCCCGCATTACACCTGAACCAGGCTTTTTGATTTCCGTGAGAGGCGGGATCGCCGATGCCCTGGCCCTGGCCGGGCTGGATCTGGAGGTGGATATTCAGGCATCCGACAGCGCGCAACTCTCGGCTTTGGCGGGGATGGAATTGCCGTCCGTATCACCGGTTCAGCTGCGCGGACGAATAGCGGGCACAATGGCGGATCCGACGTTGAGTGATTTGGATCTAAAGGCCGGGACACAGGATGGTCTGCGCCTGAACGCAACGGGTAGCGTGGCCGAGCCGCTGAACGCCCAGGGCCTTGATCTGAAGATACGCCTGCAAGGGCCCGACAGCGCCGCGCTGTCTTCGTATGCGGGCGCGGACATCCCGGCCCTGGGGCGGTTTGATTTCACCGCCCGGCTTCTGGGCGATGGCCAGGCGCCAAGCCTAAGCCGGATCAACGGCCGGATCAGCCACCCCGGCGGCACGGAAATAGAGCTGCGCGGCGCCGTGGCAAACCCCTTGGCCGGTAGCGGACTGGCCCTGGAGGTCGATGCGCGGGGACCCAGCTTGGCCGGTTTCGCGGCCCTGGTCGGGCACCAGATCCCCGACCCCGGCAAATTTCAGATCTCGGCGCAATTGGCGGGAGATTTGCAGGCGCCCGTCATTGACCACTTGCATCTGCAAAGCCAATCGAGCCTGGGCGCCAAGCTGACATTGGCTGGCCGGATAGCTCAGCCGTTGGCCGCCCAGGGCCTTGATCTGCAATTTAAGGTGATGGGACCTGTTGCATCCGTATGGAAGGGTTTTTCGCATCAGCCGATACCGTCCGCGCTTGCGGCTGCGGAATTTCTGACCGCCGCCGGCACGTTTCAGGGAAGTACGCTTGCGTTTCAATTGCAGGCGCTGGATGTACACCTTGGCGGCAATGATATCGCCGGCGAGATGAGCGTGGATTTGCGCGGCGACCGACCCCTGTACAAGGCCGATCTGCATTCGAAATATATGAATCTCGATTTTCTGCTTGCCCAGCCTGGTGCGCCGGAAGCGGACACCGAGGACCGGCTGATCCCGGATATGGCTATCGACCTTGGCGCGCTGACGCTGCTTGATGGCGAATTGACGTATCGCGCACAACGGTTACGCCGCGCCGATATGTTTGTGGAGCAACTGCAATTGAACCTGGCGCTGCGGCAAGGTGTCCTGACCCTGAAACCCAGCAGCGCCCGGCTGGCGAAGGGGCGGTTGAGCATGGATGGCAGCCTTAACCAGGGTGATTTGGCCGTGCGCTTGGCTTTGCGCCAGGCCGCCATGTCGGCCTTGGGGCCGATGCTTGATACCACCATGGTCTCGGGCAGTCTGGATCTGAGCGCCGATTTGCGCGGCCGCCTGACGGACGGGCACATTGATCTGCGAGCCTTGGCCGCCAGCCTCGATGGCGAGACATCGATGATAATTTCCGACGGCCATATACAAAGCCGTTTTCTTGACCTGCTGGCCGAGGATCTGGTGGTCGCCCTGGTCAAGGAGAAAGCATCGGATAACCGGACGCGCCTGCATTGTCTCGTCTCCAGTCATGGCATCAAGGACGGCATGGCGCGTTCGCGGATGCTGCTGTTGGATACGGAAAATATTACCGTTGTTGGCGATGGTCAGACGGATTTGGGTAGCGAGGCCATTAACTATCGTCTGACGCCCCGGCCAAAAGATCCCTCCCTGGTATCACTGGCAACCCCTATCAATGTTAGCGGTAGCCTGGCCAATCCCTCCGCCGTGCCTGATAGCGTGGCTGTGGCCGGCAGCGTGGCCGTGGCCGTAGTTGGCAATCTGTTGCTGCCGGGCGTGGGGCTGTTGTTGCCGTTGTTAAGCACCGGTACCGGCGAGGCGCACCCTTGTATGAATGTGCTAAAAGGCGGCAAGGTGAATGCCGCGCCGGCCCAGTCTGCGGAACAGGAGAACCCTACTGGAATATTGGACCGGGTTGGCGGCGCGGTCAGCAAGGGCGCTGGCGAGTTATTGAAATTGCCGGGCAAACTTCTGGGGTCGGAATGAAGCGTTTTTACAAAGATGTGGCCGTTGTCTCGGCGCCGAGCGGAGTAACGGTCGAACTGGATGGCCGGCCGGTCCGGACGCCAAAAAAGGCGCTCTTTGCCGTTCGGGCGGAAGCCTTGGCGGAGGCAATTGCTGAGGAGTGGCGGCGGCAGGATGAAGATATCGTGCCTGAAAGCATGCCTCTGTTCCGCATTGCCAATACCGCCATTGATCTGGTTGCCGGGCAGCGCGGCGCGGTGGTGGATAATCTGGCCGGATACGGCGGTAGCGATCTTTTGTGCTATCGGGCAGCGGAGCCCGAGGATTTGGTGCAACGGCAAGAGCAGCTTTGGTCGCCCTGGCTGAACTGGGCCGAGGCGGAACATAGCGCCCGTCTCCTCACCACCGATGGTATCGGCCATATTGCCCAGGATGGGGCCGCCCTGGCCGCCCTGCACCGGGCGCTGGACAGCCACGATGTCATGGAATTGGCCGCGATGAATGATCTGGTAACCATCGCCGGATCACTGGTTCTGGCCCTGGCGGTCAGTGCCGGCGCCCTGGACGTCGCCGCGGCCTGGGCCGCCGTGCGTCTGGAAAATGACTATCAGGCAGAGCGTTGGGGCCGGGATGCGGAGGCCGAAGCCCATGCGGCGGGGCTGCGCGGCGAATTCGAAATTGCCGCGCGCTTTTTGGATTTACATCGCGCCGGTTGAGCCACTCCCGTCGAAATGAAGCATTCTTTGTTAATACCTAGTTCGGTATAAAGTAGCGCGCGACCTTCAGGTGTCGCACTTGATGGTAGGCGCGTGTTTTCATGGGACTGTCCGATGCAGGGTCGCGTAGGTAATGGAATAGTGGCGGATGTTGCGACGGCGCATCGACAACTGCTCAATGTCGCGCAAGTTTTCGACCAGATTCCCGCTGGGTTCTGCATCGTCGATCTGGAATGTCGGTTCGTTTATGCCAATGACATGTTCCTGGTCCTGAGCGGCCTTTCAGATAAAACGCATATTGGCCAACCCATCGGCCAGACAATGGCGAACGCTGGTCCGCGGATCGAGGGGCTATTGCGCCAGGCAATGGCATATGGAACGGCGCGGCGCGGCCAGGCCAATGAATACGACAGCCGTATAAAATCTGGCGAGAAAGTCTTTTTGCAGAGCACCTTCTCTCCCGTTCATGATGATCAAGGCAAGGTTATAGGCGCCAGTTGCCTTGTCGCCGATGTCACGGAGCAAGTGAAGGCTGACGAAGCTCTTGTGCAAAGCGACGAGCGGCTGAATCTCTCCCTTGATGCGGGATCAATCGGTACCTGGACCTGGAACCTTCTGGAAGGTACCCACATCTGGGATACGCGGATGCTGGCAATGTCGGGCATGCCGTCCGACACCGCCAGGGATGTCATGGAGGCTGAATTTATCGGCACCTTGCATCCCGACGACGTTGATAACGTCTGGGAGGCGGCACGAAAATCGCTGGAAGACGACGCCGAGTATAACGTCGATTATCGGATATACCGGCGGGACAATGGCGAACTTCGCCACATCAATGCGCGTGCCCTGGTGGTCCGGAATGATCATCGCCAAGCCATCCGAATGACCGGTGTTTCCATAGATATTACAGAGCAAAAGCGTATCGAGGCCGAACTGCGGATGGCCCAGGCTTCGCTTGAGGAGCGGGTGCTTGAGCGAACCCAGGCGCTAAACAAAAGCAACCGGCGCCTGCAGACCGAGATGGACGAGCGCGGCCGCGCCGAGGCCGCCGGGCGCGAAAGTGAAAGATTCGTCAGCACGGTCATTTCCAATATGGTCGATGCCTTGATTACCATGGATGAAAAGGGCGTGGTGTCGACTTTCAATCAAGGGGCGGAGCGGATATTCGGTTATCCGGACCATGCGGTGATTGGCCGGAATATCAAGATGCTCATGGCCGAACCTGATCGTTCCAAGCATGACGGATATCTGTCCAAACATCAGGATACCGGTCATTCATCAATGCTTGGGCAGGGACCGCGCCAGGTCACTGGCCGTCACCAGGACGGCCGCGACCTATTCTTGGAATTGGCGGTCAGCAGCGTCGAAATGGATCAAGGGACCTTATACATCGGCGCACTGCGTGATATTTCAGAGCGCAGACGCCTTGAGGAACTATTCCAGAGAGTGGTGGAGAATTCGCCGAACTCGATCATATTGAAGGACCTTGAGGATCGGATTCTGCTGGTCAATCGCCGCTTTGAGGAATGGACCGGTCGTGCCGCGCGCGATGTGATCGGCAAGACAACCCGTGATATTTATCCCATGGAATACGCGGAACGGGCCGTGGCCTCGGACCAAGATGTCATTCGCATCGGGCAAAGCCTGACGGAAGAATGGGAAACGACTTTTTCCGATGGTAATTCGCATTATCTTATCGCCAATAAGTTTCCGGTCACGGATGCCGGCGGCAAAGTTATCGGCGTCTGTACCATCAGCGTTGATGTTTCCGAGTTGAGGGCCGCGGAGACCCAATTGCGCCAGGCCCAGAAGATGGAGGCCATCGGCCAATTAACGGGCGGCATCGCGCATGATTTCAACAATCTGCTCGCCATTATGATGGGCAATCTTTCGTTGATGCAGGAAACGCCGGAGCAAGATCCGGAGGTCGCTGAATTGTTGGAGCCGACCATGCGCGCGATTGATCAGGCGGCCTCTCTGACCGCGCGCATGCTCGCCTTTTCGCGCCAGCAACCGCTTGAAGTAAAGCAGGTCGATGCGAATGAATTGCTTCGCGGCATACAGTCCTTGATAAAGCGCAGCCTGGTCGAGGACATTGAAATTTCCTTCGATCTGGCGCCTGATCTGCCCCTTTGTCTGGCTGATCCCAGGCAGCTTGAACAGGCTATTCTGAACTTGTCCATCAATGCCCGCGATGCCATGCCCCAGGGTGGTGCGATCCGCATTGAAACCGCGAACGTTTCCTCGGCCCGTGATGCGGACAGGCCGAGCGAGGCACTGCCCGGCGACTATGTCATGATCGCGGTCAGCGATGATGGCGTCGGTATCTCAGACGAGGATCAGGCGCGGATCTTTGATCCGTTTTTTACCACCAAAGAAGTGGGCAAGGGGACGGGCCTGGGTTTGAGCATGGTTTATGGCTTCGTCAAACAATCCGAAGGTCACATCGTCGTGGACTCGGCCAAGGGCGCCGGCACGACGTTTCGAATATTCCTTTCGGCCTTGGCGAAGGGGGACGAGGAACCGCTATGGCGGCCGGCCGACGATCAACCCGCCCGCACCGGCAAACGGGAAGTTATCTTGGTCGTGGAGGACGAGCGTGATGTGCAGGTAATGGTTTCGATGATATTGCGGAGATTGGGCTATGAGGTGCTGCTGGCCAGCACCGGAGCCGAAGGACTGAAACAACTAGCCGGAAATCCCAATATTGACCTTCTGTTGACCGATGTATTGCTGCCAGGCGGAATGAATGGACAACAAATGGTGGATCTGGCCAGTGCTGACTACCCTGCCCTGAAGACATTACTCATGTCCGGCTATGCGCGCGATGCCTTTGTCGACCAGGGGCGGCTGAAGCCCGGCATCGAATTGCTGGGCAAACCGTTCGGTCCGTCCGAGCTGGCCCAGCGGATCCGCGAGGCCCTTGACGGATAATAGCGGCCAACGGCGAAAAATATTTTCTTCGCCAAACGGTGAAAATTGGCCTTGATCGGGCTGCCCATCGGCCCCTGTATCGTGCTATCAAACAGGCAGTGTAACAAGATCCCGTTGGGAAGGTGGTAGGTTCATGCAGGACATCCTGCGTCAGCTTGAGGCGAAGCGCGCGGCGGCGCGCGCCGGTGGCGGTGAAAAACGCATTCAGGCGCAACATGCAAAAGGCAAATTGACGGCGCGGGAGAGGCTGGAAATGCTGCTCGATCCCGATTCGTTCGAGGAATATGACATGTTCGTCGAGCATCGCTGTGAAGATTTCGGCATGGCCGATCAGCGTGTTCCCGGCGACGGCGTGGTTACCGGTTGGGGCACCATCAATGGCCGTCTGGTCTTTGTCTTCAGCCAGGATTTCACCGTCTTCGGCGGCTCTCTGTCAGAGGCCCATGCGGAAAAGATCTGCAAGATCATGGATCAGGCCATGAAGGCCGGCGCGCCGGTCATTGGCCTGAACGATTCCGGCGGCGCCCGCATTCAGGAAGGCGTCGCCTCGCTGGGCGGCTATGCGGAAGTTTTTCAACGCAATGTCATGGCCTCGGGCGTGGTGCCGCAGATCTCTGTCATCATGGGCCCCAGCGCCGGCGGTGCCGTCTATTCGCCGGCGATGACCGACTTCATCTGCATGGTCAAGGACAGCTCGTACATGTATGTCACCGGCCCCGACGTGGTGAAGACGGTGACCCAGGAAGAGGTGACCCACGAGGAACTGGGCGGCGCCTCGACCCATAGCCGGAAATCTGGTGTTGCCGACCTGGCCTTCGAAAATGATGTGGAGGCCCTGGCGCAAATCAGGCGGTTGTTTGATTTTCTGCCCCTTTCGAACCGCAGCGGCGTGCCGCACCGGCCCACGGACGACCCGATCGACCGGGCGGAGCAATCCCTCAATACCCTGGTGCCGGCCAACCCGAACAAGCCCTATGACATCAAGGAGCTGTTGGAAAAAGTTGTCGATGACGGCGATTTCTATGAAATTCAGCCTGAATTCGCCGGCAACATCGTCATTGGTTTTGGCCGTGTCGATGGCGCCACGGTTGGTTTCGTGGCCAACCAACCCATGGTCCTGGCCGGTTGTCTGGACATCGATTCCGCCCGCAAGGGCGCGCGCTTCGTGCGCTTTTGCGATTGTTTCGAGATTCCCATCGTGACCTTCGTCGATGTGCCCGGCTTCCTGCCCGGCACGGCGCAGGAATACGGCGCCATCATCACCCATGGCGCCAAATTGCTCTATGCCTACGCCGAGGCCACCGTGCCCAAGGTCACGGTGATTACCCGCAAGGCCTATGGCGGCGCCTATGATGTCATGGCCTCGAAGCATTTGCGCGGCGATGTCAACTTTGCCTGGCCAGGGGCGGAGATCGCCGTGATGGGTGCCAAGGGCGCGGTCGAGATTATTTTCCGCTCGGAGCTGGATAATCCCGAACGTATAGAGCAATTGACCCAGGAATACGGCGATACATTCGCCAACCCCTTTATTGCCGGCAAGCGTGGTTATATCGATGATGTGATCATGCCCCACAATACCCGCCGGCGCATTGCCAGGGCGCTGACCATGCTGAAGAACAAGAAGCTGGAAAACCCCTGGAAAAAGCACGGCAATATTCCGCTCTAGGCGCGTCCCGAATCCTTACAGCGGACCCGCGCCTAGAGCCCGTTTTTTTGAGCCCATTTTTTTGAGCTAGGACTTTAGAACTCGAAAGTATCGTATTGATGTTCTCTAAAATTCTCATCGCCAACCGCGGCGAAATTGCCTGCCGGGTTATCCGCAGCGCCCGTGCCATGGGGATCGCCACGGTGGCGGTCTATTCCGAGGCTGACGCCAACGCCCTACATGTGGAAATGGCGGACGAAGCCATCGCCATTGGCCCGGCCCCGGCGGCGGAAAGCTATCTGGTTACCGAACGGATACTGGATGCCATCAAGCGCAGCGGCGCCGAAGCGGTGCATCCGGGCTATGGCTTCCTTTCGGAGAATCCTGCCTTTGCCCTGGCCCTGGCCGATATGGGCGTCGCTTTCATCGGCCCGCCGGTGGGCGCCATTGAGGCCATGGGCGACAAGATCGCATCCAAGAAACTAGCACAGGAAGCCGGCGTCAATTCCGTGCCGGGCCATTTGGAAGTGTTGAAGGACGAGGACGATGCGGCGGCTGTCGCTGGACGATTGGGCTATCCGGTCATGTTGAAGGCCTCTGCCGGGGGCGGCGGCAAGGGGATGCGGGTGGCATTTACGGAGGCGGAGGCGCGGGAAGGCTTCACCTCGGCCCAGAACGAGGCGCGCTCCAGCTTCGCCGATGACCGGGTGTTCGCCGAGAAATTCATTGAACAGCCCCGCCATATCGAAATTCAGGTGCTGGCCGATGGCCATGGCAATTGTATCTATCTGGGCGAACGCGAATGTTCCATCCAGCGGCGCCATCAAAAGGTTATCGAAGAGGCACCCTCTCCGTTTCTGGACGAGGCCACCCGCCAGGCCATGGGTGAACAGGCGGTGGCCCTGGCCCGCGCCGTGGACTACCGCTCGGCCGGGACCGTGGAGTTCATCGTTGATAAGGACCGGAATTTCTATTTCCTCGAGATGAATACCCGCTTGCAGGTGGAACACCCCGTCACGGAAATGGTCTATGGCGTTGATTTGGTCGAGGAAATGATCCGTATCGCCGCCGGCGAACCCATGAGCCTGAGCCAGGGCGATGTCCGGGCCGATGGCTGGGCCATTGAATGCCGCCTGTATGCCGAGGATCCGTTCCGCAATTTCATGCCCTCCATCGGCCGTCTGGTGCGCTGCAAGCCGCCAGCCGAGACCGAAAATGTGCGGGTCGATACCGGCGTGGTCGAAGGTTCAGAGATCACCATGTACTACGATCCCATGATCGCCAAGCTGGTTACCAAGGGCCAGGACCGGGCCGGCGCCATTGCCGCCATGCAGTCCGCCCTGGATAGCTATTACGTGCGCGGTATCAATCACAACATGAGCTTTCTAACCGCGCTGATCAGCCATCCCCGTTTCGTCGAAGGCCGCCTGACCACGGCTTTTATCGACGAAGAATATCCCGATGGCTTTACCGGCGCGCCGCGCGACGGCGCGGTGCTGGATGCGCTGCTGGCCGCCGGTGTGCTGATGCATCAGCGACGGGCGGACCGCGCGGCCTCGGTCGATGGCCAGTTGGCGCATTACCGGCCCACGCTCGGCACGGATTGGGTCGTCGGCCTGGATGACGAATATCACGCTGTTACGGTGACGTCGGTGGAAGACGGCTTTGATGTGGATCTTGATGGCCGCTTAATCGCCGTGCGCAGCTATTGGCGGCCGGGCGAGCGTCTGTTCACGGGCACGGTCAATGGCCGTCATGTCGCCGTGCAGGCTGATGTGGCGGCGGCTGGGTTCCAATTGCGCCACGGCGGCGTCGAAGCAGGCGTTTCCGTTCGCCGCCCCCGGGCGGCGGAACTGGCAGCCTTGATGCCGCACAAGGCGCCGCCCGACACCTCGAAATATTTGCTCTGTCCCATGCCGGGCCTGATCATTTCCCTGGCCGTGGCGGAGGGCGAGGAGGTCAAGGCCGGGCAGGCCTTGGCGGTGGTCGAGGCCATGAAGATGGAAAATATCCTGCGCGCCGAGCGTGATGGTACCGTTGCTGCCCTGAAGGCCGGTCCCGGCGACAGCCTGGCGGTGGACGACGTTATCATGGAATTCGAATAGGCCCCTCCCATGCCATCGCCGGAACAAAGCGTTCGGGTGGTAATCAAGGGCCGGGTTCAGGGTGTCTGGTACCGCGGCTGGACGGTGGAAACGGCACAGGCCCTGGGTCTGCACGGCTGGGTGTGTAATCTGGACGACGGCAGTGTCGAGGCGGTATTTTCAGGACCGGCGCGGGATGTGGACGCCATGCTGGCCCGCTGTCACCAGGGCCCGCCGGCGGCCCGGGTCTCGTCCGTGACAGTAGAGGATTGGCCCGGCCCCGTTCCGGCGGATTTCCGTCAAGTGCGGTAGATTTTGACTACGGCTCCAGTGGTGGTTCCACACCGTCGGGCAGGGGCATCTCGAATACATTCAAGGTCATGGAGACCATGGCGTAATAGCCCAAAATGCCCACCAGATCGACCACGCCCTGCTCTCCCAATTGTGCCTTGGCTTCCTCGTAGGTGGCATCGGAAACGCGGCTTTCCTGGTACAATTCGGTGCAAAATTTATAGATCGCCGCTTCATCGGCCCGGTCGAAGGCCGGTGTTTGGCGCTGGCGCAGGGCCTCCACGATTTCCGCCGACAAGCCACCCTCCAGGGCCATGGGGGCGTGCGCGAACCATTCGAACTGCGCGGTCCATTGCCGCGCCGTGACCAATATGGCCAGCTCAGAAAGGCGCGGCTCCAGGGCGCTGTTGAAGCGGCAGTATTCCCCAACCTTTTGTGCCCGGTCGGCGAAGTCGGGACTGTGTATCCAGGCCTGGAAAGGCCCGCCCATGCTGCCGCGCGGACCGGCCATGATATTGTCGTAAAATTCACGTTGGGCGGCGCCCATCTCGGCGGGCGCAAGCGGCTTGATGCGGGGCATGGCGGACTCTCCGATTTTGATTATTTTCTGCTCTAGGCGGCTACATCCCGATACAGGCGCCGCCGTCGATATTCAGGTGCTGTCCGGTGACGTAACTGGCGCCATCTGACAGCAGGAAGCAGACCGGCTTGGCGACTTCCTCCGGCGCTGAAAAGCGGCCCATGGGGATCATGGCCATGTATTGGTCGCGGAACTTCTCGCCCCGCACGGTTTCCGTCATCTGGGTTTCCACCAGGCCGAAACAGACCGAGTTGACCCGGATGCCGTGGTGGCCCCACTCCCGCGCCGCGCTCATTGTGATGCCCAGCACGCCGGATTTGGCGGCGCCATAGTTGATCTGCCCGATTGTGCCCCGCCGTCCGGCGATGGAGGAGACATTGACGATGGCGCCGGGGGCCTCGTCGCCATCCTTGGCGCGTTCCATGTAATGGCGGCCAACTTCCTGCAGGCACAGGAAGACGCCGGTCAGATTGACATCAATGACCTGCTGCCAGGTTTCCACGGGCATCTTGTGGATCATCGCCGCGCGGACGATACCGGCATTGTTCATCAGGCCATGGATGGCACCGAAATCACGCACGACATCCGCCACCATGCCTTGGACGAAGCCGGGTTCGGCAACGCTGCCCACATAGGCCCTGGCGTTGTCGCCCAGGGCTTCGGCGACCGCACCCAGGGTATCGCCGTTGACGTCGACCAAGGCCACCTTGGCACCCAGTTCAACGGCCAGTTCCGCCGTTGCCTTGCCGATGCCCTGGCCCGCGCCGGTAACCAGAATAGTACGCCCTTCCAGGCTCATGGGATTTGTCATGCCGTTCTCCGTGGATGTAATTTTTTGGCTTTCAGATGCCCTAGTCAGGTGTTGGTCGTCGCTTTCGCGCGCAGGCCGATTTGCCGCCCGATATAGGGATTTTGCGGCAAAGAGGCGTGGGCATCCTTGATCGCGCCCAGGCGTTCGAGAATTTCCGGCTGCATGGGCGTGGCGCGCCGCGTTTCCAACGAGATATGGATGCTCATCAATTCGTTGGTCGAGGCCAGATAGCCTTCGGTCCCGTGATACATATGATGGATGTAGTGGAAGCGCTTCTCGTCAAAGGCCAGCAACTGAGTGGTGAAGCGCATGGGATCACCCTCGCCGATCTCCCGATTATAGGTGATATGGCCCTCCAGGGAAAACGTGGTGACCTTATGCTCCTTGCGGTGATCCCGGGTCAGATGGACGAATTTCATGAATTCATCGGTCGCCAGATCAAAGACCACCATATAGTAGCCCATGTTGAGATGCTTGTTATTGTCAATCCATTCTGGCTTGACGGTGGCGCGGAATTGGTCGAAAGGCGTTTGAATTGACATCTATTGGTACGCACGTGCGGCTGTGAAAAAACGCACTTTACGTCAGCCGCGCCAGGGCCACAACGACGCACGCACCATTTAGGGCAAGTCTTTGTTCGATGGGGCGAATATGGCCATTGCACGGTAATAATCTTGTTTCTTTTTTGCCATTCCAAAATGACCTAGGATCGCCAAAATACACGCAAGGCGGGCCTGTTTGGCGGCAGGTTTTGCGATTGTATTCCTGATGCGTGGGTAATATGGAATGCAAGGGGGGGGAGTTGAGTAAGGCAGAGTTAGAGCGGCCACTGGAAGAGTTGGCGCGGATATTTGCCCATGTCCCCATTGGTTTTTGCGTTCTCGATACCGAACTGCGCTATCGGTACATTAATCCGGCGCTGGCGGCGCGCAATGGTCTGACGGTTACGGATCATTTGAACCAGGCCCTCGCGGATATCCTGCCCGACCTGGCGTCGCGGATCGAGCCGCATTTACGGCAAGCTCTTGATACCGGCAAGACCGTCGTTGCATCCACCCGTTCGGTCCAATCTCCGCGGGCGCAGGAAACCACTGTTTATTTCCAGAACACCTATGCCCCCATTTATGACGGCGACGACAGGGTCATCGGCATAAGTTGTATCGTTGCCGATGTCTCGGAGAGAGAGAAGTCCGGACAGAAGCTGCAATCCCATGTCAATGAGTTGGAAACGCAAGTCGCGGCCCGAACCGCCGATCTGGCGGAAATGAACCAGCGGCTGGCGGCGGAAGTCGCCGATTCCAAATCAACGGAGAATGCGCTGCGCCAAACAGAGCAGCGCTTCCAGGATTTCGCGAAGATTTCCGCTGATTGGTTCGCCGAAACGGATCCTGACCATTATTTTACGTTTATGTCCGATTCAATTTCCATGCTCGGCCTGACGCCAGCGGACTATATCGGCAAGAACCGTTACAGCATTCTGGCCGCCGCTAGTGATCCGAACGCACCTAATGAAGAGCTTACCGCGATACAGGAACGCCGACCCTTCCGAAATATTGAACGGCAATCAAGCCTCGCCGATGGCAAATGGCTTCGGCTCAGCGGCGACCCCCGTTTTGATGTGGATGGGACTTTTCTTGGCTATCGAATTTCCGGCACTGATATCACCGAGCTGAAACAAAAGGAGGAAGCGCTACGCCTCAGCGAAGAGCGCTTTCGGGATTTCGCATCCATGTCGGCGGATTGGTTCGCCGAGTCGGATGCCGATCATCGTTTTACCTACATGTCGGAATCCGTTTCCATGATTGGCCACGAGGCGAAGGAATTCATCGGGAAAACACGCCAGGAAATTCATGGTGATGATTATGATGCTGTCTGGCAGCAGCCCGATATGATCGCCATCCGCAATCATCAGCCCTATCGCAACGTGGAACGACGATCAAAGGTCAATGGCGATAAATGGATACGGCTCAACGGCGAACCCTTTTTTGACGATAAGGCTGAATTCCTTGGCTACCGGATTACCAGTGCCGACATCACTGAACTGAAGCAGCACGAAGCAGCGTTGCGCGAGAGCGAGCGACGCTTTCGCGACTTCGCCAGCGTCTCGGCGGATTGGTTCGCCGAGACGGATGCCGACCTTCGTTATACATTTATGTCTGATTCCATATCGCATATCGGCATGGAATCGGGTGAGTTTATCGGCCGGAACCGGGCGGAAATTCTTGGCGTGGATTTTGACCCCAAGGCGCTGGGAGACGATTATGCGGCCATGCTGGCCCACCAGCCGTTCAGGAGTATCGAACGGCGTTCGAACGTCGACCGGGCGATTTGGTTTCGGATGAGCGGCGAACCAATATTTGATCCGGCTGGAAAGTTTCTTGGCTATCGCATTACGGGGACCGACATCAGCGAATTAAAGCAGCAGGAAGAAGCGCTGCGCACCAGTGAACGGCGTTTTCGGGATTTCGCTGATAATACCTCGGACTGGTTTTGGGAGATGGATGAAAATCTCCGCTACACCTGGATTTCAGCATCGTTCGAGAGGTTCACCGGCGTGCCGGCGGAGTGGCACTACGGCAGGAATTTGTCCGAGATTGAATTGTCGGGCATGGATACGCCGGAATGGCGGGCGCGTCTGGCGGCGCTGGAGCGGCACGAACCCTTTCGAGATGTGCTGCATCAGCGGGTCACGGCAAAAGGCGAATTTTGGCTGCTCTCCAGCGGTGTACCTGTTTTCGACGACGATGGAAATTTCAAGGGCTACTTTGGCACCGGCCAGGACATAACGGCGCTGCGGAACGCCGAACAGGCCAACGAGAGATTCCTCGAAGCTATCGACAGGCTTTCTGAAGGAGTGGCGGTGTTTGACGCCGAAGACCGCTTTGTCATATGCAACGCGCAATACCGGCGTCTGACGGTGTTCCGAGATGAATACCTGGTGCCCGGCAATACTTTCGAAGATATGATGCGTGACGCCATCGAACACGGCCTTGTACCGGATGCGAAAGGCGATCCGAAAGGCTGGCTGGCAGGCCGTTTGGCGCGGCGCCATGGGGCGAGCGAGCCTTTTGGTTTTCGCGTGGGCGATTACGATTTACGGATTACTGACAGCAGACTGCCCAACGGCGACAGCGTTCAGACCCTGCATGACGTGACGGATTTAAAGCGAAGCGAGCAACAGCTGCGCCAGGCGCAAAAAATGGAAGCAATTGGCCAACTGACAGGCGGCATCGCGCATGATTTCAACAATCTTCTTGCTGTTATGATGGGCAATCTTGCGATCCTGGAAGACGAGCTTGGTGCCGGCAATGAATTGTTGAGTCTGACGGCGCCAATATCGCGGGCGGTTGACCGGGCCGCTGAATTGACCAGCCGCATGCTTGCCTTTGCCCGCCAACAGCCGCTGTCCGTCGGCATTGTTGATGTCAATGCGCAGCTAAAACAAATGCAGCCCCTTTTACTCCGTAGTCTGACCGAGGAAATTGAAGTTGAACTGGTCATGGCGGAGCAACTGGAAACCTGTGTCGCTGACTCCGGGCAGCTTGAGCAGGCAATCTTGAACCTGGCGATCAACGCCCGCGATGCCATGTCGAACGGAGGGCGTCTACTTATTGAAACTCGGAACGCAACGCTTGCCGACGATTCCACCGCTTCGGGAATGGAGGTAAAGCCAGGCGCTTTCGTGATGATTACGGTAACAGATCAAGGCGACGGCATTCCCGAGGAAGAACTTCCGCGTATTTTCGATCCCTTTTTTACGACCAAGGAAGTGGGCAAGGGCACGGGGCTTGGTCTGAGCATGGTCTATGGCTTTATCAAACAGTCGGACGGCCATGTCACGGTCGCATCAGAAGAGGGCGTTGGAACCACATTTCGATTGTATTTGCCTGTTGGCGGGGAATAGCGCGGGTCGATTTTAGCTCTTATCCTGATTGGAGGCTGTTTTTGGCAGCGTCACGGTGACGGTGGTGCCGTCTCCAACCACGCTTTCGATGCCGAGGGCGCCGCCATGCGCTTCCGCGATGGCCTTGGCCATGGGCAGGCCGAGGCCCAGGCCTGCATCGCTGGATGTCGTGGCTATGCTGGGATCATCGGCGGTGCCGGATGTGCCGTTGATCCGTTCGTATGGCGTTAAGGCGGTTTCAATATCCTGGGCCGCGATGCCCGGTCCGTTGTCGCTAATGCGCAGGATCGCGCCATCCTCGGTACCGGCTTCCACCGAAACACTGACCCGACCGCCGGTTTCTGTGAATTTCAAGGCGTTGGTTGTTAGATTGAGCATCAGACGACGCAACAAGACCGCATCCGCGTGTATCGGCAAGGTGTCCAGTGTGCCAGCATTCGTCAGGGTTATGTCTTTCCGTTTTGCCTGATGGTCGAGCATCGCCAGCGTGTCGTGCAGCAGTTCCACAAGATCGATTTCACTGGCCGTGATGCGCAACTGACCGGCTTCGACCCGTGCCGTTTCCAACAACGAACGGACCAGATCATACAGATGCGCACTGGCGCGGCGAATATCGCTCGCATAAGTCTTGTAACCCGCCGGCGTCACCGGTCCCAGGATCTCGTCGTCGATCATCTCCGCATAGGCATTGATGGCATTCAAAGGCGTCAGCACATCGTGCGAGATATTGGCAAGAAATTGCGCCCTGGTACGATTCGCGACCTCTGCCTGCAGGCGCGCGCCATGGGCCGTTTCCTCTGATTTCACCCTCTGTTCGACCTCTAATGCCAACAGATCCTTTTGTAGGGAAACGGTATGCATGCTTTCCTTCAGCCGTTGATGCGCGGTCAGCAGGCGCTTGCGGCTACTGTCCATTTCCTGGATCACGCTGGTCAAGAGCTGGGCTTTAACGTCGGCCAGATAGCTTTCCCCACGCATCAGCAGGGCTTTTTCCAACATCTGGCGATTGGTGTTCACCACATGTGTGACTTGGTCGATACCAGTCCGGCGCAGGGCGCACATGACCCTAATCCTCCGCTAGATCGACGCCGCAAGGCAGGGTCCGCAAATGCTCGATCGCGATGGCGACATCGTCGCCCTCCAGTACGGCACCGTGCTGGGGTAAAATGCGGTCAATCTGCATACCGGAAAGTTTTTCCATGGCGGGCCGCAGAACCTTGTTGGACGGCATATAGGCCTGGTGGAAGCTATCCATGTTCTGTGGGAAATCCGTCTTGGAGAATAGATCGTTGTCACTGCCGATGGCGCCGAAGACGTCACCGCTGAACAGTGATTTGGACTGCTGGTCATAGGTCGCGATGGCGCCAGGAGAATGCAGATAGAGCATTGGAACAAACTCGAGAACTCTGCCACTCGACAGTGTCAGCCGAAAATCGATCTCGGCGACATCCTGAAGTGATCCAGACAGCCCTAGGTGGGCAATCAGACGAATGGTGTTGAGATGGGCGTAGATCTTGAGATTGGGATTTTCCACAATATCCTCAATCACCGCCAGATTGCCACAGACATCCGGATCCTGATGCGATACGACGATGCCGGTAATGTTTTGCGGCGGAACCAGGTCAATTACTCTACGCATGACTTTTGGGAAATCCGGGATCGAGCCCGGATCGAATAGAATGACGTCGTCTCCCCTGCCATCAATCAGAAGATACGGATTGCAGCGCAACCGGCCACCGGCCTCCATAAAGCCGACCCAATAGATTTCACGGGTGACAGCTAAAGATTCGTCGTAATTGATTCCCGGATTCTTGCCACTGTTTTCTTTATTATTTTCGGTTGTCATTCAATCAACGGCCCTCACGCTCTTGAACAATGGCGAATTGTAATAATAATGATATAATTGATATTATATTTGTATTATAAATAGACCGCGTTTGTTGCTATTTGCAACCTTTGAATGGATATAATTCTTCCGGAGTACTTGCGTATCAGACGCCGGCGATTTTTTGGATCAGGCCGAAGCTCAATACGGCCAAAGTCACCAGGATGGTGAAGAAAATGAAGCTTCGGTGTTCAAACCGCGCGCCGCGCCGCATCTCGACATAATTCAGGGCACGGTCGGCCACGATGTAGAGTATGATCGCGGCGATGGTGAATAAGATGATTTCCATGGCGGCAGTCTAGCACGGGATGGCGCATCAGTCTTGATATCCATCAAGACTTTGCTTTGCTATAACAGCAACTCAGGATCGAACAAGCTTAGGTGAGTGGTGAGATGTTAAGCAATTCCCCGATCGTCAATCGTTATGTGGACCGGACGCCGGCCAGCCAGGCTTTGGCCGAACGCGCCCTGGAACAGATTGCCTCGCTGCTGCAGGCGGGCGTGCCGATCATGAAGGCGCTGCAGCTGACCGCCCATTTGTCGCCCCATTATGTGAAGCGCAGTCTTTATTGCGTTGCCAACCGGTT
>CAYWYB010000048.1:22001-22535 GCA_964462145.1 uncultured Rhodospirillaceae bacterium
TTCCCCTCCGCCATCACCCATGATTCCCGGTACACCACGCCCTACGGCATCTATATCGAGACAGCCAAGGGCCCGCGCAAATGGGACGCGGATGGCAATGACTATGTGGATTATTTCGGCGGCCATGGGGCCCTGATGCTGGGCCATCGTAATGATGAGGTTGAGGCTTGCGTTCAGGAGGCCCTCGCGGCGGGCACCCATTTCGGCTCCTCCCACCGTTTCGAAGTGGCCTGGGCCGAGGCGGTAAAAAATCTGGTACCCTCGGCCGAGCGGATCCGCTTCACCTCGTCTGGCACCGAAGCGACCTTGATGGCCATGCGTCTGGCCCGTGCCTTCACGGGCAAAAACAAACTGGCGCGTTTTCGCACCCATTTTCATGGCTGGCACGATCACATGGCCTTTGGCGTGGCCGGGCATTTCGACGGCACCGCCACGCCCGGTGTATTACCGGAAGTGGCGGCCCAGGTGGTCCTCCTTGATCCCGATGATATCGATGCTGTTGCCCAGACCCTGGAGGCGGACAGCGACATCGCC
>CAYWYB010000049.1:0-22095 GCA_964462145.1 uncultured Rhodospirillaceae bacterium
GTGAAAATGCGGCCCCAGCCCGTTAGGCGTTTGGCTTCGACGCCGGCTAGTTCCAGGGCGCGCAGGACGACGACGGATATGCTGTCATATATGGTGACGCCCAGTTCAGCCTCCAGGCGCTCCGCCAGGGCAGCCCCGCGCATGTTGGTGCAGATGATGGAGATTGCTTCCGCGCCCTCGGCGGCGACCTCGCGGCACATGGCCTCGACCCGAGCTTGGGTAATTTCGGAAAAGGAATAATTGTCGCGGATGCCCAAATGCCGCTCGGCCACGCAGTCAAAGCCGGCATCTTGGTAATTGTCCAGGATGCGGGCCTGGACATCGTCGGTATAGGGGGTGACCAGGCCGAATTTGCCAACGCCATGGCGGCGGAACAGATCATTGTTGGCCAGGATGGACGTGGTCGCCGGTGCGCCGGTGCTCTCGGTTATGCGGGCGCAGAGTTCCTCGTCATTGGCAAAACCCAGCCAGCCGGCCGAGGTGCCGTTCCAGGCAATGGAATGGCATTTGGCATCGGCCAGCAGATCGGCGGCGGCGAGGAACTGGTCGTGATCGAATTGTGCCAGGCCTTTGTCCGACAGCGAAATTTCAGTCACCTTGAAGCGGCTGAAATGACTGCTGACCTCGTCCAGGCCATCCAGCATGGCCGTTGTCGTCGGCTCCAGCACCGTGTTGGACGACGGCGTCAGCATGCCCAGGATGACCCGCTGCGACAACTCCGACATTGGCTGTTTCGCCTAGCGGTCCCGGAGTTTCGGATCCAGTACGTCGCGCATTGCATCGCCGAACAGATTGAATCCGAATACGGCGAGCGAGATCGCGATGCCGGGGAAGATCACCGCCCAGGGGGCGCTTTCGGCATATTCCTCGGCGCCGCTTTTCAGCATCAGGCCCCAGGCCGGGGTCGGCTCCTGTACGCCAAGGCCGAGATAGCTGAGGGAGGCTTCCGCCAGGATGGCCTGACCCAGAAACGTCGTCAGCATGATCAGATACGGCGCCATGATATTGGGCGAGATATGGCGCAGGACAATGCGCGCATGGCCGAAACCCATGGCGCGCGCCGCATCAACATAAGGAATTTCACGGATCGCAAGCGCCGACGATCGCACCACCCGGGCACAGTTCGGGATCAGCGGAATGGTTATGGCGACAATCACCGGACCAACGCCGCGGCCGAGAATGATCACGATCGCCAGGGCCAGGATGATGGACGGGAAGGCGATCAGAATGTCGACGATCCGCTGCACGATGATGTCCACCCAACCGCCGAAATAGGCGGAGGTGACGCCGATCAGCAAACCGATGGTGGAGCCCAGAATAGCCGCGGTGAAGCCGACCAGCATGGCGGTGCGGGCGCCATGGACGATGCGGGAATAAATATCGCGGCCAAATTCGTCAGTGCCAAAAATATGCGCCAGGCTGGGGGCTTCCAACATGGCGCCGAAATCGTTGACTTCTGGATCATACATGGCGATTTGCGGCGCGAACAGAGCAGCCGCGATCATCAAGATAACCACCAAGCCACCAGCCGCGCCAAGTGGCTGGCGGCGGATCAGGCTCTTTGCAATACTGCCCCAGGTGCGCTCGGCGAGCGGCTCTTCCTGAACTCCAACGTATGTTTCATTGACTGCCATTGTCTGGTCCTGTCCTGCCCAAAATCAGTTGGGGTTTAGCTGTAATGAATGCGCGGATCGACCCAGGCATAGAGCAGGTCGACCAACAGATTAACCGTAACGAAGACCGCTACCACCATCATTACCAACGCCTGAGTCAACGTGAAGTCATGATCCAGCACCGCATCGACGAATAATTTACCCAGACCGTTCAGATTGAAGACCTGTTCGGTCACGACCAAGCCGCCGATCAGGAAGGCGAACTCGATACCGACAAGGGTAATCACCGGCAGCAAGGCATTTTTCAAGGCATGCTGGTTGATGATCACCTTCTCGAACAGGCCCTTTGCCCGTGCCGTTCGGACGTAATCCTCGCGCAGAACTTCCAACATGGCCGAACGGGTCATGCGCACCAGCACCGCGGCGTAACGATAACCCACCGCCACCGCCGGCCATATGGTTTGGGACAAATTTGCCACCGGATCGACCCACAAGGGAACGTATTGAATGGGCATCATCCACGGTTCACCGAATAAATGCTGGCTGACGATTAAAAGGCCCAAAATGATCATGATGCCAAGCCAGAACGACGGCGTGGCAATGCCGGCAATAGAAAATAGCCGGACAACATAATCGATCCAGGTATTCTGCTTGATGGCGGAAATCACACCGAACGGCAAGGCGATGATCACGGCCGTCAGGGTCGCCATGATGGCGATCTGGAACGTCAGCTGAAACCGGATCGATATTTCCTCGGTGACCGGCCGGCCTGTCCACATGGAATCGCCGAAATTAAACGTCGCGACACTGATCACGTAATCATAGAACTGCTTGGCCAGTGACTGGTTCAGCCCTAGGTTTTCGCGGCAGATCTCAATCTGTTCCTTGTCCACCATCAAACCGGTGCCGCCCAGGCGGATTTCGCAAATATCGCCGGGGATCATGCGCATCAGCATGAAGACCAGCAGGCCAGCCCCAATCAGTGTCGGGATCATCAGCAGAATGCGCTTCACGGCATATTTATACATTGTCCAACCATGTTTATGTCAGCTGTTTATGTCAGCGGGTATCAACTGATACCAAAAAAGAAATCAAAATATATGAAAAAACGCCGCGCATGGAGGCCGATGTTACACGGCCGCCATACGGGCAATAAGCTTACTTGTCCAACCAGACCTGATCCAGATGCTGGTTCAGGTAATGACTGGGGGCAATCTTCCAACCCTTCACGTAGGAACGGTGCGGGTTGATCTTGTATCACCACAAGGTCGGGATGATGTGCACTTCATCGCCAAACACGCGGTTTTCAAATTTACGCATGATTTTGCGCTGTTCCGCCGGATCACCGGAGCGGGACATGGCTTCATGCATTTTTTCCATTGGCTCATCGATATATTGGGCCCAGTTATTGGAAGCACTGCCCAGATACTTGGAAACATCGACGATGGGGTTCACGATTGACTGACAGTTGGCATCGATCGCCACCTGATAGTCTTTCTTTTTCCGCAAGGATTCCACCCAAGGACCAGTCGGCACGGCATTCTGCGTCACCTTCACGCCGATTTGCCGCCACTGGTCAATCAGCCAGACACCGAGAATACGATACGGTTGGTCGACCGCACGGTTCAACAGGGTGAAGGTCAAGTTGGACTGACCGGCTTCCTTGAGCAGACGCTTGGCTTCCGCCCGGCTCTTCTTGATGTCGGGCCAGAACCCCGGAAGCTTGTGCAGTTCGTCCTTGGTCGCGGCCAGGGGATGGCTGGGGAAGACCACGCCGCCGGGAGTCTTGACGATGGCGATCTTCGACAGGCTCTTGGAGCCGCCCCAACGGTCAACGGCCAGGGTCAAAGCCCGGCGCACCCGCTTGTCATCAAAAGGTTTCACCTTGTGATTTGGCGTTACCAGCAATGAGCAATTCCAGTCACTTTCCTGCACGGTGATCTTGTCGCCCAGGGCCTTGACCAGATCATCGCGGGCTTTCGGCGGGAAACCGCGGAATTCGATACCGGCCCGGTCGCCGCGGATCGCTTGCAGGCGGACCGCCATTTTCGGTGCGGAAATCGCCTTATACCCATCCAGATAGGGCTTGCCCTCGTGATGATAGCCGTCATAGCGTTTGCCGGTGACGTGGGAGCCAGGTTGATATTCCACGAACCTAAAGCCGCCGGTGCCATTTACGTTCTTTTGATGCCATTTATAACCGTGGGTATCCAGGTCCTTCTTGGCATAAAGGAAGTTGAAAGGCATCGCCACGGTGGGAATAAATGTTGGCGAGGGATATTTCAGCTTCATGACCACGGTGTATTTATCCGGCGTGGTAATGGTATCGACCATGTTGAAGAATTTTTTGCGTGCGCTCAAAATGCCCTCGGGCGGGAACACCAGCTTGTCGTAAGTCGCCTTCACATCGGCCGCGGTCAGCGGCGTACCGTCATGAAACTTAATATCGTTGCGGATCTTGAATGTGTAGGTCTTGCCGTCATCGGAAGAGGAAAATGACGAGCAGACATCACAGACGAAATCCGTGGTCGAGCTGGGATTGGCCGGATTGATCCGGATCAGGGTGCTGTAGAACGGCCGGATTGGATGGATCATCCCGAAGGTGCCTTCCATGTGGCCATCCATGGATGGAATCTTTGAACCAACCACGAAATTCAAAACGCCGCCGCGTTTCGGCGTCTCCGCCGCCGCGACGTTGGCCGATAACAACAGCGCCGCTGTTGCCCCGGTCAATAGTTTCAGAGTCTTAAGCTTCATCTTGAGGTCTCCCTTAAGTCTGTTTTTTTGCCGTCGTTAATTTATTCTTCCAATGAACGGCTGTGACGAAATCCTAACACAGATACAATTCTTGCAAAGAGCGCAATTCACTCCTCGTTGCCAGTGCTGTTGCCTTCAAATCCCTCCTATTTTCCCAGCACCACGGGGCAGGCCAAACTATGGCCTGGGCTGAATTCCTGAAGTTCGGGAATGTCGCGCCGGCAGGCTTCAGTGGCCTGCGGACAGCGCGGGTGAAAAACACAGCCCGGCGGCGGCGACATCGGCGAGGGTACCTCGCCCTCCAAAATCTGATGCGACCGCGTCTCTTCAATGGCCGGATCGGGCACCGGTACGGCGCTCAACAAGGCCTTGGTGTAGGGATGCTGCGGGTTGTCGAACAATTCGTCGCATTCGGCCAACTCGACAATCTTGCCCAGATACATCACCGCGACCCGGTGGCAGAGGTGGCGCACCACGGACAGATCATGGGCGATGAACAGATAGCTGAAATTGAACTGCTTTTGCAGATCCTCCAGCAAGTTGATGATCTGGGCCTGGATCGAAACATCCAGGGCCGAAACCGCCTCGTCGCAGACAATAAATTTCGGATTGACCGACAAGGCGCGGGCAATGCCGACGCGCTGGCGCTGTCCGCCGCTCATTTCATGCGGGTAACGGTCGGCAAAGCGCGGGTTGAGGCCGCAAATGCGCAGTAACTCGGCGATCCGCTCTTTCAGTTCTCCGGCGTCCGTGATGATGCCGTGGACCTTTAGCGCTTCGGAAATGATGCTGCCAATTTTCTGCCGTGGATTGAGCGAGGAAAACGGATCCTGAAAAATCACCTGCACATCCTGGCGCAGTTTCGTCATTTCGCTCATCTTCATATGGGCAATATCATCGCCGCCAAAGATGACCTTGCCGTCGGTCGGGTCTTCCAGCCGCAGGATGCAGCGGCCGACCGTGGTCTTGCCGCAGCCGGACTCGCCAACCAGGCCCAATGTTTCGCCCTGGGCGACGGTGAAACTGACGCCATCCACCGCCTTCACATGCCCAACGGTGCGCCGCATGAACATGCCTTCCGTGACGGGGAAGTGCATTTTCAGGCCTTCAACCCGCAACAGCGGCTCGCCCTCGGCGTCATTGGGGGCGGGGGTAATCTGGTCCGTCATGTTTTCCGCCACGCTCATGCCACCGGGTCCTCTTGTTTCGCCTGGGCTTGCTGATCCAGGGCGTCAATATGCCAGCAGGCACTTACATGCTCACCCTCGACGGTTTGCAATTCCGGAATTTCATGGGCGCAACGTTCCGTCGCGAACCGGCAACGCGGGCGAAAGGCGCAGCCGTCATCCAGCCGGGCCAGATCCGGCGGCTGGCCTTCGATCGGGACCAGTTGCGTGCCCCGTTGCTGATCCAGCCGCGGCACCGAAGCCAGCAGCCCCAAGGTGTAGGGGTGGCGTGGGTTGTGATAAATTTCCTTGGCCGTGCCCATTTCGACGATCTTGCCGGCATACATCACGTTGACCCGCTGGGCATAACGCGCGACGACACCCAGATTATGAGTGATGATAAGCTGCGCCACGCCGAGCTTTTCCGACAGGCCCTTCATCAATTCCAGGATCTGCGCCTGGATCGTTACGTCCAGCGCCGTCGTCGGTTCATCGGCGATGATTAGTTTGGGATTGCAGGCCAGCGCCATCGCGATCATTACCCGTTGCCGCATGCCGCCGCTTAAATGATGCGGGAACTGGGTCAGGCGGCGGGTAGGATCGGAGATGCCGACTTGACGCAACAGCTCCAGCGCCCGCTCGTCCGCTTCCGCCTGGCTCTTATCCGTGTGGCGCAACAAAGTCTCGGTCAATTGCCGGCCAATGGTGAACACCGGGTTCAGCGAGGTCATCGGCTCCTGAAAAATCATGGCGATATCGCGGCCGCGCACATCGCGCATTTCCGCATCGCTCAATTTCAAAAGGTCACGGCCTTCAAATATCACCTGGCCCTTGACGATGCGGCCTGGTGGTTGCGGGATCAGCCGCAGCATCGACATGGCACCGACGGATTTGCCACAACCGGACTCGCCGACAATGGCCACGGATTCACCGGCGCCAACTGAATAAGATATGCCGCCAACGGCATGCACCACACCGTCGGAGGTATCAAACTCCGTCGTTAGATCGGTGATTTCAAGTAGATTAGCCAGCGACCGTCCTCCTCAAAGCCCGACAACAAAATTGAGGGCCTGTCACCCTGTTTCCGGACGTCTGATCCTGAAACTGATTTCGTTGCTGTCTGGTAATTGCAAAAGTTAAGTGTGCGCTTGAACCGGCGTCAAAGATATCACCTTCGGCATCGTGCGATGTGAAGAGCGGGGCCTGCGGGCCCTTGTTTTCGAACTGCCGTATCACACTTGATCCCCCCCGAGGGTAAAACCCGTGGCCGGGATCTTTTTGTCCCGAAAGCTACACGCCAGCGACATTTAATAGATCAATGGCGCCGGACACAACTGTTTATGGTTGGCGGTTGAGGCAATTTGCCTCACGACCGGTGCGGCGGCGGGGGCTTGACGCCGGCGGCGAAGCGGGGCTTATCAGGACCATGCGTACGCCCATTAAAGGGTGTAACGAACGCGACAATGACGAAACCGGCCCAAGAAGGAGTATCCGATGCTTGAACGTTATGCCGAAAAATTTCCCGCCTTTGAATACGACAGCCCGAGCGAGCGCGTTCTGCGCATCACTTTCAACAAGCCCGAGACCTATAATTCGCTCGATTCTGACGGCCATCGTCAACTGACCTACATCTGGCGCGACATTGACGAAGATCCGGATATCAGCTGCGTGATCCTGGCCGCCAAGGGCAAGGCGTTCTCCTCCGGCGGCGATTTCTCCATGATCCAGGGCAACATCGAAAACTGGAACGACACCGTCGGCGCCTGGAAAGAGGCCCGCGATCTGGTCTACAACATCATCAATTGTTCGAAGCCGATCATTTCCGCTGTCAACGGCGTCGCGGTTGGCGCCGGCCTGGTGGCGGCGTTGTTGTCTGATATTTCCATCATCGCCAAATCGGCCCGTGTTTTGGACGGCCACGTCCGCCTGGGCGTCGCCGCCGGTGACGTGGCCTGCATCAACTGGGTGATCCTGGCCGGCATGGCCAAGGCGAAATATCACCTGCTGACCAACGAGCCGGTATTTGGTGAAGAGGCCGAGCGCATGGGCCTGTTCTCGCTGTGCACCGAGGACGATGCCTTGACCGCCAAGTCGGAAGAGATCGCCGCGACCTTGGTTGCCGGTGCGCCCAGCGCTATCCGCTGGACCAAGCTGGCCCTGAACAACTGGTACCGCATGGCCATGCCCACTTTCGAGAACTCCCTGGCCCTGGAAATGCTCGGCTTCAAGGGCCCGGAAGCCAAGGAAGGTCTGGCGGCGCATCTGGAAAAACGCCAGCCCAACTGGGACAAAAGCTCGCCGCTCTAGACCTTCTAGACAGGCGAATAGACTTCAATCCTTGCCGCGCGCAGCGTCCGGACGCTGCGCGCGGTTTTATTTTGCCAACTCCAGGGTCAGCCATTCGCCCAAGCGGCGGCGCCGGACAAGGTGCAGCCCCTGGCTTAAATAGGCGGCACGGACCTGGGCATCCTGCTTGGCCAGCAGCCCGGATAAAACAACCCGACCGCCCGGCGCCAGGTGGCGGGCGATGGCCGGGGCCAGGCGCTGCAGAGGCCTGGCCAGAATATTGGCCACGATCAGATCATAGGGCGCATTGTTGGATAGCGCGGGATGGGCGAAGCCGTCGGCCCGGACCGGGCGGACAAATCCATGCAGGTGGTTGAGCCGGGCGTTGGCCTTGGCCACGGCGACGGCCCAGGGGTCGATGTCCGAGGCCACGGTCCTTACCCGCCACAGGCGCGCCATGGCCAGGGCCAGGACGCCGGCGCCGCAGCCCAGATCCAGGGGCCTGTCAAAGCGGCGTACTTTGGCCAGATGGTCCAGGGCCAACAGGCAGCCAAAAGTGGTTTCGTGCTTGCCGTTGCCAAAGGCGCGGCCCGCCTCGACTTCCAGGGCGATGGCGCCGCCCCGTGCCCGGTCCCGCGCAGTGGCGCGGTCATGGGCGCCATGGACGAAAAACCGGCCTGCCTCGACCGGGGGCAGGGCGCGCAGGGAGGCCGTCACCCAATCCCTGTCGGGCAGCGGTTCCAGGCTTAATGGCGGGACGGCGAGGTTGAGCCCGGCCGCGGTCTCGGCCAGGCGCGATTCCAGCGCCGCGCGGTCAACGGGAGCCGGCAGCAATATCTCGATAGACCATTGAACGTTGGGCTCACTATCGGGAATCTCGAAACTGGAGCAAGCCAGGGGTTCCGCGCTAATGGCTTCTTCAAACGCTGGTACCGCCAGGCCGGGCACCACCACGCGGGCCCGCCAGACATCGCCGATATTAATCTCGCTCATGCCGGGTCCACGAAACTGTCGATGACTTTTTTCGGCCCGGCCTTCTCGAATTCAATGGACAGCTTATTGCCCTCGATATCCTCGATTCTGCCATAGCCGAATTTCTGATGGAACACGCGCTCGCCAATAGCATAGTCGGAACTGCCGGGCGCCGTGGTCACCACCTGTTCGGCCTGGCCCTCGATATAGCTTGGCGGCGGTGCCGCGGCGCGGGCGCGGCGCATACGTGATGTTGGGTGGCTGTCACCAAAAGTGAAAGCACCCGGTGCGCTATAGGCAGCGTGAGAATCAAAGGATTCCGCGCCACCGCTGTACAGCCCCGGCTCGGTCTCGACCTCCGTGTGTTCGGCGGGCAATTCCTCGATAAAGCGGCTGGGCATGGTGGTGCTCCAACGGCCGTACATTTGCCGGTTTGCCGCGAAGCTGACGATGGCACGCTGCCGGGCACGGGTCAGGCCCACATAGGCCAGGCGGCGTTCCTCTTCCAAAGCGGCCATGCCGTTTTCATCCAGGGCACGCTGGTGGGGGAACAGGCCGTCCTCCCAGCCGGGCAGGAACACGGTATCGAATTCCAGGCCCTTGGCGCCATGCAGGGTCAGGATGTTGACCGCGTCGTCGGCCTGGGCCAGATCCGCATCCATCACCAGGCTGACATGCTCCAAGAAACCACCCAGCTTGTCGAACGGTTCCAGGGCGACGATCAGCTCTTTCAGGTTCTCCAGCTTGCTGGGCGCCTTGACGTCCTTGCTGGCCTGCCACATGGCGGTATAGCCGCTTTCGTCCAGCACCTCCTCGGCCAACTCGCTGGGCGGCATGGTCTCGACGAGGCCGCGCCAGCGGTCGAAATCGTCCAGTAGCTTGGTCAGGCTATTGCGGGCCCGGGTTTTCAGATCGTCGCCATTGACCATGATGCGGGCGGCCCGGGTCATGCTTTCGCCCATGTCGCGCGCCGCCTGATGCAGCAGTTGCACCGTGGCGTTGCCCAAGGCCCGTTTTGGCGTGTTAATAATGCGTTCGAAGGCCAGGTCGTCATCCGGTTGCGCGATGACCCGTAAATAGGCCACGGCATCGCGGATCTCCGCCCGCTCGTAAAACCGGGTGCCACCGATCAGACGATAGGGCAGGCCCAGGGTCAGAAACCGTTCTTCGAACTCGCGGGTCTGGAAAGAGGCCCGGACCAGGATCGCCATTTCGTTCAAGGCCTGTTCCTTGCGCTGCAGATCCTCGACCTGCTCGCCCACCGATCTGGCTTCCTCGGCGCCGTCCCACAGGCCGCGTACCTGAACTTTTTCGCCGTCGTTCTTTTCCGTCCACAGGGTCTTGCCCAGGCGGCCCTCGTTCTTGGCGATCAGGCCCGAGGCGGCGCCCAGGATATGCGGCGTGGAACGGTAGTTGCATTCCAGGCGGATCACCTTGGCGCCGGGGAAATCCTTTTCAAAGCGCAGGATGTTGCCGACCTCGGCCCCGCGCCAGGAGTAGATCGATTGGTCATCGTCGCCGACGCAGCAGATATTGCGGTGGCCCTGGGCCAGCAGGCGCAACAGCAGATATTGCGAGACGTTGGTGTCCTGATATTCATCAACCAGGATATAGCGGAATTGCTTTTGGTAGCTCTCCAGCACATCGCCATGCTCGGCGAAGATGCTCAGGCAGTGCAGCAACAGGTCACCGAAATCACAGGCATTGAGGGTCCTGAGCCGTGCCTGATAGGCCTTGTACAATTCGATGCCGCGGCCGTTGGCAAAGCCCTCGCCCTCGCCGCCGGGCACCTTTTCGGGCACCAGGCCGCGGTCTTTCCAGCGGTCGATCATGGCCGCCAGTTGGCGCGGGGTCCAGCGCTTGGGATCCAGTTGCTCGGCCTCGATCAGCTGTCTCAACAGGCGCAACTGGTCGTCTGTATCAAGAATGGTGAAATTGCTCTTCAGGCCCACCAGTTCGCCGTGGCGGCGCAACAAACGCACGCCGATGGCATGGAAGGTGCCCAGCCATAAGCCTTCCACGGCCCGCCCGACCAGGGCAGCGGTGCGTTCCGCCATCTCGCGCGCTGCCTTGTTGGTAAAGGTCACGACGAGAAGCTGGCTGGGAAAGGCCAGGCGCTGGTGCAGGATATTGGCCAGACGCGTGGTCAAGACCCTGGTCTTGCCGGTGCCGGCACCGGCAAGGACAAGGACGGGGCCTTCCACGGCCTCCACCGCCGCGCGCTGTTCCGGGTTCAACTGGCTGATATAGCCAGGCGTGGGCGGTGGAGCATCCGGCACCGAGGCGGCGCTGCCGGGGGGTGGCATTTGCTCTAAATCGAAAGGGTCTGACATGCGCAATTATATAACCCATTGCGGCCTAGGATGGCACCCGTCAGCATCTGGGCGGGGCAAATCATTGGGGCCGTTGGCAGTGGGCCGGTTTTGGCCGGGTGCCAAAGCATTATGGGACAACAAGAATTTTCTCGAATCGCTAGGCTGGTTAAGAAACGGTGAAAAATTCTTTGCGTCCCGCGACAAGCTATCGCATATTGCCGGCCAATCAATACAAGGCGCTGCAAAAGTGCTGACGTGACGAACAGGTGCGAGGAAATAGTAAATGATTTGGCCGTTGCCTTCGGCCCTTGAGGCTTTTGTTGGGCACCTTTTGGTGTCGCCACTTTATGAATCCATAACATGAATCAAGTTTCAGCCAGCGCTTCGGAGGCGTCCTCCTCCGCACAGCCGTTATTGCAGGTAAGCGATGTCGCCGTACATTTTGGCGGCATTGTTGCATTGGACGGCGTCAGTTTCGATGTTCAGCAAGGGGCCATTCTCGGCCTGATCGGTCCCAATGGGGCCGGCAAGACCACCTTGTTCAACTGTCTTAGCCGCCTTTACATCCCCAATTCCGGCGATATTCGCTTTGCGGGACAGACCATTCTGGAAACCGCGCCGCACAAGATTGCTGATATCGGCATTGGCCGCACCTTCCAGAATCTGGCTCTGTTCGGCACTATGTCCGTATTGGACAATGTCATGGTCGGCGGCCATTCGCGAAGCAGCAGTGACTTTATCTCCAATGCTCTGCGCCTGCCCTGGGTGAACGCGGAGGAAAAAGGCCTGGAAGAGGCATCGTGGGAGCTGATCGAATACATGGATTTGCTCGACGACGCCTACACGCCGGTCGCCGATCTGCCGTTTGGTACCCAAAAACGGGTGGAGATGGCCCGCGCTCTGGCCAGCCGGCCCAAGTTGCTGCTTTTGGATGAGCCCGCGGGCGGCCTGAACCATGACGAGGTCGAGGAGCTTGGTGGCCTGATCAAGCAGATCAGGGACGAGCGCCACATCACGGTGCTGTTGGTGGAACATCACATGAGTTTGGTGATGGCGGTTTCCGATCATGTGGTGGCGATTGATTTTGGCCGCAAGATCGGCGAAGGCACACCCAGTGAAGTGCAGCAAAACCCCGAGGTTATTCGGGCCTACTTGGGGACCAGCGACTGATGGCAATGTTAGAAGTAAGAGGCTTGGAAGCTTTCTATGGTCATACCCAGGCTTTGCATGGTCTGGATTTCGATCTTGATGAAGGCGGCATCACAACTATTTTGGGCGCCAACGGCGCGGGCAAGACGACCACGCTGCGTTCCATTTGCGGCATGGTGAGCAACAACGGCTCGATCACGTTTGATGGCGAGGGCCTGGTCGGCCAGGCGACGGAAAACATCGTTCGCAAGGGTATCGCCCATGTGCCGGAAGGCCGTGGCACCTTTGTTCGCGTGACGACCGAGGAAAACCTGCGTCTCGGCGCCTTTACCGTTAGGGACAATAAGAAAATCGCCGATGGGATGGAGCGGGTTTATAGCTATTTCCCAAGGTTGAAGGAACGGCGCAATCAACAAGCCGGCACCCTTTCGGGCGGTGAGCAGCAAATGCTCGCCGTGGGCCGGGCCATGATGCTGCATCCGCGTCTGATGCTGCTCGACGAACCTTCATTCGGCTTGGCGCCGTTGATCGTCAAGGAATTGTTCGAAATCCTGCGGACCATCAATCAGGACGAGGGGGTTTCGATGCTGCTGGTGGAACAGAACGCCACCCTGGCCCTTGGTTTGGCGGATCATGCCTATTTGCTCGAGACCGGCCGGGTGGTGATGTCCGGGACATCCGATGACATCGCTTCGGATGAAAACGTGCGTAAATCTTATCTCGGTTATTAGGAGACCTACCCGGATATGGACCAGTTTCTGCAACAAACTCTGAGCGGTCTCGCGAACGGCGCCATTTATGCGTCCTTGGCGCTTGCCGTTGTGATGATTTATCAGGCCATCGACCATTTTAATTTCGCCCAGGGCGAAATGGCGATGTTCTCAACCTTTATTGCCTGGCAACTGATCGCCTGGGGCGCGCCCTACTGGGTCGCATTCGTGGTCTGCCTGGCGATTTCCTTTATTGGCGGCATGGCGATCGAGCGGATAATTTTCGCGCCGATCCATGACGCGCCAGCGTTAAGTCATGTCGTGGTCTTCATTGCCTTGACCTTGATATTCAATGCCATGGCCGGCTTCATTTGGGAGTTCACGATCAAGGAATTCCCCAGCCCGTTCCCGTCGGAGCTGCCTTTTGCGACGAAACTTATAGGACCACATGAATTGGGAATTGTCGGCATTACCCTAATTATGCTGGGCATGATTTATGTCTTCTTCCGCTTCACGCCGATCGGCCTCGCCATGCGGGCAGCCGCGGCATCGCCAGATTCAGCGCGGCTCGTTGGCATTTCCGTCAAGAAAATGCTGGGCCTCGGCTGGGGTCTGGCGGCGGCCATCGGTGCGGTTGCCGGCATGATGATCGCGCCTGTCGTGTTCTTGGAGCCGAACATGATGCTGGGCATTCTTCTGTATGGTTTCGCCGGCGCCGTTGTCGGTGGCCTGACCTCTCCCGGCGGTGCCGTCGTTGGCGGTTTCTTGATGGGTGTGCTGGAGAATTTGGCTGGCACTTACGTGATCGGCAGTGAGTTGAAGCTGACCTTCGCGTTGGTGGTTATTGTGACAGTGTTGTTGTTTAGACCGGCGGGCCTTTTCGGCCGGGTCGTTGTGCAGAGGGTCTGAGCCATGGCTTCAAGCGATGCAAAGTCCGTGGCCATGCGTGCCAATCTGGCAAAGACCGCTGTCCTGTTCGGCATCAAATTGCCGATGTGGAAACTTTACCTGACGGTCATCGGGATCGCCATTGCCTTGGTGGTGCCGTTCGTCGTGGAGGGTTTCACGGTCTTCCAGTTGACCCAGGCACTTGTCTACGCCATTGCCGTATTGGGCTTGAACCTGCTGACAGGCTTCAATGGCCAGTTCTCGCTCGGCCATAGCGCCTTCTATGCCTTGGGGGCCTATACCGCCGCCATCATGGTGGAGCGTTACGAGGTCGCCTTCTATTGGACGATCCTGCCGGCGGGCATTATCTGCTTCATCGGCGGCTTTCTGTTCGGTCTGCCGGCCTTGCGGTTGGAGGGTCTGTTCCTGGCGCTGGCCACCTTCGCCCTGGCCGTGGCAACGCCGCAGCTGCTGCGCTACGAGCATTTTGAAGGCTTTACCGGCGGTGTCCAGGGCATTGATTTGTTCAAGCCGGACTCGCCGATCGAGTTTCTTGGCGGTGACCAATGGCTCTATTTTGTCGTGCTTTTATGCGCGGCGTTGCTGGTTGTCGGGGCATGGAATTTGACCCGCGGCCGGACGGGCCGGGCGATGATGGCCATTCGTGACAATCCCCTGGCCGCCAGAACAATGGGTATCAATACCTCGTTGTACAAATCCGTGACTTTTGGCGTCAGCGGCTTCTACACCGGCATCGCCGGTGCTTTGGGCGCTGCCGTGGCGGAGTTCGTCGCACCGGATAGCTTCACCTTCTTCCTCTCCGTCTGGTTGCTGGTCGGCATGGTCATCGGCGGCCTGGGTTCAATACCGGCTGCGATTGTTGGTGGGCTGTTCATTTTGTATGTGCCGAATATATCGGAAGCCCTGATCGGTCAGGTCTTTGGTGACGACCCCAGTGCGAAGGCCTTGATCGGTGTTGCCTTTGGCTGTTTCTTGATCTTCGCTGTTTATGTTATGCCTAATGGCCTGGCTGGCTTTGTCCGCTGGTTCGTTGCGCGCTATTCCCGTCCTGGCGTTTAGGGTGTGAATAGCAATCGTACACCCGCGTTCGTTTTAGGGTAAGAATCGCAAATGTTTAAAATAGGGAGCAAAAAATGAAAAACTTACATGTTGCAACCGCCGCCATAGCGGCGACCATGTGGGCGGGGGCCGCCATCGCGGGCAACGCGCCTGGCGTTACCGATAAGGAAATCAAGATTGGTAATACCAACCCGTATTCCGGTCCGGCCTCATCTTATGGCACCATCGGCAAGTCCATCGGCGCCTGCTGGAACTGGGTCAATGATACGGGCGGCATTAACGGCCGCAAGATCAAATGGATCAGCCTTGATGACGGCTATTCGCCGCCCAAGACCAAGGAGCAGATCCGCAAGCTGGTGGAGCGCGAGAAAGTCGCCTTTACCTTCCAGACCCTGGGCACGCCGACCAATTCCGCCGTGCACCGTTACATGAACAAGAAGAAAGTGCCGCATCTGTTCGTGGCCACCGGCGCCACGAAATGGGGCGATCCGAAGAATTTCCCATGGACCATGGGTTGGCAGCCTAACTATCAGACCGTTGGCGCGATCTTCGGCAACTACATCCTGCAGAATTACCCGCAGGGCAAGGTTGCCGTGATGTATCAGAACGATGACTACGGCAAGGATTATGTCATTGGCATGAAGCGTGCCATGGGTGCCAAGTACGACGCCCAGGTCATCAAGCAGGAAACTTATGAAGTTACCGATCCGACCATTGATAGCCAAATCGTTGCCCTTGCTGGTTCCGGCGCGGATGTTTTTGTCAACATCTCGATCCCGAAATTCGCGGCTCAGGCTATCAAGAAGATGCATGCCATCGGTTGGAAGCCGGCCCATATCCTGAACGACGTGGCAGCCTCCATCAACTCGACCTACAAGCCGGCTGGCCTGGAAAAGGCCAAGGGCATCATCTCGGTGGACTTCTACAAGGATCCCAACGATCCGGAATGGAAAGACGATCCCGAGACCAAGGCCTGGCGCGCTTGGATGGATAAATATTATCCTGGTGGCGACAAGAGCAACAAGTTCAACGCCTATGGCTATGCCGTCTGCCACACCATGATCGCGGTGTTGAAGAATGCCGGCGATGATCTCAGCCGGGAAAACATCATGAAACAGGCCGCCAGCCTGAAGGAAGTACACCTTCCCATGTTGCTGCCTGGCATGTATGCCGACACCTCTCCGACGGATTTCTATCCGCTGGAGCAGATGCAGATGACCCGTTTCGACGGTGAACGTTCGGTTCGTTTTGGTCCGCTGATCAGCGCCGAAACCGAATAACGCCAGAAACGTATCTATACGAATTTGGGCCGCCGGGTGTTCCGGCGGCCCTTTTCTTTTTTCCAATGATGCGTTAGGCATCGCCACTCAATTTACAAAAGATCGAGTTAAGATGCAGACGACACGATTAGAGGGCTATCTCTACCTCTGCGCCTTTGCCCTGTGCATTCCGGCGGCCAACTGGATGCTGGGCCATGTGGGTACGGTCTGCCTGCCGAACAAACCCTGCCTGATCCCCGTGGCGCCGGGCATCATGGCGCCAAGCGGCGTGCTGATGATCGGTCTGGCCCTGGTGCTGCGCGATTTGGTGCAGCGGCGCTTGGGCGCCCGTTGGGCCATTGGCGCCATATTGGCGGGCGCCGCACTGTCCAGCCAGCTGGCGCCGCCGAACTTGGTGCTGGCCTCGGGCGTGGCATTTCTGCTGTCGGAACTGGCTGATTTCGCCGTTTATACACCCCTGCAACGCCGTCGCCTGGTCCTCGCCGTGGTGGCCTCAGGCATGGTTGGCCTGATCATTGACAGCGTGTTGTTTCTGCAGCTTGCCTTTGGCAGCCTGGATTATCTCTCCGGTCAGATTATCGGCAAATCCTGGGTTATCCTGCTGTCGATACCGGTGATCTGGTGGCTGCGCACCTGGGATGAGCGGCGCGGTGTGCAGGCAGCCTAGTGCCGCGGCGCGTCATTTCGGCGGCTCAGGATAGGAATAGGCTCGAATGCCTCTAAAACGCCCACTTTTTCGCCATATTTGATGTTCAGAAAAACAACCGAAGGTATTGACTCTTCACCATTTTTTATGGTTTCATCGGCGATTATGTAACTTCGGCGAAGACTCCGAAGCGAGTGCTTGTGGTTAAGTGCCGGATTTGTCTCCGGCTTGAATTGGTGGAAGCGGTTTGACAACTGTTGGCGCAGCATCGACGTACGCACGCATGGTCTATGGGCCGGGCGATGTGTTGCCTGTGCGCGCGGCCCAACCGGTCAATGATCGGGAGATGGCCCGGCAGTCGGGCACCCAATTTGCCGCCAAGGGACAGGAAGAGCAAAAGCAGACCCGGTCGCAAGTGCCGGTCCTCCGCGCCGTTCCGGTCAGTGTTGTCGAGCAGCCTACCGTTGAACGGCACGCGGTCGAGCCGAGGACCCAGCGGCCACAACCTTTCGTTCCCTTCCTGGCGCAACAGATCGCACAGGAAGGTCTGCCGGATAATGCCTCGGACGGAACACCGACCCGGGCCATGCGCGACAAGGCCGAGGCGGTGACGGACGCCTATCTATTGGCCAGCGATGATTCGGCGAAAATTCTCGGGCCCGTGCGGCCTCGGGAACTGGTCATTTAGAAACTTTTCCATCGAATAGGCTGGGCTGTGTTGAACGTAGTGGATATGGCTGCGGGCCATGCTATATGATCCGGCCATGAACCAATTCACCTGCATGATTGATCTTCTTGCTGTCGGCGCGGATGACGCCACGGCAATCGGGGCGCCCGACCGGGCGCCGATGAGTTTCGCGGCCCTGCGCGCGCTGTCCGCGGACGTGGTAGCCAGCCTGAATGGCTTTGGCATTGGCCGTGGCGACCGGGTAGCGATTGTCCTGCCCAATGGTCCCGAGATGGCCGCCGCCTTTATCACGGTAGGTACCGGAGCGGTGACCGCGCCGTTGAACCCGGCCTACCGGGAGGATGAATTCGACTTTTATCTCGATGACCTCCAGGCCCGGGCCCTGATTGTCCAGAAGGGCGTGGAGACACCGGCGCGGGCGGTTGCTGTACGCCGTGGCATTGATGTGCTGGAGCTGGTGGCAGATCCGGACGGCGCCGCGGGCGCCTTTAAACTGACCGGAAGCGGGGAGGTCGTGGAACCTGCCAAATCAGGTGGTTTTGCCGATCGTGCCGACGCGGCCTTGATCCTGCACACCTCGGGTACGACGTCGCGGCCAAAAATGGTGCCGTTGAGCCAGGGCAATATCTGTGCCTCTGCCCGCCATATTGGCGCCTCGCTGTCGCTCGGTGCCGATGACCGCTGCCTCAACATCATGCCGTTGTTCCATATCCACGGTCTGATCGCGGCGGTGCTGTCCTCCCTGGCGGCGGGTGCCGGGGTCTATTGCACACCGGGCTTCAATGCACTGCGCTTTTTCCAATGGATGGATGAGGTTGAGCCGACCTGGTACACGGCGGTGCCGACCATGCACCAGGCAATTCTGTCCCGGGCGCCCCGCAATGCGGATAGTTTGCAGGCATCGCGGCTGCGGCTGATCCGATCTTCTTCGGCATCATTGCCGCCGCAGGTCATGGCCTCCCTGGAGGAGACGTTCGGTTGCCCGGTGATCGAGGCCTATGGCATGACCGAGGCAGCCCATCAAATGGCCTCGAACCCGCTGCCCCCCGCCGAACGCCGGGCCGGTTGCGTGGGCCTGGCCGCGGGGCCTGAAATCGGCATCATGTCCGAGGAGGATGGCGAACTGCTGCCCGCCGGCGCGGTCGGGGAAATCGTTATACGCGGGCCCAACGTGACCGATGGCTATATCGAGAACCCGGCGGCCAACGCCACCGCCTTTACCGATGGCTGGTTCCGTACCGGCGACCAGGGCACCCTGGACGAGAAGGGTTACCTCACCCTGACGGGTCGGTTAAAGGAAATCATCAATCGCGGCGGCGAAAAAATCAGCCCGCGCGAAGTCGACGAAGTGCTGCTTGATCACCCAAGTGTCGGACAGGTGGTTACCTTTGCGGTGCCCCATGACCGTCTGGGCGAGGATGTGGGCGCCGCCGTGGTGCTGTCCGAGGGTGCGGAGGCCACGGAGGCGGAATTGCGTGAATTTGTCGGCAAGCGCCTGGCGGATTTCAAGGTGCCGCGCAAAGTGCTGTTTCTGGAAGAAATTCCAAAAGGCGCGACGGGCAAGCTGCAGCGGATCGGATTGGCCGAAAAGCTGGGCCTCGCCTAGCCGGTTTTCAACAAGCTTTAATGCACCACGTGGCCGTCGTCGCCGCTCAGACGGTGGATCTCTTCGGCCACGCCATACCAGGCATATTGATTAGCTACGTACAACGCCTGTTCATAGCCGAGACTTTCGATCAGGTTTTGCGCCAAGCCTTGGTAATGTTCAAGTGAACCAGTCATCAATATACTCCCCGCAAATGGTGGCAACTGTGGTTAATATAGCGCCGCCGGATTAAGAAAATCTGAGCGCTGATGGTTAATGAATGGAGGCCGAAACGTGCTGTATATATCTTCCTGGCGTACCATGGAGGACCGCGCCGTCGAGCTGGGCGCGACACATATTCTGTCCCTGCTGGGCATCGAAGGGGTGCCCGATACGCCCGATGGCATCGACCCGGCGCGGCATCTCCATATCGAGGTCGATGATGTGCCGGCTTCATTCGCCGGCGATATTGCTCCAACCATCGAACATGTGACCGAGCTGTTGGATTTCTCCACCACTTGGAATCGGCAAGGCCCCATGATCGTACATTGTTATGCTGGCGTCAGCCGCTCCACCGCCGCTGCCCTGACCATACTTTGCCAATACAATCCGGGACGCGAGATGGAAGCGGCCCAGGCCCTGCGCCGTGCCGCGCCGCATGCCAAGCCGAACCGCCGCATCATCGCCATCGCCGACCATCTGCTGAAATCGGACCATCGCCTGGTCGAGGCGGTGGACGCCATTGGCCAGGGATCGTACGAGGGCGGCGGCACGCCGTTGGTTGAATTGCCGCTAACGCTGTAGGGGACGGTTTATGAAAGCCATTGTTTGCCGCGAACTGGGGGCGCCGTCGGTGCTGCGCCTGGAAGAGTTGCCGGAACCCGAAATGGGGCCGGGCCAGGCGCGGGTGAAAATCAACGCCGCCGGTCTTAACTTTCCCGATATCCTGACCGTTGAAGGCGTCTATCAGCACAAACCGTCCTTGCCCTTTATCGCCGGTTTCGAAACCGCGGGCGAGGTGATCGAGGTTGCCCTGGATGTAAGCAATGTGGCGCCCGGTGACCGGGTGATGATGTCGGTCCGCCCCGGTGGCTTCGCCGAACAGGCGGTGACGGATGCCAGTCTGCTTATCCCAACGCCGGACCCCTTCGATGATATTACCGCCGCCGCCTTCAGGGTGACATATTTCACCGCCCATCACTGCTTGTTTCAGCGCGGCGGCCTGCGCCCAGGCGAATGGGTGTTGGTGAATGGCGCCACGGGCGGTGTCGGCCTGGCGGCGGTGGAACTGGCCAAGTTGCACGGCGCCAAGATCATCGGCACCGGCGGCGATGACGGCAAGTTGGAGGTGGTGCGCGAATATGGCGCCGACCATGTGATCAACTACCAAAAGGGCGAATTCCGAAAAGAGGTCAAGGAGATCACCGGCGGCAAGGGCGTCAACCTGGTCTATGATCCGGTCGGCGGCGACGTCTTTGATCAATCCCTGCGCTGCATGGCCTGGCACGGGCGCTTGGTCTCGCTTGGCTTTACTTCCGGACGGATCCCCGAACTGCCGCTGAACTACGCTCTGATCAAGGGCCTGACCATCATGGGCTGCCGGGCGGGCGAGGCCCGGCGCAACGACCCCGAGGCCGGCGAACGGGAATTGACGGAAATTCTGGCCCTGGCCAACGCAGGCAAATTACACCCATATGTCTCCCACACCCTGCCGTTTGAAAAGGCGGTGGAAGGCATGCATCTGTTGATGGACCGCAAGGTAGTTGGCAAGTTGGTCCTGACAATGAATTAGCTTGGTTCCCATGGCATCTGGGACCATGCTATGTGAGGTTAGGTCCAACCGGTAGACTGAACATATGCGCATTCTGTACCATTTCTGGCTGTCACCGTTTTCCCGCAAGGTGCGTATCGCCTTGTTCGAGAAAGGCATGGATGTGGAGCTGGTGGTAGAGAAATACTGGAACCGCCGGCCGGAGTTCCTTGCACTAAATCCCGCCGGGCAGGTGCCCGTATTGAGCGAGCCCGACGGCACCATCCTGGCTGACAGCCAGGCCATCGTCGAATATCTGGAAGACTGTCAGCCCGAACCCAACCTGCTGGGAAACGAGCCCCTGGACCGGGCCGAATGCCGCCGCCTGATCGCCTGGTTCGACGGTAAGTTCCATGACGAGGTCACGGATTTCCTGCTGCGGGAAAAGTTGCTCAAACGCTTCATGGGCATGGGGGAGCCGCGCTCGGACCTGATCCGGGCGGGGCGGCAGAATATCGGCTATCACCTGGACTACATCAGCTATCTGGTGGAGCGGCGAAACTATATTGGCGGCGAGACATTTTCCCTGGCCGACATCACCGCCGCGGCGCATCTCTCATGTCTGGATTATCTGGGCGATGTGCCATGGGAACAATATCCCGCCGCCAAGGAATGGTACGCGCGGGTGAAGTCGCGCCCCTCTTTCCGCGCCATCCTGGCCGATCATATGCCCGGCCTGCCACCGCCCCGGCACTATGCCGACCTCGACTTCTAAGCCCGCCGCCGCGCCATTGCAGTTGGTGGCGGAATTGCGCCGTGAAGCCCTGAGCCTGGGTTTCGATGTCATGGGTATCACCGCCGCCGATGTCCCGTCCGGTCCGGGGGATCGTTTGGGACAATTCCTGGATCTGGACCGTCATGGGGATATGGCCTGGCTGGAGGAAAAGGCGGCCCGCCGCCGCCACCCCAATGCCCTTTGGCCCGAAGCCCGATCCATCATCATGCTGGGCCTGAACTATGGCCCGGATGAAGATCCTATGGGCCGTCTATCACGGGTCGGGCAGGGCAATGTTTCGGTCTATGCGGCGCGCAAGGACTATCACGTGGTGGTGAAAAAGCGCCTGAAGGCCCTGGCCCGATGGTTGCAGGCCGAAGCGGGGGGCGAACTAAAGGTCTTTGTCGATACCGCGCCGGTGATGGAAAAGCCCCT
>CAYWYB010000050.1:0-21932 GCA_964462145.1 uncultured Rhodospirillaceae bacterium
ATCAGTCCAACTGCAACAAGGATTTTTCCTGCGTCAACGGCTTCTGCCCCAGCTTTGTCACGGTCCATGGCGGCGGTCTGCGCAAGGCGGAAAAACCAAAAAGCGCCGGTGCCGGGCAAAGCAGTGATCTTTTCGCCAACCTGCCCATGCCCACCCTGCCCTCGGCGGCTGAACCCTACGGCATCCTGATCACCGGCATCGGCGGCACCGGCGTCGTCACCGTTTCGGCCCTGCTGGGCATGGCGGCGCATCTGGACGGCAAGGGGGTCTCGGCCCTGGACATGGCCGGTCTGGCTCAGAAGAACGGCGCCGTGACCTCGCATGTCCGCATCGCCGATGCGCCGGAGGACCTGCACGCCGTGCGCATCGCCACCGGCGGCTCGAAGCTGATTCTGGGCTGCGACATCGTCGTCGCCACCGGTGAAAACGTACTCTCCACGATCAACGAAGGGGTCACCGGCGCGGTCATCAACAGCCATGTGGTGCCGACCGCGCAATTCCTGGCGGACCAGGATATGGAGCTGGCGGGCGAAGGCCTGATCAAGCAGCTACAGGAAGCGGTTGGCGGCGATTTCAGCCATTTCTTCAACGCCACCAAATTGGCCACGGCACTGATGGGCGATAGCATCGCGGCCAATCTGTTCCTGCTCGGCGCCGCCTTTCAAAACGGTTATGTGCCGCTGTCATTGCAGGCTATCGAAGGCGCCATCGAACTGAACGGCGTCGCGGTCGAGGCCAACAAGCAGACCTTTGCCTGGGGCCGCTTGGCCGCCCACGATCCAGAGGCCGTGGACAGCATCACGGCGCCCCTGATGCCGCAACAGGAAGCCAAGGCGGAAAAACAGAACCTGGCTGAGAAGATCGCCCGCCGGGCTGATTTCTTGACCGGCTACCAGGATGCCGCCTATGCCGCCCGTTACCTGGAGTTGGTTCAACGGACCATCGCGGAAGAGACGGAAAAGGCCCCCGGCCTGCTGGGCCTGGGCGAGGCGGTGGCGCTGAACTTCTTCCGCCTGATGGCCTACAAGGACGAATACGAGGTGGCGCGGCTGTACAGCGACGGCCGTTTCATGGAGCAGGTCAATCAGCAGTTCGAGGGCGATTTCAGCCTGCGCCTGCACATGGCCCCACCTCTGATCGCCAAGCGGGATCCGGTCAGCGGCCAATTGCAAAAGCGCGAATTCGGCCCTTGGATGTTGAAGCTGATGCCCCTGCTGGCCCGCATGCGCGGTCTGCGCGGCGGCGCTTGGGATATCTTTGGCCGCTCCGAGGAACGCCGCATGGAACGTCAGCTGATCAACGATTACGAAAGCACCATGGCCGAGGTGCTGGCCGGGCTGAACCATGACAACCACGCCATGGCGACACGTATCGCCGAGGTGCCCGACCGCATACGCGGTTTCGGCCATATCAAGGAAAAGGCCGTGGCCAAGGCGAAAAAGGCCGAAGCGGAGATGTTGGAATTTTTCCGTTCGCCGTCGGAACGGACCTCGGCGGCGGAGTAACGCAATAGGCGCATGAGCCATGCGCCGGGAGGGGTAAGCGAATGCCCTATTCTCGTTCGATGGCGTTTCGTCAGCTGGCTGGCGAGCATATGCTGGCGCCGCCGCCTACCCTGCCCTTGGGCGCCAGCGTGGGTGAGGCTGTCGCCCTGTTGGCCGATGCGGCCTCCGCCAGCCTGGTTATCGTTGATGATGACGGCATCCCCCGTGGCGTACTGACGGAACAGGACGTGGTGCGCAAGGTTGCCTTCAAGGTTGCCGGTGACAGCGCCCTTGATGACATCATGAGCCAGCCGGTGCGCGTGATCCGGGATCAGGATCTGATGTTTCATGCCGTCGCCCGCATGCGCCAGGCCGGCCTGCGGCATATGCCGGTGGTCGATGACCGCGACCGTCTGGTAGGCATGCTGACCCTTGATGGCGCCCTGGCGCAAATCAACGGTCAGCTGGTGGCCCAGATCGAAAGCCTGACCCGCCCTGACACCCCCGAGGGCATGGCCGAGGTCAGGGCTGCGCAGTTGCAGGTGGCCGAGCAATTGTTTGCCGACCAGGTGCCGACGCCGGAAATTCAAGCCCTGGTCAGCCATATTAACAACGACGTCTATCGCCGCATGACCCGCCACTGTATCGCCACCATGGAAGCCGAAGGCCTGGGTGAGCCGCCCAGGGAGTTCTGCCTGATCGTCATGGGTTCGGGTGGACGCCAGGAGAGCTATCTTAATCCCGACCAGGACAATGGCCTGATTATCGCCGACTATCCCGACGCCGAACACGACCGCATCGACGGCTATTTTTCCGAACTGGCGGATCGTCTGACCCAGGCCATGGATGGGGCCGGCATGCCGCTGTGCAACGGCTATGTCATGGCGGTGAACCCGTTGTGGCGCAAGACGGCGAGCCAATGGCAGGCGCAAATGGACTATTGGCTGGGCCGCCGCGACCCCGCCGCGCTGCGTTTGGCGGATATCTTCTTTGATTTCCGCGGCGTCGCCGGCGAACGCCGCCTGGCCGCCGAACTGCGGGACTACATTACGGGCCGGATGCGGAACAATCGCGGTTTCATGCGGGAAATGTACTTGCAAGACGAGGATTTCGGCGTTGCCCTGGGCCTCTTCAACCGCTTTATCGTGGAAAAGAAAGACGCGGCACACCGGGGCGAACTGAACTTGAAGATCACCGGCACCTTGCCCCTGGTGGACGCTGTCCGCGCCCTCGCCCTGCTGCATGGGGTAGCCGAGACGGGAACCCTGGCCCGCATCGCAAAACTGCAAGATCAGGGCGTTCTGGACCGGGATGAGGCGGACTATCTGCAAGGCGCCTTCGGACACATCACCCATCTATTGTTGCGCCAGCAAATGGCGGACCAGCGCGCCGGCAAGGCGATCAGCAATTACGTCCATCCCGGCAGTTTGACCGACCGCGAGGATGACAGGCTGGTGGATGCCCTGAAAGCCATCCGCGACCTGCGCGACCGGCTGCGCAGCGATCTTGGCGGCGAATTATTCTAAAACTGCTTCTGCAGGCGCCTAAAACGGCGCGCCTTGCGGGATATGGCCTGAAGGTCGCCTACGGTTTTGGCATTTTCGGCTTTGGTGAGGAGGGCAAGAAAGATCTCCGCCGTGGCCAGGCTATCGCCCAGGGCGGTGTGGCGGTCGACTTCGGGCAGGACCACGTCATGACGCGCAACCAGGGCATCCAGACCATGGTCATGGGCTTCACGTTCCAACACGGCGGATAACAACAGGGTATCCAGAACGGACTGTTCGAACACCGGCGCGCCCTCGGCCTGGGCCAATTCCAGGAACTTCATATCGAAGGCAGCGTTATGGGCTACTAAGACCGCATCGCCGCAGAAATCGGTGAAATCCTGGGCCACGGGAGCGATGCTACGGCTCTGGGCGACTTGGTCATCGGTGATGCCGTGGAATGTGGTTGAGAGCGGCGGAATTTTCCGGCCCGGATTGACCAACTCGTTAAAGACCTGATCCCGCCGGACCACGCCATCAACAATACGCACGCCGGCGATCTGTACGATGCGGTCGCCGCCCGACGGCTCCAAGCCGGTGGTCTCGGTATCGAACACAACATAGGTCGCGCCATCCAGAGCCCGATCATCGCCGGCCCTGGGCAGGCCGCGCAGGCGGCCGATAACCGCAGGGCCCAGTAAGGTCGGCACAAGCACGCCCAGCGTGACGATGGCAATGGCAGCGATCTCCAGGATCTGGACTGTCTCACCCAGAAAAATAGCCGCCATAGGCAACGACAGGGCCCCAATCAAGGGAGAGAACAGCGCGGTGCGGGCGACGGGCAAGTGGCTCAGGGCGTAGTTCAGCAGGAGGAACGGCCCCGCCGTGGCGATGCCGCCCAGATACAGCATCAGGATCACGATATCGGTGTCTAACTGATCAAGGGGCGCGGCGGGCCCCTCGATGAAGACCAGGGCCAGCAGCCCAATAACCAGCGCCATGCTCATCTGCCAGGCCGTGGTTACCAGGGGCCGGCCCTGGGTCTGTGCCACCCTGCGGGCCGTCAAGTTACAGCCGATGGCGCAAATGATGCCGCAAACCACCAGGAAATCGCCGAATAGATCACCCTCTCCCGCCGCACTGTTGGTCTGGACCAGAAGAATAGCGCCGCCAAAGGCAATGATAGCACCGACGACCACCACTGGGTTGATCGCCTCCTTCAACACCAGGCGGCCCGCGATCGGCATGATCAGGGGCATGATGGCCCAGAATACAGCGGCGTTAACGGCGGAGGTGTGAAACAGCGCCCAGACCAACAGAACGGAGACTAGGCCGGGATCGAGCATGCCCATCAACAGCGGTCGGGTGGCCTGGCGCAAATGCACCGGCTGGCGGGTCAGCAGCACCATGGCCCACATCACGATGGCGGCCAGGATGAAGCGTCCCGCCACCACCTCGCCCACGGCCATGTGCAGGACCGCCGCCTTGCTGCCGACGATCGAGGATGACCACAGCAGCACCGCCATAAACATCGCCAGTATTGGCATTGCCCACTCCAGATAGAATCGCTGGATTGAACCATGGATTGAGGCATCTTGTCGCCCCACGGCGCACTGTCTGGCCGACCTGGACCATTCGCATTAGTATGCCGGAAAATCAGTCAGGAGATTAGCCAATGGCGGACGTCTATATCATCGGCAGCTATTCCACCCGGTTCCAGAAATGGCCCGATAAAAGCTTCAAGGATCTGACGCGGGAGGCTTATCTGGGTGTGCTCGACGACAGCGGCCTGGACAATGGCGACAATATCGAGATCGCCTATTTCGGTAATTGCGGCCTGGGCACCTGGGGACAGCCCTGCATTCGCGGCCAGGTCTGTTTCACTCCCCTGGTGCGCGAGGGCCTGTTCCCCGAGCGCGTGCCGACGGTCAATGTGGAAGATGCCTGCGCGACCTCGTCCGTCGCCATGAACGGCGCCTGGAAGGATATTCTGTCGGGCCAGTCCCATCTGGCCATCGCCATGGGCGTGGAAAAAACCTATGTCCCCGATGATGCGGTAAAGACCATGGAACTGTTCGCCGGCGGCATCGATCAACTGGACCCGAACGAATGGCAGGCGCACTACAAGGAACAGGGCGAGATCGCCGGCAAACCGTTCGAGACCGGGCCGGGCCGTACCGTCTTCATGGATACCTATGCCATGCAGGCAACCCATCATATGAAAAAGTGGGGCACCACCCAGGAACAGATTGCAGTTGGCGCGGCCAAGAACCACAATAATGGCTCCCTCAACCCCCTGGCGCAGTATCAGTTCGAAATGTCCGTCGACGAAGTTCTGGCGGACCGTGAGGTCAGCCATCCCCTGACCCGCGCCATGTGCGCACCCATCGGCGATGGCGCCGCCGCCGCCATTCTGTGCTCTGGCGACTATCTACGCAATCTGCCGTCCGAAGTGCAAAACCGGGCCGTAAAGGTCAAGGCCTCGGCCTTGTCGGGAGGCAAATACCGCAGTCTGGACGAGCCGGGCCTAACCAAGATCGCCGCCGACAAGGCCTATGCCATGGCCGGCGTCGCGCCCGGCGACATCGATGTGGCGGAGGTGCACGACGCCACCTCGTTCTGCGAGGTCTATCAGGTGGAGATGATGGGCTTTTGCGAGATCGGGGCGGGCGGCAAATTCGTCGGTGACGGCCATACCATGCTTGATGGCAAGATCCCCGTGAACACCTCCGGCGGCCTGGTCTCCAAAGGCCATCCGGTGGGCGCGACGGGTCTATCGATGATCCATGAGTTGACGGCGCAACTGCGTGGCGAGGCCGGTGCCCGCCAGGTCGAAGGCGCCCGCCTGGCCCTGGCCGAAAACGGCGGCGGCGTCATGGGCATGGAAGAGGCCGCCGCCTGCATTACCATTCTGGAAAAGGACAGCTGAGTATGAGTATTCGTTATGATGACCGGGTCGCGGTGGTAACCGGCGCCGGCAATGGCCTGGGCCGCAGCCACGCATTGTTTCTGGCTTCGCGCGGCGCCTCGGTGGTGGTCAATGATATCGGCGGCGCCATCGACGGCACCGGCAGCGACGCGGGCCCGGCCCAGGCGGTGGTGGACGAGATCACCGCTGCCGGCGGTACCGCTGTCGCCAATACGGATGATATTTCCAGCGAGGACGGTTCCAAGGCATTGGTCGCCGCCGCCAGGGACAATTGGGGCCGCTGCGATATTCTGATCAACAACGCCGGCATCCTGCGCGACAAAAGCTTTCACAACATGAGCCACGACGATTTCGTCGCGGTGGTCAAGGTGCATATGCTGGGCACGGTGCGGGTCACCCACGAGGTCTGGCCGTTGATGCGGCAAAACCAATACGGCCGGGTCATCATGACCACGTCGGCCGCCGGTCTGTACGGCAATTTCGGGCAGGCCAACTACACCACCGCCAAGATGGCGGTGATCGGCCTGATGAACACCCTGAAACAGGAAGGCCGCAAATACAACATCACCGTCAACACCCTGGCGCCAATAGCGGGCACCCGCATGGGCGGCACGATCTTTCCCGACGAGGTCATGCCGCTATTGCGCCCGGAACTGGTGACGCCGGCGGTGGCCTACCTGGCATCGGAACAATGCACGGACACGGGCCGCATCATCGTCGCCGGCGCCGGCCATTTCGCCAATGTGGAGATGGTGGAAAGCAAGGGCGTCGATTTCCCCGCCGCCGAAGACGTCAGTCCCGAGATGCTAGCCGAGGCCTGGAGCGGTATCACCGATATGTCGGGCGCCGAACCTTTCGCCGAGGCCATGGCGGCGGTACAACGCGTTTTCGCCAATTTGAAGCAGTGAGCGGATAGATGGAAAGCGCCCCCAGCAAGGCCCTGGCCAAGTGCCACAACATCGACGATCTGCGCAGCCTGGCCAAACGCAAGGTGCCGAAACTGCTGTTCGATTTTATCGACGGTGGGGCCGAGGACGAGGTGACGCTGCGGCGCAGCCGCTCGGGCTTCGACCGCTATCAACTGGTGCCGCATAATTTCGTTGATGTCTCCGAGATCGATATCACCACCGAGGTCATGGGCCGCAAGATCGACGCGCCACTGATCGTCTCGCCGACTGGTATGCCGAAGCTATTCCATCACACGGGCGAGGAAAGCCTTGTACCCGCCGCCGGCCGGCACAACATTCCCTATACCTTGTCGTCGGCCTCCTCCACCTCCATCGAAGGCGTGGGCAATCTGTCCAGCGGCCCGAAATGGTTTCAGATCTATGTTTGGAAGGACCGCGCCATCGTTCGCGATTTCATCGATCGCTGCAAGGGCGCGGGTTTTTCCGCTCTGTGCCTGACCGTGGACGTCCCAATCACCGGCAACCGGGAGCGTGATGTACGCAATGGCCTGGCCATGCCCTTGAAAGTCACCCCCGCCATGGCGTTTGATATGCTGCGCAAGCCGGCCTGGCTCTACAACGCCCTGACCCATCCCATGCCAACCCTGGCCAATCTGGTTGATCGGGTCGAGGGCGATACCTCCATGGCCGATCTGTCCCGTTATACGGAAGAACAGTTGGACAAGGCGATCAGCTGGGATGATGCGGCGGAGATGAAGGAACAATGGGGCGGCCCATTGGGCATCAAGGGCGTGTTGCGGGCCGAGGATGCGGACCGGGCGGCGGCCATGGGGTTCGACAGCGTCATCGTCTCCAACCACGGCGGCCGGCAGCTGGATCATTCCCCCGCACCCATCGATGTATTGCCCGAAATCGCCGAGGCGGTGGATGGCCGCTGCCAGATCATCCTGGACGGCGGCGTGCGCCGGGGTACCGATGTGCTGAAAGCCCTATGCCTGGGCGCCACCGCCTGCATGGCGGGCCGGCCCTATCTGTTTGGCCTGGGTGCCGGCGGTCAGGCAGGCGTTGAGCGGGCCATGGAAATATTGAAGGGCGAAATCCACCGGGATCTGATGATCCTCGGCTGTGCCGATGTAAAAGATTTGGGGCCGCAGTATCTGCGGGAAATATAAAAGCTACTGGGTGCGCGGATTCATGGCGCGGCAGGCCTCGACATAGGCGCCGCCAAGGAAATCCGGTTCCTTATAAAGACCGTGCATCCAGGCCGAAAGCAGACAGAGTTCTTCCAGTTTCAGCACTTCATTCAAGGTGCCTTCGGGAAAGGTGATTGAAAAGGTGCGGGCCACGGTATCGATGATTTCCTCGATGGTTTCCTCGCCGATACCCAGGTCTTCTTCCAGGACCGCGGTACGGTTCAGCAAGCCTTCGTCGATGCCATATTCATCGCGGATGTGTTTCACGATCCAGCGGAAAAGATGCATCCAGTTTTTGATATCATCGGCCATGACAATTCCCCGGGCAAATCCACGGACCCCTCTCGCAAGGTTGGAATTATCCACGATTTTCCTAAGATTCAGTATGGGAGAATACTAAACAGCGGTTAACGCTAAACGCCGCTATTTCTGGGACCCACCACGAACCAGGTCTCGATCTCACCCCGGCCCTTAACATCCAGCCTGCCGCGCGGCTCGCAGATAAATTCATCCTTGATCAGTTCGTAAGTGGCGCGGGTGATTTGAATAGCATTGGCCTGACCCTGGGATTCCATGCGCGAGGCCGTGTTCACCGCCTCGCCCCACAGATCGTAGATGAATTTCTTCCGCCCAATCACACCGGCGACCACGGGTCCGGAATTGATGCCAAAACGCAGGGCCAGCCTGTGCCCCTGAATATCTTGCCGGCTTACAAAGTCCCGCATTTCCAACGTCATGCGGGTCAAGGCGGCAGCATGATCGTCACGCGGGCGCGGCAGGCCGGCGGCAACCATATAGCAATCGCCAATGGTCTTGATTTTCTCCAAGCCGTATTTGTCCACCAACAAATCGAATTGCGAAAAGACTTCGTTCAACAGCTTGACCAACTCGTCCGGCGTCATCGTCGCCGACAGCGGCGTGAAATCCACCACGTCGGCGAACAGGATGGAGGCGCCCTCGAAATGATCGGCGACAGTGCGTTGCTCGTTTCGCAGAATGGCGACGATTTCCTTGGGCAGAATATTCAGCAACAGGGATTCCGAGCGTGCCTGAAAATCGTTCTTCTGGATGACGAAATAGAACACCAGGGCAAAAAGGTACGCGGCCACGCCGGCCAGATTGATGACAAAGAAGAAAATTATCACGCCCGTCGGCAAATTATTACCGTCCGGCATGTAGGGTTGCAGAATACCGCTGAGAACGATGAGGATCAGGAAGGCCAGAAACCAGCGCGGCGCCCGTTTTGGTTCGTCGAACAACATCGCACCCATGGGACAGACCAGGGACCACAGGACAACGGCACTGCCATTGACGAAACCGCCCAGCGCCAGCATCAGCAAAAACGGCAGCAGCAGGATCAGCGATAGCTGGCTGAAACGAAAGAAGCGGTACTGCCGGGTCAAGCCAAAGTGGATGACGCTGAGCAGGGAAAAGAGAGCGTAGGTAAGCGGAATGGAACCTGCCAGCGGTTCGTCAAAGGCATAGTACATCGAGCCCCAGGCCGCGGCGGTAAAGACAAACGGCAGCGAACAGGCAACAAGCAGAGCCTTCTGTAACCGGATATCATCATCATCCGCCGGATCCGCGCCGATGCGCGTGACCCAGCCGAGAACCGCCTTCAATGCCCGCATTCAATCTACCCCGCTACTGTCCGGTCCTTCAAACTATGGGGCAAATTATGAGGCTACCCGTTCGGCAATAGCCAGAATGCGGTTCATCTCGCGCAGCACCGGCTTCTCGATCAACTTGCCATCGACCACGACCAGGCCCGTGTCCGCATCGGCGAAGGCCTGCAGAATACGTTTGGCATGGGCCACCTGAGCCTCGTCGGGCGTGAAAACATTGTTCAGAATGGGGATCTGCTTGGGATGGATGGAGCCCTTGCCGGAGAAACCCAGGTCACGGGCCAGGCTGGCCTCCCGCGCCATGCCGTCCGGATCTTCCAGGTCAAGGTAGGGCACATCAATGGCGTCGATACCCACCGAGGCGGCGGCATGCGCGATGCGGGAGCGGGCATAGAGCAGCGGTTCCCAGGCGTTCTTACAACGTAGCTCCGCCGCCATGTCGACACCGCCGAAAAACAGCGCATCAATGCGCGGCGAGGCATGCGCGATCTCATAGGCCGCCTCCAAGCCTTCATTGGTCTCGATAATGATATGCAGGCGGGTATCGTCATGGCCGCGCTCGCTCAGCAGATCATCCAGCCAGATGATCTCGTCCGGGGTCTTCACCTTGGGCAGCATCAGGGCCGGCGGCGGCGTGTCCGTGGCGAGCACCGCCTGCACATCCGTCAGGCCGATCTCCGTCCGGACACAGTTGATGCGGACAATGCGTTCAACGCCATCGTCCGCTTGTGGTTCAGCAAACAATGCCAGGCCCTTGGCCCGCGCCTCGGCCTTGTCCTTGGGCGCGACACCGTCTTCCAGCTCGACACAGACAATATCGGTGCCGCAGGCCAGTGCCTTTGGAAACATGTCGGGCCGCAGGCCTGGCGAAAATATGAAACTGCGCCTTGGCCGCACGGCCCGCTCGGTCTGCTCAACCATTGCTTGATCCTCTGTCCAGTTTCGGCGCGAACCGTACGGCGCCGTACGCAAGGCAGATTATAGGAATATAATTCGAGTGTCCCAGCGTTTGTGAGCAACCAATGAATGGTGCTAGCCTTGCCGGTAAAGCATGAATGGAGCAGCGGCATGAGTGGCGAGAATTTCACCAATTCCAATGGCGGCATACGGAGCACCGAGATATTTGGCGGCAAGGACCGTGCGCCACGGCGCCCACGCCCGGCCATGACCATCAAAGAGGCGGCGCGGGAAACGCCCGTCTTCGCCGAGACCGATGTGCTGGTGGTCGGCGGCGGCCCGGCGGGCACCACGGCGGCCATCGCCGCGGGCCGTCTGGGCGCGGATGTGATGTTGGTGGAGCGCTATAACCATCTGGGCGGGCTGTCCACCGGCGGCCTGGTGATCTGGATCGACCGCATGTCCGATTGGAGCGGCCAACAGGTCATCTCCGGCCTGGCCCATGACTTCCTCGACCGGTTGCCGGCGGAGGCGCAACAGGGCCCGGCGCGCAGCGATTGGGGTTCCACCGATGCCGCCACCGCCGACTATTGGCGCCAGCGCACGGCGGCCTTTCACGACATCGTCACCTGGTCGCCGACCATCGATCCGGAGGCCCTGAAGACCCTGTCCATGGAGATGGCGCTGGAACAAAACGTCCGCCTGACTTTTCATGCCTGGGCCGTGGAACCCATTGTCGAGGACGGTGTGATGCGTGGCGCCATTTTTGAAAGCAAGGAAGGCCGTCAGGCGATCCTGGCCAAAGTGGTGATCGACACCACCGGCGATGCGGACCTGCTAGCCCGCGCTGGATTGTCATTCGAGACCGACAGCGATCCCACCGATATTCACAGCTGCATCAACACAGCCTTCCTGATTGGCGGCGTCGATATGAACCGCTGGCTGGACTTCAAGACCAGCGACGAACAGGGCTTTAAGGACTTCATGGCGCGGGGGCGGGAGCGGCTGCAATATTTCGAACGGCCCTTCGCCTCCTGGCGCAACGACGTGGCCCTGTTCATGGGCCCGCGGCTGGCGGGCTACAGCGCCATTGATGTGGAGGATTTGAGCGCGGTCGAAGTCCGCTCGCGGCAACTGACCGTCGGCCATGTGGAAACCTACAAGGCCCATGCGCCGGGTTTCGAGAACGCCTTCCTGATGCTCGGCGCACCGCAGATCGGCGTGCGCCACAGCCGGCGCCTGCTGGGCCTGGAAAAAGTGACGCGGGCGGACTGGGATGATGGCGCGGTCCGGGACAGTGAAATCGGCGTCTCGACCTCATTGGCACCGAAATTCCCGAACATCTCGGTGCCCTATGGTGCCCTGGTGCCCATGGGCATCGACGGTGTACTGGCGGCGGGCCGTCATGTGGCCTGCGATACCAATTCACACTCGTTCCTGCGCGAGGTGCCGCAATGCTGGCTGACCGGCCATGCCGCCGGCATCGCCGGGGCGCTGTCGGCGGATGCGGGCATCCAACCAAGGGAACTGAACCCCCGCCTGATCCAGCAGGAATTGCTGCGCCAGGGCGCCTATCTCTCGCCCGCGACCGTATCGGCGGCGGCGGCGGCGACAAAAGCGGCGGAATAGGGTATGGAGCGCATAACGGTCTTTACCGCGCGGCGGATCCGCACCATGGATCCGGGCCGGCCCGTGGCCACGGCCATCGCCGTTGCGGATGGCCGTATTGTCTCGGTCGGCAGTCTGGAAAGCATGCAGCCGTGGCTGCGCCGGGTCCCCCACGACATTGACGACCGGTTCAAGGACAAGGTCCTGATGCCCGGCTTCATCGATCCGCACACTCATCTGCGCCTGTCCGGCACCTATATGGGTTTGCACTATGTGGGGCCGATCCCGTCGCACACGGACGAAGGGCCGCAGGCCGGCCTGCCGAAACGCGATGATGTCATCGCCCGCCTGACGGAACTGGTCAATGCGACCAACGATCCCGACCGCCCGGTCATCGCCTGGGGTTATGATCCGGGCATGCAGGGCGGTCATTTGGACCGGGATATGCTGGACGCCATATCCGACGAGGTGCCGTTGTGGGTAATGTGCTATGCGCCGCATATTGTCTATACCAACTCGCCCATGCTGGCGCGCACCGATGTCACCGAGGATACAACGGCGCATGGCATTGGCCGTTATCCCGATGGCCGCCTGAACGGCTGGTTCATCGAAACCGGCGCCGTCGGCATCGCCACAAGGCCGGTGCGCAACGAGCTCTACCGCCCTGGCTTTGGTCTTGCGGCCCTGCAACGTCAGGCCGATGTCGCCATTCAGAATGGCATCACGACCGTCGCCGACCTGGGCTGGGGATTGGAATCGTTCGAGCGGGAGTGGGACGATCATTATACAGCCGTCAACGACCCCGGCTTTCCCCTGCGCATGTTGATGATCCCTTTCGATGCCCGTCTGGTCGGCAAGTTTGGCGAGGACCGTTTCGATTACCTCGAGCAGATGCGCGGGAAATCAACGGACAAGCTGTCGGTGCATGGAGTGAAGTTCATCAATGACGGCTCCTACCCCTCCATGACCCTGCAGCTGAACTATCCCGGCTATCTGGATGGCGAACAGGGCCTGACCGGCGAAACGCCGTGGGAGGACATGGTCGATCGCATGCTGCCCTATTGGCGGGCCGGGATTCAGATCCACTCTCACGCCAATGGCGATGCCACCGTCGATATGACCCTGGATACCCTGGCCGAATTGCAGCAGCGACATCCCCGCTTCGACCACCGCTTTACTGTTGAACATTACTGTATCTCAACCGTGGCCCAGGGCCGGCGGCTGGCGGCCCTGGGCGGGCTGGCCAGCGTCAATCCCTACTTTGTCCACTACCGCTCCCTGATCCATGCGGACAGCGGCTTCGGCCCCGACCGCGCGGAGGCGACGGCGCGCCTGGGAACATTGGCCGAGGCCGGCGTCACCTTCGCGCTGCATTCCGACTACAACCTGGTGGTCGGGCCCATGGCGCCGTTGATCGCGGCCTGGGTGGCGGTGAACCGGGTCGCTAGTGACGATGCGACGGTAATGGCACCGGGCGAGCGGATCTCGGTGGACCGGGCCTTGCGCGCGGTGACCGTTGATGCCGCCTTCGTGCTGCGCCGGGACCATGAAATCGGCTCTTTGGAGGTCGGCAAGCTGGCGGATATGGCGATCCTTGCGGATGATCCCTACGAGGTGGAGCCAACCGCCCTGCGAGATGTAAAGGTGTTGGGCACGGTTGTCGGCGGCACGCCGTATCTGGCCGATGACTAAGCCGGCTGATCTACGCCGTCTGGTGACGGAGTGGGATTTTCTGCTGTCGTCCCTGCAGGGTTCGGTGTCGCCGGCGGCGGAGGTAAACCGCACCTCGGTAACTATCCTGGCCGGTTTTCTGGGCTCGGGCAAAACCACCATGCTGCGCCATCTGCTCGAAGGCGGCCATGGCCTGAAACTGGCGGCGGTGGTCAACGATATCGGCGCGGTCAATATAGATGCCGCCCTGATCACCAATACGGATAGCGATGTCATCGAGCTGACGAACGGCTGTAGCTGCTGTTCCCTGGGGCCGGAGCTTGGCCAGACCATCAACGAACTCAGCCGCCGGGCGGAGCCTCTGGACGGCATCGTGGTCGAAGCCAGCGGCATCGCCGACCCGGCGGCCATGGGCGCGGTGGTGGCCGGCGCCGGCGGCGCCTGCCTTGACGGTATCATCACCGTGATCGATGCCGGCACGCTTACGCAATGGCTCGATGATCCAGCGACGGCGCCACTGTTCCAGCGGCAGCTGGACGCCGCGCATTTGCTGGCCCTGAACAAGACCGACTTGATCGATGACGATGCACTGGCGGCGGCGACCGCGCGCCTGGCCGAACTGGCCCCAGGCCGGCCGGTGATCGCGACCGAACAGGGACGGCTGGAGGTCAGCCTGGCGCTTGGCGCCGCCGCACACGGCGCACGGCCCGAACCGGTCCATCGGCACCATGAAGCGGATCGCTTCACCACCCGGACCATCGCCCTGGGCGGCCCTGTTGACCGTCAACGGCTGGCCGCATTCCTGGCCAGCCCGCCAAAAGGTCTGCTGCGGGTCAAAGGCTTTGTCGAAACCCAGGATGCGCCGGGCCGCCTGCAAACAGTGCAGGCCGTGGGCCGGGTATGGAGCATTGAGCCCCTATCGAACACCAGGGCCGACAAGCCACAAGACGGCAACCTGGTTCTGATCGGTCTTGCCGATCAAGCCGAACTTTGGCAAACGGCGGCCCTTACAGCGTTGCCAGAAACTCGCCTAGCGCCTTGTTGACCGCTTCCGGCTGATCCACGTTGATGCCGTGGTCGCCGCCGGGCACGACGACGTTTATAGCGCCGGGAATGCGGCTGGCCATGTAGTTGGAGCCTTCCAGGAAATCGCTGTCGCCATCGCCGATAATCACCAAGGTCGGCACCGCGATCGAGGAAAGGCTGTCGATCACGCGGGCATTGATCTGGCTTAATATGCCGCGCGCCGCCATGGCCAGCTCCGCCGGTGGGCGCTGGATGCTGATGGGTACTTCCGAGCCGCCGTTCAGGGCCTCCAGGCCCTGCTCCTCCAACGTCCGCGCCCTGATTTCGTTGTGTTCATTCCAGACCGCGCGTGATTTGTCGCTGCGGTAGCCGGGGCCGCAGCCTTGCAGGATCAACGCCTTGACCCGTTCGGGATAACGCACATGAAACGCCAGGGACATGAAGCCGCCCAGGGAATGGCCCCCGATCACCGCCTTTTCAATGCCCAAATGGTCCAGGATCGCGCACATATCCTCCACCGTGTGGTGCTGGCTGAACAGATCGCTATCCATGGGACAAAGGGTTTCGCCATGGCCCCGCATATCCATGCGGATTAGACGGTATTGCTCGCTGAAGGCCTCCACCTGGCCACGCCACATACCGGTCGAGGCGCTGAAACCGTGGGTCAGCAGGATCGGCATGCCGCCGCCGCCACTACCGCTTTCGCCACTGTCTTCAAAATGCACACGGACGCCGTCACGGTCCAGATACGCCATCGCGAAACTCCCTAAGCCGAACAAACCCGCCGATATGCTATACCTCCCGAACTTCGCGGCCAAGGGCCGGATCGATCAGGCGCGGCGGCTACCCGGAACCCACGGCAAGAAAAGCAAAGCCCGCCGCGCCAGTTTCACCGGCCGTCCATCCAATGCCGCCAGGCCAAGGCCGATCATCGCCATGCCAAACAGATGCGTCGGCAACAGAATTTCATGCAGCACAAGAACGCCCAGCAGGATCGCGCTGACCGGGATCAGGAATGTCACCAAAAGCAGATTAGTCGCGCCGGCGGTGGCAAGGATGCGGAAATAAAGAACATAGGCCAGCGCCGTCGACAAGGCCGCGACGCCGACAAGCGCGGCCACCGCCGCCAGGCTTGGGGCGGGCAGGGTCCATGGCCTGTCGATGAACAACATCAACGGCAACAGCATCAGGCTCGAGGCGGTGACCTGGCCCGTGGCGGTCGCCATTGGCGTTATCCCCATGCGCTGAAAACGGCGGCCAAAAACACCCGCGAAGGCATAGGAGATCGCCGCGCCAAGTACGGCAAGCTGCGCCACGATATCAAGTCCAAGACTGTCCAGGTTATCGCCGCCGATCATTACCGTAACGCCGGCAAGGCCAACCACGACGCCGAAAAGGCGGCCGGCGGTCAGTTTCTCGTCAGTGGTGAAAATATGGGCGGCGAGGACCGTGAACAGTGGTGTGGTTCCGTTCAGTATCGAGGCGACCCCGGACGCGATATGCGTTTGCCCCCAGACGATCAAGGAAAACGGCAGGGCATTGTTCAAAAAACCCATGACCAGAAAGGCGGCCCAGATCCGGCTACCCTTGGGCAGGCGTTGCCCCATGATCCGCATAACGGCGAGCAGGATAAGCGCCGCCAGCGCCACGCGGCAGACAACGACCGTTAAGGTCGGCAGTTCTTTTACCGCCACGCCGTTGAAAAAGAACGAACCGCCCCAAAGTACCGACAGGGTTAAAAGCATCCCCCATTCGAGTGGGCCCATGGCCTTATTGATTTGTCTTGGCATCCGCTTCCCCATCCTTTCGGAAGTGATGGAACACGGATCCGGCCTGTCTTGCGCTCTGTTTCTTGCGCTCTAATTTTCTTTTTGCAGATATTCCCCGGCGGCGTCCGCGAGACTGCGCCAGGCATAATCGGCGAAGCTGCGGGCCACGTGGATGTGATAAGCATCCTCCCCCTGGGGCACCAACAACATGTCGCAGCCGGCCAGAATACTGCGGGCACAGCGGCCCGGGGCAAGTTCCGGAGCCGCCAAATCCAGGGGGCAAAGCTTGGCCAGCACATCGCGGCTGCGGCGGCCGGAAAGAGCAATGATTTGCCGGCCTTCGCCATGTTCGACGATAGCATGGAGGGTGCCGGCAAGCGCCTGGCTCAGGCTGCCGGAGGCCACTTGGCCAAGTAGAAGCCATTCATTGGGGCCAAGCCAGTGCGCCGTGACGTCCCCGCCTTCCCGGACATGGTTCGCCGCCAGGGGCAGGTCGAAGCCAAGGCCCGTGCGAGCCGCTTCGAGAAAACCTTCGTCATCGCTCTCTCCGCGCAAGATCAGGGATGGCTGATTGGGCAGGGTGTGCAGCATGACGGCGGCATCTTCGGGCTGCGGTTGCCCAGCGGCCAGGCTCAGATGGGCCAGTGGTTCGTGACGTGGCTGGTTCATTTTGCGCGCTCCCCCACATCCAGAAAACGCGGCGCCGTCACCGCCGCCCGTACGGCGCGGCCATCATAGGCGATATGGATGTCTTCCCCATGGCGCCCGTGCCCGCCTTGCAACATACCCAGGGCAAAGCTGCGGCCCAGGTTGGGACTGTTGTAGCTGGATGTCACGTGCCCGATACCCACCTGCGGCGGCGCCGGGCTGGCACCGGCAATCAACTGGGCGCCTTCCGGTACCCGCAGGTTCGGATCATCGGTCAGCAAGCCGACCAGTTGCGGGCGGTCGGCGCGCGCGGTGTCGGCCCGGGAAAGCGAACGCTTGCCAAGGAAGTCTTTCTTGCCGCTGACCATGCGGCCCAGGCCCAGATCATGGGGCGTCACGGTACCGTCGGTTTCCTGACCCACGATAATGAAGCCGACCTCGGCGCGCAGCACATGCATGGCTTCAGTGCCATAGGGCGTGATGGCGTATTTCTCGCCCGCCGCCATGATGGCTTGCCACAGGGCGGGGCCGTGGCCGGCGGGAACATTGATCTCGAATGACAATTCGCCCGTGAAGCCGATGCGGAAAATGCGCGCCGGAAATCCCGCGACCAGGCCTTCCCGCCAGGTCATGGCCGGGAAAGCATCCGGCGACAGATCCAGGTCCGGGCATAATTCCGCCATCAGGTTGCGGGCATTTGGGCCGCACAGAGACGCCACCGCCCATTGTTCCGTGCATGAGGTGCAATAGACCGCCAGCTCCGGCCACTCGGTTTGCAGCCAGTTTTCCAGCCAATCCAGCACCCGCGCCGCATTGCCGGTGGTGGTCGTCATATGAAAATGCCCTGGCCCCAGGCGGGCGGTGACCCCGTCATCGAAGACCATGCCGTCCTCGCCCAGCATCAGGCCATAGCGGCAGCCGCCCACCGCCAGCCCTTTCCAGCCGTTGGTATAGATGCGGTTGAGAAATTCCGCCGCATCCGGACCCTGGATATCGATCTTGCCCAAAGTGGAGGCATCCATCAGGCCCAGACTGGTGCGCGCGGCCAGGACCTCACGGTCAACCGCCGTGGCCATATCCTCGCCATGCCCATTTCCGCGAAAGTTGGGGTAATAATAAGGCCGCAGCCATTGGCCCACCGGCTCGAACGCCGCGCCATGGGCCTGATGCCAGGAATGCATCGGCGTCCGGCGCACCGGATCCAGCAATGGGCCAACCCGCCGCCCGGCCAGGGCGCCGAAGGTAACAGGCGCGAATGGCGGCCTGAAGGTGGTATGGCCAACCTCAGGCAGGTCAACCTCCAAGGCCTCGGCGACGATACCCAAGGCGTTGATATTCGAAGTCCGGCCCTGATCCGTGCCCATGCCGGTGGTGGTGTATCGTTTCACATGCTCGATGGAGCGGTAGCCCTCCCGTGCCGCAAGACGCAGATCGGCGGCGGTGACGTCGGATTGGAAGTCGACGAAAGCCTTGCCGCCTTGACCACGCCCGTTGCCGGGAATGGACCAGATCGGCAGCGGCGGCGTCAATTCCGGCCCGGCATCGGCCAGCGGTGCGCGCGGCCCCCGGCCCCGGCGCCGCTGGCCGGCCTGGTTGGCGGCGGCGTTGCCGGCCTGGGCGCCTTGATCCAGGCAATCCTGCAAAGCGAAATCGCCATTGGCCGCGCCCACGACTTGAACCGCCTGGACTGCTTTGCCGGGCAGAAAGCAGCCCAAGGCCGGATTCCAGTCCAGCTTGGCGCCGGATTGGGAGAACAGATGCAGGCTGGGCGTCCAGCCGCCTGAAAAACAAAACAGATCGCATTCAATGCGCCGGCTCATGCCCCGGACGGTTCCGTCCCGGGCCTCGTTCAGTTTGCCGATCTGCACAGCTGTCACGGCATTACGCCCCTCGACCGCGACAACAGCCCGGTCCGCCAGCACCTCTATACCCTGCTCGTCCAGACGGGAAAGCCAACCGAGGGGCGCGGCCGGGCGCAGCTCCACCACCGCCGCCACCTCCACGCCGGCCTGGGCCAGATCCAGGGCCGCCGGGTAAGCGCCGTCGTTGTTAGTGAACAGCACGGCACGGCGGCCGGGCCGCACGCCGTAGCGGTTGGCATAGGTTTGCGCCGCCCCTGCCGCCATCACGCCGGGGCGGTCGTTGTTTGCCAAAACCAGCGGCCGCTCCAAGGCGCCGGTGGCCATAACCACCTGTTTGGCACGGACCTGCCACAGCCGTTGGCGCGGCTGGCCGGGGCCTGGCTGTGCCAGATGGTCCGCGACCCGTTCCAGCATGGCCAGAGCATTGTGGTCGTAATAGCCGGTGACCGTGGTCCGGGGCAGCAAACGCACGTTGTCGGCCTCGCCCAGCTCCGCCGTGATCCCAGCCACCCAATCCATGCCGGGCCCGCCATCGATCCGCTGGCCATTGCCCAGCAAGGCGCCCCCCGGTTCAGCGCCTTCATCGGCCAGGATGACCCGCGCACCGGTGCGCCCGGCCCACTGGGCCGCCGCCAGGCCCGCCGGACCGCCGCCCACCACCAGAACATCGCAATGGGCATATTGCTTGTCGTAATGGTCGGGATCCGGGCTCTCCGCCGCCCGGCCCAGGCCCGCCATGCGCCGGATCACGGTTTCGTAGGCGGGCCACAGGCTGGCCGGCCACATGAAGGTTTTATAGTAGAAACCGGCTGGGAACAGTGGCGACAGACGGTCGTTCAGGGCGCCAAGGTCGAATTTCAAACTGGGCCAGCGGTTCTGGCTTTCCGCCACCAGGCCGTCATGAAGCAGAATATCCGTGGCCCGCACATTCGGTTCGGCCCGGCCCTCCCGGCGCAGGCGCACCAGGCCATTTGGTTCCTCGCCCCCCGCCGCCATCAGGCCGCGCGGGCGGTGATACTTGAAGCTGCGGCCAACCACGCGCACCCCATTGGCCAACAGGGCCGAGGCCAGGGTATCGCCAGGATGGCCGGTCATTGGTTCGCCGTCGAACTGAAAACTCAGACTCCGGTTCCGGTCAATACGGCCGCCCTGTGCGGTACGGCCGCTCATGGCGCCACCTTTGGCTTGTCGTCGCCAACCCGATAGACGGCCAGGATTTCATGGCTAACCGAGCTGCGCGCCACGTTGAACCATTGGCCGCAGCCATGGGAATGGCGCCAGCGTTCGAAATGCACGCCCTTGTCGTTGCGCCGCATGAAAACGTAGTCGCCCCACGCGGCATCATCCATTTCGTCCGAGTTCAGGGGCCGGACAATATGAGCCTCGCCGCCGCAGGAGAACTCCTCTTCCGAACGGGGACCGCACCATGGGCATTCCAGCAACAACATCTCAGCCCGCCCCCATCAGTGCGCCACCGCCGCGGCGCCATGTTCGGCCACCAGGGCGCCGCTGTGAAAGCGCTCCAGTGCGAACGGCGCATTAATAGGATGGGCTTCATCATTGGCCAGGGTATGGGCGAACAGGTGGCCCGATCCCGGTGTTGCCTTGAAACCGCCCGTGCCCCAGCCGCAGTTGAAATACAGTCCCCCCACGGGCGTGGCCGAGATAATCGGGCTGGCATCGGGACAAATATCCACGATACCGGCCCATTGCCGCATCAGCTTCAGGCGTGAGGTAATGGGATACAGCTCGACCACGGCCCGGATCATTTCCTCGATTACCGGCAGGCTGCCCCGCTGGGCATAGGAATTGTAGGCATCGATGCCGGCACCGATAACCAATTCGCCCTTGTCCGATTGCGACATATAGGCGTGCACCTTGTTGGACATGATCACGGTCGGCATCACCGGTTTGATGGGTTCGGAGACAAGGGCCTGTAACGGGTGGCTGTCGATCGGCAGGCGGATGCCGGCCATGGCGGCCAGCACGGATGAATGCCCCGAGGCCACGACGCCGATTTTCGGCGTGCGGATTTCGCCTTGATTGGTGCGCACGCCCTCGACCCGGCCCTCGCGGATGATAAGGCCGGTAACTTCGCAATTCTGAATGATATGAGCGCCCAGCCGGTCGGCGGCCCTGGCATAGCCCCAGGCCACGGCGTCATGGCGGGCGGTGCCGGCGCGGCGCTGCAAGGTACCGCCCAGGACGGGATAACGCATGTTGGGATCCAAATTCAGGATCGGACAGAGCTCGCCCAGCTGCGTCGGCGTGACCCATTCCGCATCGACGCCGGCCAGTTGGTTGGCGTAGACTCGGCGGCGCAGTTCCCGCACCTCACCCTCGTCATGGGCCAGATTGATGACGCCGCGCTGCGAGAACATGACGTTGAAATTCAATTCTTGGCTCAAACCCTCCCAGAGTTTCAGGGCATGGTCGTAGATCGCCGCGCTTTCCGGATGGAGATAGTTGGAGCGGACGATGGTGGTATTCCGCCCCGTGTTGCCGCCGCCGATCCAGCCCTTTTCCAGTACGGCGATGTTCCGCATGCCATGCAGCTTGGCCAGATAGTAGGCCGTGGCCAGGCCATGGCCGCCGCCGCCGATGATGACGGCGTCATATGAGGTATGCGGCGCGGGGCTGCGCCAGGCCTGGGGCCAGTTGCGGTGACGCTGCAATGCATTGCGCGCGAGAGCGAAAATCGAATAGTTTGCCATGTCCTCGATGCGTCAATAGAAACGATACCAAGAGCAATTTTCAAGTTACTGAGTCGCTTACGCGACTTAAGAAATTGATTCAATTGCTCTATCTTAAAGAGTCTGAGCACATTT
>CAYWYB010000051.1:0-21891 GCA_964462145.1 uncultured Rhodospirillaceae bacterium
ATGATGTCGCGGCCCCGCGGCGCCCGGATGGGGGCTGAATAGCCGGCATCGTTCAGAATCGCGGCAAAGCGGCGAATGCGGTTGTTGGAACTGCACTGATACGGCGCGCCGGGCCATGGATTGAACGGGATCAGGTTGATCTTGGCCGGCAGGCCGCGCAGCAGGCGCACCAGTTCGTTGGCATCTTCCAGGCTGTCGTTGACCTCTTGCAGCATGACATATTCAAAGGTGATGCGGCGAGAGTTGTTGGCGGAGGGGTAGTCGCGGCAGGCCTGGATCAGTTCCTTGATGGGATGCTTTCGGTTCAGGGGCACCAGTTGATCGCGCACCTTGTCATTCACCGCATGCAGCGAGACCGCCAGATTGACCCGCAATTCCCGGCCACAGCGTTCCATGGCCGGAACTAGCCCGGCGGTGGACAGGGTGATCGAGCGGCGCGAAAGGGCGATGCCGTCGCTATCCATGATGATATGCAGGGCCTGGGAGACATTGTCATAGTTCAACAGCGGCTCGCCCATGCCCATCATGACAATGGTGGAAATCTTGCGGTGCCCATCGGGGTTGGGCCAATCGTCCAGGCAATCCCGTGCCAGCATGAATTGCCCGAGGATTTCCCCGGCGCTCAAATTCCGCACTAGCGGCATGGTCCCGGTGTGGCAGAAATCGCAATTCAGGGTGCAGCCAACCTGGCTGGAGATGCATAGGGCGCCATGATCCAGGTCCGGGATATAGACCATTTCGACTTCGTTGCCGTCGGCCAGGCGCAGCAGCCATTTGATCGTGCCATCGGTGGAATTCAGGGTCGTGGTGATGCCCGGGCGCTCAATATTGCAGCCCTCGGCCAAGTGTTGGCGCAGCTCCTTGCCCAAATCGCTCATCTCGTCGAAGCTGGTGACGCCGCGATTGTACATCCAGCGCCAAAGCTGGCTGACCCGCATCTTGCATTGCCGCGCGGGCACGCCAAGTCCGGCCACCATCTCGGACAGTTCCTCGCGCGACAGGCCGATCAGGTTCAGTCCAGGCGCCGCCCTTTTGCCATTTGGGGCCGTGTCTGCCGCGATAGGTTCAGCCAGGCTGCTCATGTGCCGCCTACTTTACCTTGCAGGCCCGGTTGATCGCCTTGTGGGCGCGGGTGAAGCCTTTCAGGGAATAACGGTCCGTGGTCTTGGTGCCGCGTTTGGAGGTGCCGCGAATAACCATTTTCTTGCCGGCCCGCATGGCCTTGACCAACTTGGCCTCGGTCTTTGGGTTTTCCACCCAGGCGGTATCATCCACGGTGTAGAGTTTGAAAGTCTTGCCGTCTACATTGATGGTCGCGGTGCTGCCGGGTTTGAAGGGATAGCCCACATAGACCCCGATCTCGCCCTTGATCTTCTTGTACGGACGATGGGTGATCAGTACCCAGATCGGGCCGCGCTTGACGCCGCCCGGTTTACTGCTGCTTGGCTGACCCGCCATATAACAGGCCATGCCCTTGCCTTCCTTTAGCGAAAAGGCGCCCCAGACGCCCGGATTGCGTAGTAGCGACTTGGGCGCTTTGGATTGTGCCTGTGCCGTCAAGGCGACGCTGAACAGAACCGCGACCACGCTCAGTGCGGTCACAATGGTCATAAATTTTTTCATGGCGTCAACATAATGTTCGTTTGTGGCATTTTCCAGATCAACCTCGCCCTAATCTTGTTTTGTGCGAAATTTTTGCGCGCCTTGGACATGGGGCGTAGCCGGCTCGCCGGCATTGCGGCTGAAGGTCGCCCGCTGGCCAAAGCGGCCCAGGCTGACCGTGCGGTCATAAAGCACGATCGCCCCCGCCGTCGCCACATTGATGCAAAAGGCGGTGGGGATCTTGATCACATGGTCGCAGCGGGCCAGCATTTCAGGCGACAGGCTGCCCCGCTCCGGCCCCAGGACATATGCCGCGCGGACTGGATGCTTGAAAGTTGGCAAATCGACCGCGCCGTCGATCAATTCGATACCCACAAGCTGACAGCGTTCGGGCAGGACCATGCTGGCCACGTCCTCGAATTCGTAATAGGGCAATTGATGGGTCGAGCGCGAGGTGTCCGAGGAAGCCTGCCGCTGGCGGTAGCTGCCGTCCACCGTGAACAGAAAACCGGCCCCAAAGGCCTGGGCCGAGCGGAACAGATTGCCCGCGTTCATGGGCTTGCTCAATCGTTCCACCCCGATGCCAAAATACCCGCGCATACCAACCTTTTCCATGATTCATGGCAGAGAATAACGCCTATAGGCGACAAAGGCCCATGCTTTGTGCTAATTCCCGACTTAGAGAAATTATTGCCCGAAAGCGTGAGGAAAGACACTGATGAAAGCGATGTTGTGCAAGGAAAACGGCCCCATTGAAAGCCTGGTGCTGGAGGATTTTGAACTGCCGCCCCTTGGCGAAGGCGAAGTGCGGGTGCGCGTACGCAGCGCCGGGGTCAATTTTCCCGACATCCTGATCACTCAGGGGATCTATCAGTTCAAGCCGGAACATCCCTTTTCCCCCGGTTCCGAATGCGCCGGTGATGTGATCGAGGTTGGACCCGGCGTCACTAATCTGAAGCCCGGCGACCGGGTCATCGCCATGACCGGACACGGTGCTTTCGCCGAGGAGGTCAATACCCTGGCCAGCAATTGCGTGCATTTGCCCGACGATATCAGCTACGAGCTCGGCTCCGCCTTTGTCCTCACCTACGGCACTTCGATCTACGCCTTGCTGCAGATGGGCAAGCTGCAAAAGGATGAGTGGCTGCTGGTGCATGGTGCCGCGGGTGGGGTCGGCCTGTCGGCGGTGGAGATCGGCAAGGCCATGGGCGCCAAGGTGATCGGTACCGCCAGCAGCGACGAAAAGCTGAAGATCGTCACCGAACATGGCGCCGACGAGGTTATCAATTACAGCGAAGGTCCTTTCAAGGACAAGGTCAAGGAAATTTGCGGCAGTGCCGGGGCGGATGTGATTTACGATCCGGTCGGCGGCGATGTCTTTGATCAATCGCTTCGTTGCATCAATTGGGATGGCCGGCTGCTGGTTATCGGCTTTGCCTCCGGCCGCATACCGGAGGCGCCGGCCAATCTGGCGTTGTTGAAGAACTGCTACATCGTTGGTGTTTTCTGGGGCGCCTGGAACAAGCGCAATCCCGAAGGCCACGCCAAGAACATGGATATGCTGTTCCAGTGGCTGCGCGAGGGCAAGTTGCGGCCCAATATCTCACACCGTTTCCCCTTGGCCGAAGTGCCGGCGGCCTTGCAGGTCCTCGTTGACCGCAAGGTGGTGGGCAAGGCCGTGATCACTATCGATTAGGCAGATTTTCTGAATGGGGGACGGCGACGCAAAGGTTCGGGCTCAGTACGAGGCCTACCCCTATCCGGCCCGCGATCCCGGTGACGAGGCGCATCGCCTGATCACCGGCTCGCCCAGCCATTTGCTGGAGATCGAACATTTCGTTCTGGCCGGTGGCCGCGCCCAAGATCTGCCAAAAGGTAACCTGCGGGCCTTGGTGGCCGGCGGCGGTACCGGCGACGGCGCCGTCATGCTGGCGCAGCAGCTGGCCGACCGTGGCGGCGGCAGCGTAACGTATCTCGATATGTCCACGGCCTCCCTGGAAATCGCCAAGGGCCGGGCGGAGGCACGCGGCCTGGGTAATATTTCGTTCCATCAAGGTTCTCTGCTGGAGCTGCCCAACATGGGCTGGCAGCCGTTTGATTACATCGATTGTTGCGGCGTGCTGCATCATCTTGCCGCCCCCGATGAGGGCTTGGCGGCGCTGACTTCGGTGCTGGCGGAGCAGGGCGGTCTGGGTCTGATGCTTTATGGCGAATTGGGGCGCACGGGGGTCTATCCCGCACAGCGCGCTATTGCACGTTTGGCCGGTGATGATCCGGTCGATGAGAGCCTTGATCTGGCGCGACGGCTGGTGGCGGACATGCCGGCTGGCAATTGGTTGAAACGCAACGAGCATCTGTCGGACCACCTGGCGGGCGACGATGCGGGCTTCCACGATCTGCTGCTGCACAGCCGCGACCGGGCCTACCTGGTGGGCGAAATTGCCGAACTGGTGGCTGGCGCGGATCTGCGCATCACCGGTTTCCTGCCCCCCGGTGCCTATGATCCCTGCAGCTATCTCGAAGACGCGGAGCTGCGTGCCCGTGCCGCGGCCCTGCCGGCGGTGGAACGCTGGGCCTTGGCCGAGGAATTGTCGGGTGCCATGAAGACACATGTTTTCTATGCCGTGCGTCAGGGCAATGAGACGGGCGGGGCGGCAGGCAATATTGCACCATCAATGGTGCCCGCGCTGCGCGAGATGGCGGCGGAGCGCCTGGCCGCAAGTCTGGAGAAATCGCCGCGATTAAGTGCCGAATTGGGCGGCGTCGAACGCCAGTTCGAATTGCCTGAAGGTGCAGCCGACATCGTCGCCCTGATTGATGGCCGACGCAGTCTGCGGCAGATTCATGGCCGTTTGCGGGCCGGTGGCACAAAGATGAGCTGGCTGGATTTCGAAGCCAAATTCGCCGTGATTTTCGAGATTCTTCATGGCCTGAACCTACTGCTGTTTGCCGGCGGCAAGGCGGCCTAGAGATGCACACCGACGGCCTATTCGAAATTGCCCTGCTGGCCGCCGGCGCCCTGATCCTCGGTCTGGTGCTGCAGCGTCTGCGCCAGCCGGCGATTGTCGGATACATCGTCGCGGGCGTCGTGCTTGGGCCATCGGGATTCGATCTGTTTCCCGACCGGGCGCCGATCGAAACCCTGGCCGAACTGGGCGTCTTGCTGTTGCTCTTCGTGATCGGCATGGAGCTTTCGTTGCGGGCCTTTCGCCGGGTGCTGCGCCTGGCGGTGTTGGGCGCCGGGGCGCAGATTATTCTCTCCATCGGCGCCATGTTGGTGGTGGCCCAGGTCTTTCACTACTCCGTCGAGACGGCGGTCGTCATGGGCTTCGTCGTGGCCCTGTCGTCCACCGCCGTGGCGATCAAGCTGTTGGAGGATATCGGCGAATTGCGCACCGCCATCGGGCGGACGGCAATCGCGGTGCTGATCGCCCAGGATCTGGCTATCGTGCCCATGCTGCTGATCGTCGACGGCCTGGCGGGCGGCGGCGGTATCCCGGTAATGGGCTATGTCAAGCTGTTCGCCGCCGTGGCTTTGCTGGCCGCTATGATCGCCCTCTTGACCCGGCGCTCCCGCGTTGGCGTGCCGTTTGCCCGCACCATGCACGGCAACGCGGAATTGGCGGCAATCACGGCGCTGGCCTATTGCTTCGGCGCGGCGCTGGTCTCGGCCCTGATGGGCCTGTCACCGGCCTACGGCGCTTTTCTGGCCGGCCTTTGGATTGGCAACTCCACCGCGCGGGCACCTTTGTTGGCGGCGGCCCGGCCCATTCAGAGCGTTTTGCTGATGGTCTTTTTCGTGTCCATCGGATTGTTGCTGGACCTGGATTTTATTTGGGACCATCTGGCCGAGGTCTTGAGCATTCTGTTGGTGGTGACGGTTCTGAAAACCATTATGAACGTGACCGTGCTGCGGCTGTTGCGGGAGCCTTGGCCACGGGCCTGGATTGTCGGTGTTTCCATCGGTCAGATCGGCGAGTTCTCCTTCGTGCTGGTGGCCGCCGCCGTCGGCTCCGGCTTGATCATGGACGACAATGGCCGGATTGCCGTATCCGTTATCGCCTTGAGTTTGATGCTCTCGCCCCTGTGGCTGATTTTCAGCCGCCGTCTGGAACGCCTTGTCGGCAGCAATGTCCAGACCCTGAGAGAGTATCTGCATGACCTGTTCGCACCCGAAACCAAGGCCGTGGCGACCATGGCCCATCGGCCATCGGGTTTTCCATGCATCTGGGCGCGGGCGGGCGACGCGCGGCCGAGGATATGACAGCCGGTGACGATAGCGGCGATGACGCCCGTCTCGATGCCGATGATGACAGCGACAGCGACAGTGATAGGAATGGCAAAAGCGAAGCTTGAGGCGGACTATACTTTCGAGGCTGCCGCCACGGCGCGCGGCCTGGGCCCTGTCTGCGGTATTGACGAGGCGGGACGGGGGCCATGGGCCGGGCCGGTGGTGGCCGCGGCGGTAATCCTGCGGCCCGATAGCATCCCAGCCGGTCTGGCGGATTCCAAAACCCTGGCCAAGGCGCGCCGGGAAGTGCTGTTTGAGCAGTTGCGCGAGGTCGCCGTGATCGGCGTGGGCCGGGCCGAGGTGGCTGAGATCGACAGCCTTAATATTCTGGCCGCGACCATGCTGGCAATGTCCCGCGCCGTCGCGGATCTGGCGGAGGCACCGGGTTATGCCCCAGGGCACGCATTGGTCGACGGCAACCGCGCGCCGGACCTGCCCTGCGGCGTTGAAACCCTGGTCAAGGGCGATGGCCGCTGCCTGTCCATCGCGGCGGCGTCCATCGTCGCCAAGGTGACCCGCGACCGGGAGATGACGGCCCTGGCGGCGCGCTTTCCCGGCTTCGGTTGGGAACGCAATGCGGGCTATGGCACCGCCGAGCACAGGGCGGGTTTGGCGCGGTTGGGACCGAACGAAATGCACCGCCACAGCTTCAAACCTATACGGAAGCTTTTAGAGTCCGGCCTAAGCGGCTGAGTCCAAACAAAAAAATCAGTTGACTGGTGATTCGCTCTCGACCAGTATGCGCCGCCGCTATGACAAAGAAGCAAAAAATAGAGCGCAACAGCATACACTTGGGCGATACCGTTCAGGTGATGTCCCGCTTGCCCGAAGCATCCGTGGACCTGGTTTTCGCCGATCCGCCGTATAATTTGCAGTTAAGCGGCGAGCTGCATCGTCCGAACAACAGCAGGGTCGCCGGTGTCGACGACGATTGGGACCGGTTCGATACGTTTGCCAGCTATGATGAATTTACCCGCGCCTGGTTGAGCGAAGCCAAGCGTATCCTCAAGCCCAAGGGCGGTTTGTGGGTTATTGGCAGCTATCACAATATTTTCCGCGTTGGCGCGATTTTGCAGGATCTGGGCTTTTGGATCCTTAATGACGTGGTCTGGCGCAAGACTAACCCAATGCCGAATTTTCGCGGCAAACGTTTCACCAACGCCCATGAAACCTTGATCTGGTGCACCCCCTCGCCGAACGGCAAGGGCTATACCTTCAACTACGAGGCCATGAAGGCGCTGAACGAGGATTTGCAGATGCGCAGCGATTGGCTGCTGCCGATCTGCTCGGGCGGGGAACGTCTCAAGGAAAACGGCCAAAAGGCCCATCCGACGCAAAAGCCCGAGGCTTTGTTGCACCGGGTACTCCTGGCCTCTTCCAATCCCGGCGATCTGGTGCTTGATCCGTTCTTTGGTACCGGTACCACGGGCGCGGTGGCGAAACATCTGGGCCGGGATTTTATCGGCATCGACGCCGATCCCGGCTATGTGGACCTGGCCCGCCAGCGCATTGACGCGGTGGCCCCGCTGGGGGAGCAGGATCTGGATGTAACGCCTTCGAAACGATCCTTGCCGCGCATTCCCTTCGGTTGGCTGGTTGAGCGCGGCATGCTGCGCCCCGGCGCTACATTGTACGATTCCCGCCGGCGTTACGCGGCTCGTGTCCGGGCCGATGGCTCGGTGGTGGCGAACCGCTCGCGTGGCTCGATCCATCAGGTGGGTGCCGCCGTACAAGGGGCGCCGGCCTGCAATGGCTGGACCTTCTGGTGCTTTGAAGAACGGGGCAAATTGCTGCCCATCGATCTGCTGCGGCAGAAACTGCGGTCCGAGCTGCATTAAATCTTCAGCCCCTGCTTCAGCACCTTTTTCATCACCGTCGGTAGCGCTAGTTGGCCCAGGTCTTCTGGCGCCTGCCAGATTTCATCATTGCCCGGTGCCCGTCCGCCCGTACCCAATTGCACCGTCAGCTCCAGGCGAAAGTGCGTAAAGACATGAACAACGGTTCCTGGCAGAGGGCGCCACTCCGTATCTAGCGGAGCGTGACGGAGGATCTCATCCTCTTGCCATGTTTCTTCCCACCAAGGCGTTGAAGGCACTTCCATCATGCCGCCCAAAAGGCCCTTTTCGGCCCGCCGCCGCAGCAGCAGGCGGCCCGTATCATCGAACAGACAAAAAGCCACGCCGTAACGGGTTGGCCGCGCCGCTTTGGGTTGGCGCCGGGGCAGGCTGGCGGCGATGTCCTGCTTGCGTCCTTTGCAGGCCTTGGACAGAGGGCAGCGGTCGCACAAGGGTGTGCGCGGCAGGCAGATCGTTGCGCCCAGATCCATCAGGGCCTGGGCATGATCACCGGCGCGCTGTTCGGGTGTCAGGCCGGCGGCCAGACGGCGCAGTTCCGGCTTAACACCGGGCAGGGCAGCCGTCACCGCGAACAGGCGCGCGACCACCCGTTCGATATTGCCGTCTACGGGCGAGGCCTTGCGGCCAAAGGCAATGGCGGCGACCGCCGCCGCCGTGTATGGGCCGATGCCGGGCAAGGCGCGCAGGGCGTCTTCCGTATCGGGAAAGACGCCGTCATGTTCTGTGGCCACGACCTGGGCGCATTTGTGCAGGTTGCGCGCGCGTGCGTAATAGCCCAGGCCCTGCCAGGCATGCAGCACCTGATCCAGCTCGGCGGCGGCCAGATCTTCGACCGTTGGCCAGCGTTGCAGAAAGTGCAGAAAGTAGGGGATCACCGTTTTGACCACGGTCTGCTGCAACATGATTTCGGACAGCCAGACATGATAGGGCGCCGCCAGCTCGCCGGGCGGTGCCCGCCACGGCAGCTTGCGGTGCTGGCCGTCGTACCAGGAGAGCAGTTTAGTGCCGACGAACTTAATCTGAATTCACCAAAATTTTATTGTGCCCCATGCGCTTGCAGGATGACTCTGTCGGCGTTCTCCCACAAGATGGGCTGATGAATGAACGCCGCCATAAAAGCCGCCCCGTGGCCGCCGGCTCCATCCTGCGCCGGGCCACCGCTGCCGCCTTGCGCCGGCGTGGTTTCGCCGAGGGCGAGGTGATCGCCCGCTGGCCCGATATCGTCGGCCCCGAACTGGCCGCCCTGACGGCGCCGGAAAAGCTGCAACAAAGGCGCGGCGACGTGGCGGGCGCGGTGCTGCATATCCGCGTCGCCGGCGCGGCGGCGGTGGAATTGCAGCATATGGCGCCCACGGTGATCGAGCGGATCAACGGCTTTTACGGCTACCATGCCGTGGACCGGATAAAATTATTGCAGGGCCCGTTGCCGGTGCCGGAAAAGCCCCACGAGGTGGCATCCAGGGCTCTGACGGGGGCCGAATCGGCCGAACTGACGGCCCGGACCAAGGCGACAAAAAGCCCCGATTTGCGCCAGGCCTTGGAGCGTTTGGGCGCTTCTGTCCTGGGCCGGCGGGTGCCGCCGGAAAAGAGCGATTAAAACTTATTGGGCGAGGTCTTGATCGTCACCTTTTCGCCCCAATGTGTTGTCAAATTAGCATCGAGAGGCTTGTGAGTCTGAACCGGCAGGCCTATAATTAATACCACATGTTGTGGGTAGGAGATGGAATGACCCAAGTTAGAGTGTTTTCACCTATCGTGGCCTTGCTTTGCGCGCTGGTGCTTTTTGCCGCGCCATCCCGGGCGGAAGCACCGCCCTATGCGGTCGGCGATATGGTCCTGGGCGCCAAGGATGCACCGGTGACGGTGATCGAATATGCCTCCATGACCTGCCCTCATTGTGCCAACTTCCATATGGACACTTTCAAGGAGCTCAAGGCCAAGTATATCGATACCGGCAAGGTGCGCTTGATTTTTCGGGAATTTCCGTTTGATCCACTGGCCTTGCAGGCTTCCATGCTGGCGCGCTGTGCCGGCGAGAAGCGCTATTTCGGCATGCTGAACGTGTTGTTCAAGAGCCAGTTGAAATGGGCCAAGGCGGCCAATCCGCAAGCGGCCCTGGGCAACATTGCCCGTTTGGGCGGCTTTACCGAGGCGCGTTTTCAGACCTGCATGCGGGATCAGCAGCTGGCCGACATGATTTTGCAGACTCGCCTGGACGGCAACAAGAAGTTCGAAGTCGACTCGACGCCAAGCTTCATCGTCAACGGCAAAAAGACCTCCGGCAACATGACCATCGACAAATGGGACGAGCTGCTGACCGGTTTGTTGAAATAGGATCCGTCGGAATTAGCGAGAAGATAACAATTCGTACCGAAATGGGGAAACAACCAGGTGCATTTTACAAAACTACGGCTTAGTGGCTTTAAATCCTTCGTCGATCCCATGGAACTGGTGATCGAAACCGGCCTGACCGGCGTGGTCGGACCGAACGGTTGCGGCAAATCCAACCTGGTGGAGGCCCTGCGCTGGGTGATGGGGGAAAACTCGGCCAAGCGCATGCGCGGCGGCGCCATGGACGATGTGATCTTCAATGGTTCGCAAAACCGCGGCAGCCGTAATTTGGCGGAAGTCTCCCTGGTTATCGACAACAGGGACCGCACCGCGCCCGCCTCTCTGAACGATTCGGACGATCTGGAAGTGACCCGGGCCATCGAGCGCGAGCGCGGCTCCGCCTACCGGGTCAACGGTAATGAAATGCGCGCCCGCGATGTGCAGCTGCTGTTCGCCGATGCCGCCTCCGGCGCCCATTCTCCGTCCCTGGTCTCCCAGGGCCGTATTGCCGAGATCATTAGTTCCAAGCCGGCTGATCGCCGGGCCCTGCTGGAAGAGGCCGCCGGCATTACCGGCCTGCATTCGCGCCGGCACGAGGCGGAATTGCGTCTGCGGGCGGCGGAAAACAACATGGAGCGTCTGGACGACGTCATGCAGTCGCTGGAGGCGCAGTTGCAGAGCATGAAGCGTCAGGCCCGCCAGGCCCGACGCTTTCGCAAGATCGGCGAGCAGGTGCGCCATTTCGAATCCATTCAGCTGCACCTGCTGTTTCAGCGTGCGGAGCAGCAATTGCAAAGTGCCGGCGAGGAGCTGGCCAAGGCCAACGGCCAGGTCGCCCGCCTGATCCAGGAAGCGGCGCAAGCCACCACCGCGCACACCGAAGGCGCCGACGGTCTGCCGGATCTGCGTCAGGCGGAAGCCGTGGCGGCGGCGGTGCTGCACCGTCTGGCCGTGGCCCGCGACGGCCTGGACCAGGAAGAACAGCGAATCTCGGAGGCCACATCCCAGTTGCAGGCCCGTCTGCGCCAGATCGAGATCGATCAAAAGCGCGAAAGCGGCCTGGGCGAGGAAGCCGCCGCCACCATCGCCCGCCTCGGCGAAGAGGCGGAGCAGTTGCGCGAGCAGCAGGCGGGCGAAGCCGAGGCGGGCGCCGAGGCCGAGAGCCGCGTCGCGGCGGCGGCGTCGGTCCTAGGCGAGGGCGAGGGCGAGTTGCAGTCTCTGACCGATCAGGTCGCCGAGGGCGCGGCCCAGTCGGAAGCCCTGCGCCAGGCCCTGGCCACGGCGGAACAGCGCTTGCAGCGCCTGTCCCAGCGCCAGGCCGAGGCCAAGACAACCCACGAGCGCCTGACGGCGGAAACCCAGGGCGACGAACGTCTGGCGGAGGCAAACGAAGCCTTGGCGCAAGCCGAACAGGCAGCGGAAGAAGCCGTCGCCGGGTTGGAGCAGAGCGAGGCGGCCCACGGCGCCTGCGAGGAAAGCCTTGCCCAGGCCCGCGAGGCCGGCCAGCAGCTGGAGGCGCAGGATGCCCAACTGGCGGCGGAGGAAAAGGCCCTGGCGGAACTGCTGCGGCAGACGGATGCCGATCTTTGGCCCGCCGTGATCGACGCGGTGTCGGTGGAGCCCGGCTATGAGGCTGCCTTGGGCGCGGCCCTGGGTGATGACCTGGATGTTCCGACCGATGAAGCCGCGCCGGTACATTGGCGCACTTTAGAGCCCAGAGACGATGCGCCGGAACTGCCGGCGGGGGCGACGCCCTTGTCCCATTACGTCAAGGCGCCGCCGGCATTGGCCCGGCGCCTGTCGCAGGTCGGTGTGGTCGACGAGGCCGACGCGGCGCGTCTGACCGGCGAGCTGGCCTATGGCCAGCGTCTGGTCTCCGTCGCCGGTGCTCTGTGGCGCTGGGACGGCTTTACTGTCACAGCAGGGGCGGAAACCGCCGCCGCCGTGCGTCTGGCGCAGGGCAACCGGCTGGCCGAACTGGGCCGTTTCCGCGCCGAATTGGCGCCGGGGCTGGAGAAGTCCCGTGATGGCCTGGTGGTGGCGCGGGACAATCTGGAAGCAGCCGCCCGCGCCCGGGCGACGGCGCGGGAAGCAGCCCGTCTTGGCCGTGAGGCTCTGGACCGGGGGCGCAATGCCCAGGCCAAGGCGGAAAAGGACGCCGCCGCGCGTTCCGCCCGCATGACAACGGTGCAGGAAAGCCTGGCCCAGATTGAAGCCGATCTGGAAGAGAGCAAGACAGCAGTGGGCGAGACCCAGGAACAGTTGTCGGCTCTGCCGCCCCTGGACGATCTGCGCCAGCGGCTTGAGGCCTTGCGGGCGCAGGTTTCGGCGCAACGGACCGATCTGGTCGAGGCGCGGGGCCAACGCGACCGTTTACAGCGCGAGGCCAAGATGCGGGCCGACCGGGTGGCGGCTATTGCCGGCGAGCAAGACGGTTGGCGCCGCCGGGCCGCGGGCGCGGAAGAGCAATTGGCCGCCCTGGGGGAACGGGCCACGGCGGGCCGGGAGGAGTTGGAAGTATTGCAGGGCAAGCCGGCCGAGATCGCCGGGCAGCGGCAAGCCTTGCTGGAACAGATCGAAACAGCGGAGGCGACCCGCAACAAGGCCGCCGATGACTTGGCCCAGGCCGAGGCGGCGGTCGGCGAACTGGCGGTCGGCCAGCGCCGGGCCGAGAGCGCCCTGGCCGCCGCCCGGGAAGAGCGGGTGCGCGGCGAAGCCGGCGTTGAACAATGCGAGGAGCGCCGGGCCGAGGTAACCCGGCGGATTCAGGAGACCCTGGATTGTCAGCCCCAGGCGGTTCTGGCCAAGGCTGAGATCGAGCCGGATGCCGAGCTTCCCCCCCTGGATGAGGCCGAACGCAAGTTGGAGCGTTTGAAGCGGGAACGCGACAATATGGGCGCGGTCAACCTGCGCGCCGAACAGGAAGCAGTGGAATTGGAAGAACAGCTTGAAGGCATGGTCACGGAACGGGCCGATCTGGAGGCCGCCATCACCCGCCTGCGCCAGGGTATCTACAGCCTGAACAAGGAGGCGCGGGAACGTCTGCTGGGCGCATTCAAGACTGTTGATGGTCATTTCCAGGATCTGTTCGTGCGTCTGTTCGGCGGCGGCAAGGCGCATCTGAGCCTGACGGATTCGGATGATCCGCTGGAGGCGGGCCTCGAAATCATGGCCTCGCCACCCGGCAAGCGGCTGCAAAATCTCTCCCTGTTGTCGGGTGGGGAGCAGACCCTGACGGCGCTGGCATTGCTGTTCTCGGTCTTTCTGACCAATCCCGCGCCTGTTTGCGTGCTGGATGAGGTTGACGCGCCCCTGGATGATGCCAACGTGGAACGCTTCACCAATCTGGTTAACGAGATCGCCCGGATTACCGGTACCCGCTTCCTGATTATTACCCATCATCCCTATACCATGGCCCGCATGGACCGCCTGTTTGGCGTCACCATGTCCGAGCGCGGCGTCTCGCAACTGGTCTCGGTCGACCTGGAGCGCGCGGAACGTATCCGGGCCAGCGGATGACTTGGGGGCGGCATGCCGTGGGCGGTGGTGAGCTAAATTGTCACATTGGTAAATTATATAGGAAAATCATATAGTTAAGGCGCGGTCATTGGCCCTTGACAGGTTACGGGTCAATTCGTATCGTGCGCCCGCTTCCGGCCAGTCGTGGCCGGGTGCTTGTAATGTCTTGCCGGGGCTGGATTCCGCCCATGAAATACTGGGGAATCATCAGGTTTCGACATGATAAATGGCCGCCGGAACGGCAACCGGTACCTGGCTGATCGAGTATCCAACCACGGCGCAGCTTTCGAGCGACATGACCAATCCGCAACACCCCCCTTCCTTGGAAGACCCTTCCCTGGATGAACTGGGTGGCAGGATCTCTAAGGCCCGCCACCAGGCGGGGCTTGAGAAAACGGCGGCGGAATTGGAGGCGTTGGAGAAAGGGGCTGGTGCCGATCTTGGTGCGGCATGGCGAATTTCTATTGAAATCGTCGTTGCACTTGTGGTTTGTACCGCCATCGGCTGGGCCCTGGATTATTGGTTCGGGACCAAACCGTGGTTGATGCTGCTGTTCTTGTTTCTTGGCGGCGCGGCGGGCATAAATAATGCGGTGCGAACCGCGATGCGGATGGACGCCCGGGCCATGGAGGCTTTGGAAGCTCAAAAGCTGACTGGGTCGCCAACCGAGCCGCCATCTGGGTCACTGGCGGGTAAGACGAGTACGGTAGAGAAAGATAAGGGAGAACGGCGTGAGCGCTGAACGCCACATTGATCATAGTAGCCCGATGCACCAGTTCGTCATCGGCCGGCTGAATGATTGGCAGTTGGGCGGCCTGGATGTGTCATTTTCCAAGGCGGCCGCTTTCATGTTCGGCGCCGTTATCGTGGCGACGCTGTTCCTGGTTCTGACCACTTCCAAGCGTTCCATGGTGCCGGGGCGCTGGCAGTCCGTGGCCGAGCTCTGGTACGAATTCATCGCCGATATGATCAAGGAAACAATCGGCAGCGAGGGGCGGAAATACTTCCCCTTCGTGTTCTCCCTGTTCAGCTTCATCGTCATGTGTAACCTGCTCGGCATGCTGCCCTACAGCTACACCGTTACCTCGCACATCGCCGTTACCATTACCCTGGCGCTGTCAGTCTTCATCCTGACCACATTCATCGGTATTACCAGGCACGGGACGCATTTCCTGTCCTTCTTCGTGCCCAAGGGCGTACCCCTGGTGATGTTGTTCCTGGTCGTTCCGATCGAGGTTCTGTCCTATTTCATGCGGCCGATCAGCCACTCGGTTCGTCTGTTCGCCAACATGACCGCTGGCCACACCATGTTGAAGGTGTTTGGCGCGTTTGTTGTGCAGATGGGCGTGTTCGGCGTTTTGCCGTTCGCTCTGATCGTTGCCCTGACCGGCCTGGAAGTCGCCATCGCGGTGCTTCAGGCCTATGTCTTCACCATTCTGACCTGCCTCTACCTCAATGATGCCATTCATTTGGAGCATTGATGGGCATTGATTCGGGGCAAGGTCCGATATATTACCCATTCCCATCCACTCTCTTGAAAACGAAGGAATTTTAATCATGGATCCAGCAGCAGCGAAGCTGATCGGTGCCGGTCTTGCCGCAATCGCCATGGGCGGCGCAGGTATTGGTATTGGCCTGATTTTCGGCAATTACGTTGCCGGCGCCATGCGCAACCCAGGTGCGGCCCAGGCCGTGTTTGGCCGGGTTATTCTGGGTTTTGCCCTGACCGAGGCCATCGCCCTGTTCGCGCTGGTTGTCGCGCTGATCATCCTGTTCGTCTTCTAATCCGGTGCCGGGCAAGGCCCGGCGTTGGAACGGCCCTGGGCACGAGGCCCGGGGTTTGAAGCGTTAGGAACGGAGCGAGAGCATGCCTCAATTTTGGATGGAGGATTTCGCGCCACAAATGGTGTGGCTGGTGATTTCCTTTATCGCGCTTTATCTGTTGATGGCCCGGGTGGCATTGCCGCGCGTGGCCAACGTACTGGAAACCCGGCACGGCAGGATTGCCGATGACCTGGACCAGGCCGCGCAGCTGAAGACGCAAGCCGAAACCGTGATCAGCGAATACGAAGCGGCCCTGGCGGAGGCCCGCGCCCAGGCGCAGGCAACCATTGCCCAGGCCGGTGCGGAAGCTGCCGCGGCGTCGGAAAAACGCAGCGCCGAGGTCTCGGAAGCCCTGGCGGCGGAGGCGGCGGCTGCCGCCGAACGCGTCGCCGCGGCCAAGAACGATGCCTTGACCGAATTGCGCGGTGTCGCCACCGAACTGGCCCAGGCCGCCGCCGAACGTCTGATCGATGGTTCGGTCGACACGGCGGATGTCCAGCAGGCGGTCGATGCGGCGATACAGCAGAACGCGAGTGGGAGCTAGCTGATGGACGCGACATTTTGGGTCGGCGCGGCCTTTCTACTGTTCATAGCCATCCTGTTCTATCTCAAGGTGCCGGGTATGTTGACCAAGGCGCTGGATGAGCGCTCGGCCAAGATCGCCGAAGACCTGGAACAGGCCCGGCAGCTGCGTGAAGAGGCCCAGGCATTGCTGGCCACTTACGAGCGCAAACAGCGTGATGCGCTGTCGGAGGCCGAGGAAATTATCGCGCATGCCAAGGAAGAGGCCCAGCGCGAAGCCGAGATCGCGGCCAAAAAGCTGGACGAGGCCATCGCCCGGCGGCAGCAGTCGGCCCTGGACAAAATCGCCATGGCCGAAGCGCAAGCGGAAAAAGAAGTCCGCGATGCCGCCATCGAGATCGCCATCACGGCGGCCACGGCGGTGGTTGCCGAGCAAGTCAAGGGCGATCGCGCCGATGATCTGATCGCCACTGCCACCGCGGATTTGGGCCGGCATCTGAACTGAACCTTTCCGATATTTGAGACTCTCAAGAAACCCCGCCTTCGGGCGGGGTTTTTTGTCGGAGAGGTGGAATATCAATCCTCATTGACAATTTCCGACCATGCGCTTCAACTATATGGTGGGCATTGCGGCATCGATTTGTGCTCAGGCCAGAGCCGGCCATTTGGCGAGGAAAGAAATTCTATAATGAAGACAATTGTTAAGAATGGTGGGGTCGTAAGTAGATCTATAATAATTGGATTATTAATTTCGGTGATTTTGGTATTAAGCACTGAAAAGTCCGTAGCTGGCTACAGAGAATGGTCGACAGCAAAGCAAGCTGGCTATGTCATTGAATTTATTGATCTATGTCAGCAATTTGTCGGAATTTTTCGAAAAAAATTGATCATAGATAAATCTCGAAAATTGCAGAAATTTTACCGTGGCAATGCTCAATTCGAAGATGGAGCTCATCATGCTTCTATTAGCGGCGCCGATATTTGTACTAATTGTGCGGACCTTTGTATGGATAATAAGGAAAAACTCCAAAGGGCACTCGACTACCATTTATCCAAGACAAGCATAACCAGCAAACCCGATGTGCAAGAACGCCTCTCTTCCGTGCAAAAAAGGCCCCCTGCTAACCAAACCAGAACCGTCCCCTTCGCTGTGCATTGGGAAAACAAGGATGGCATCCTTTTAGGATCGTTGCAGTACCCCAAAAAAGGCGCCAGTGGATCAATTAGGGCGACCGCGGAGGACATTGTCTGCCAGGGAACGTATTTGGGGTCCGGCAATGCGGCGCCGGTGAATGGCACTTGGTCGATCGCTTGCTCCGATGGCCGAACGGCGTCCGGCTCGTACAAAATCAAGGAGGCGGGAAAGGGCACAGGCGTGGGTACGGATCCCGATGGGAACAAGGTAGAAATTACCTGGGGCGGTTAAGGTTGCCCATAAACAAATGGTGATGTAGGGCGAACCGATGTCAAAAGAGGACTGCCATGGCGAATAACTATCCGCGCGACCTGATTGGTTATGGGGCCACGCCGCCTGATCCGCAATGGCCCAATGGCGTAGGTAGCGGTGCGCGTTTGGCGGTGAACTTCGTGATCAACTACGAGGAAGGCTCAGAATACTCGGTTCCAGACGGTGATGGGTTTTCCGAAGCCTCGTTGACCGAAATGCCGCAGTCCGCCACGGCCCATGGGGAGCGCGACCTGGCGGCGGAGAGCATGTTCGAATATGGCAGCCGGGTCGGCTTCTGGCGCCTGCTGCGGTTGTTCCAGGAACGTAACCTGCCGGTGACCTTTTTTGCCTGCGCCCTGGCTCTGGAGCGAAATCCGGATGCCGCCGCCGCCATTCGTGACGGCGGCTATGACATCTGTTGTCACGGCTGGCGCTGGGTCGAACATTTCAAATTGTCCGAGGACGAGGAACGCGACCATATCGCCCGCGCCGTGACCTCGCTGACCCGCATGTTCGGGGCGCCGCCCAGCGGCTGGTATTGCCGCACCGGACCCAGCGTCAATACCTGGCGTTTGTTGTTGGAACATGGCGGCTTTCTCTATGACAGTGACTCCTACAATGACGAACTACCTTACTGGGTCACCATGGACGGGCAGGGGCATCTGGTGGTGCCGTACAGTTTGACCCATAACGACAGCAAGTTCGGGCGTGGCTATTTCGCCCATGGCGATGATTTTTTCAGCTTCGTCAAGGATGGCTTCGACATGCTGTACGCGGAGGGACAGAGCCAGCCCAAGATGATGTCCATCGGCCTGCACCAGCGCCTGATGGGACACCCCGCCCGCGCCGCCGGCCTGGCCCGGCTATTGGACTATATCGCCGGCCACGACGATGTCTGGATTACCGGACGCCAGGCCATCGCCGAACACTGGGCCCGGGTGCATCCCTATGCGGGCGAAGGGGCTTAGCAGCTAAACGTTGCGATCCGACAGCGCGGCCACCAGGCCGGCGAACAGCGTCGCGCGCGGCACCAGGGAAGAGACCAGCAGATGCTCCTGCTTGGTATGGGCGCCGGCGCCCACTACGCCCAGGCCGTCCAGGGTGGGCACGCCCAGGGCGCCGGTGAAGTTACCGTCACTGCCGCCGCCGAACTGGCCATGGTCCAACTCCAGGCCAACGTCACGGGCCACCGGCTGGGCCACACTCAGCAAATCCATGGTGCCCTCGTGGGCCTGGAACAGGGGCCGCACGGGGCCGGCTTCTACCTCGACCCGGACGTCGGGGTCCGGCGAAATAATGGCGCCCATGCGGTTTTGGATTTCCGCGAAGGCGGCATCCGTTGGGGCGACGCAAAGCACTTCCGCGTGGCAGGCGGCGGGGATGGTGTTGACAAAGCCGCCGCCCTGAATATTGCCGACACGGTAGGTGATTTCACGCTCGATGTCGGAATAGCCTTCGATCTCGCTGATCAGCCGCGCCATGACGCTGATGGCGCTGCGGCCAACGCTAACTGCATGGCCGGCGTGGGCGGGTTTGCCGTATGCGTGCAGCTTGTAACGCAGGAAGGCATGCCGCCCGGAGGTGAAGTGCGTATCGCGCCCAGGCTCCGGTACCAGGACATATTTGCTGGCCTTGGCCGCCTCTTCGATCGCCGCCCGTGTGCTGGGGCTGCCGACTTCCTCGTCCGGGATAAACATGAAGGTGATCGGCAGGTTCAGGCGGGTCCGTTGGGCCAGCAGCTTCCCAACCGCATGGCAGGCCAGATACATACCGCCTTTCATGTCCAGCACGCCGGGCCCGTATAGTTGGTCGCCATCCCGCCGCACGGGTAGTTCATCAGCCAACGTGCCCACCGGATGCACGGTGTCCAGGTGACCCAGAACCAGAATCCCCGGCGTGCCCGGTGGATGATCAAAGTTGAAGCTGCCCATCAAGATGTCGCCAAAGCCGTCCCGGCCCGGCGTTCGTTCGATCCGCGCGCCCAGCGCCGCCATGGTTTCGCCGGCCAGATCCATCATCCGGTTAACGGCGGCGGGGTCGGTGCTTGGACTTTCCACGCGGACCCATTCCATGATCGCGGCGGCGATTTCCTCGGCATCGAAATTCAGATTTTCAAGGGGCATCGTTTTCTACTCCACTGTTTTCCTGGACATGTAATTACGGGGACACAATACTTAATTCGATGGAATTAAGTATTGTGTCCCCGTAATAGCCTAGGGCCGGCCATAGGCGTCCAGGCCCTGGCGGGCCAGGGCGTCGGCGGCCTCGTTGCCGGGATCGCCGGCATGGCCCTTGACCCAGTGCCAGTTGATCTCGTGCCGGGCGATGGCTTCCTCCAGACGCAGCCACAGATCGACATTCTTGACCGGTTTCTTGGCGGCGGTTTTCCAGCCGTTGCGCTTCCACTTCACGATCCATTTGGTGATGCCGTCGCGCAAATAGGTGCTGTCGGTGTGCAGATTGACCATGCAGGGCCGCTTCAAGGCCTCCAACGCCTCGATGGCGGCCAGCAATTCCATGCGGTTGTTGGTCGTCGACGGCTCGCCGCCTTTCAGCTCTCGCTCATGCTCCCCGAACTGCATCAGAACACCCCAGCCGCCCGGGCCGGGATTGCCCGAACAGGCGCCGTCGGTATAGATCACCACCTCATCCATAGGCTTCATCCATCAGGGTCAATCCAGGCCATAGGCGCCGGGCCCGCCGATCCGGCGGTGAAAGCGCATTTTGTGCAGATATTCCAGCGGATCCTTGGGCTTGACCATGGCGCCGTCCACCTGGTTCAGCCAGTCGTACAGGCGGGTCAGCAGGAACCGCAGGGCGGAGCCGCGGGCCAGCAGGGGCAGGGCCGCCAATTCAGCCTCGCTTACCGCGCGCACGTCCCGATATGCGGACAGCAGGCGCCGGGCCTTGGTGATATTGAACTCGGCGCCACGTTCAAAGCACCAGGCGTTCAAGCAAATCGCCAGGTCGTAGGCCAGGGCATCGGTACAGGCGAAGTAGAAATCGATCAGCCCGGTCAACTGATCGCCCATGAAAAAGACGTTGTCGGGAAACAGATCCGCATGAATCACCCCGGCCGGCAGATCGGCGGGCCAGCGGCTGGAAATATCCTCGTATTCCCGGGCGATTTCCGCGCCCAGGCCGGTCGCGACCTCATCCGCCCTGGACGCGGTTGCCTCGACCAATTGCGCCCAGCCATCTATGGACAGGGAATTATGCCTGGTTTGGGGGAAATCCTGGCCCGCGATATGCATGCGGGCAAGGGCGGCGCCGACCTCGGCGCAATGCACTGCTTTTGGCCGCTTTGGCCAGATCCCTTGCAAAAAGGTGACGATTGCGGCCGGTTTGCCCGCCACCTGCCGCAGGGCCGTGCCGTCGCGGCCATGCAGCGTTAGCGGGCAGGGCACGCCACGGCTGGCCAGATGATCCAAAAGGCCCAGAAAAAACGGCAGATCGTCGGGGTCCACCCGCTTTTCATAGATTGTCAGGATGTAGCTGTCCTGGTCGGTCTGCAGCAGATAATTGGTGTTCTCCACCCCTTCCGCGATGCCTTTCAGGCCAGTGACCGTGCCGATGTCGTACTCGGCCACGAAAGCGCGCAGTTCTTCGTCATCAATATCCGTGTAGACCGCCATAATCGCCGTTGCCCCGCCGCCGCCCTGTCAGACTTTTTCCGGCGCGCGTAGTTCGGCCGGCAATTTGAACTCCATATCTTCGTTCGCCACGGTGACTTGTTCAATGGTCACGTTAAAGCGCTCCCGGAAGGCGTCCAGGACTTCTTCCACCAGGACTTCGGGCGCCGAGGCGCCGGCGGAAATGCCAATACAACCTTGCCCCGCCAGATCCGTCCAGACAATATCTTCCGCCCGCTGGATCAATCGGCTGTAGGCGCAGCCGGCGCCGTCCGCCACCTCGACCAGGCGCTTGGAGTTGGAGGAATTCGGGGCGCCGATCACGAACAGGCTGTCGCAGCGCCCGGCAATGGCCTTGACCGCTGCCTGGCGGTTCGTGGTGGCATAGCAAATGTCACCCTTGCGCGGGCCCGCCAGGTCCGGAAACCGGCCGTTAAGAACCTCGACGGCGGCGGCGGTATCATCCACTGACAATGTGGTTTGGGTAATGTAGGCGATCTTGGCATCATCCGGCGGCGTGAAGGCCGCGGCCTCGTCCGCCGATTGCAGCAAGGTGATTTCGCCGGGCGCCAGTTGCCCCATTGTGCCCACGGCCTCCGGATGGCCGGCATGGCCCAGCATGACCACGTGGCGGCCTTTGGCGTGGTGATTCTCTGCCTCGCGGTGCACCTTAGTCACCAGGGGGCAGGTCGCATCCAGAAAAGACAGGCCCCGGGCCCGGGCCGCCTCGGGCACGGATTTGGCCACGCCGTGGGCGGAAAAGATCACTCTGCCGCCGTCAGGCACCTCAACCAGTTCATCGACAAAGACCGCGCCGCGCCGCTGCAGGCCTTCGACAACATAGCGGTTATGAACGATCTCGTGGCG